>MHEA01000024.1:0-5616 GCA_001805085.1 Nitrospirae bacterium GWC2_57_9
CACTGCTTCATGAAAAACCTCCACGAGCTCAACCCGCTTGAACTCTCCTCCCCGAGTGGAAACGCGGGAATAGGCAAGCAGGCCTTCAATAAGCTTCTGCATGCGCACAGAACCGTCCACGGCAAAGCGTATATATTTATCCGCTTTCTCGTCCAGCCGGCCCTTATACTTCTGTTCAAGAAGGCTGACAAACCCGGTGACCATCCGAAGCGGCTCCTGCAGATCATGCGAGGCGACATAGGCGAATTGTTCCAGCTCTTTATTGGACCGGGCAAGTTCACGGATCAGCTTTTCGCGCTCTTCCTCCGACCTCTTCCGCTCGGTAATATCAACGGTGATCCCCAGAAGGGCCGTTATGGTTCCCGCATTGTCATACAGCGGCGCGGCGTTCGTGCTAAGCCAGAGAGGTTTTCCCTTCAGGCTGACCGCCTCAAACTCGAGCGTTCCTGTTTTCGCCTGGAAAACCTCTTTTATAAGGTTCATAAAAGCCGGTTGGTATTTAAAGGAAGCGCAGGAAGAAATATTTTTTCCCTGCACCTGTTCGATTGAATCGGCTTCCAATATACTGAGCCCTGCAGGATTCATCTGAAGCAGGGAGCCGTCCTCGGCAACGAGCTTTATGCATGCCGGCGCATTGCGGATAACTGTTTCCAGGAATCGTTGATTCTGCCGCAGTGCCTCTTCAGCCCGTATGCGTTCCGCTACCTCGTTCGCGAGATCATCTCTCGAAACGGTAATCGTTTTCAGGCTTGCCGTCATCTGATCAAACGCTTCGGAAAGCTGTCCTATTTCGTCATCCGACCGGATCCCGGTGCGGTAGTCAAGGTTGCCCGACCCGATCACTTCGGTGCCCGCGCGTAGCTTGTTTATCGGACCTGAGATCCTTCTTCCGAGCGCGACCGATGTCAGCAGGACGGCCAGGGTCAGAAGTACGGAGATGATGGTAAACAGCTCGATCAGCACCCGGTTCAGGCTTCTGATCTCCTCATCGCTCACGGCGACAAGGCGAAAGGCGTCTTCGGTCAGTTCGCCCGCGCGCATGATTAGCGCATCGGCCGTACGCGAACTCAGCATGCGGCGGCCTTTTTCGGAAGAGGCGGCCAGTTCTGAAAAGAAAGTGTTCATTTCGGAGAGGTTTCGCAGCATCCTGTCTACGACGACCCGGTTCTCCGTGTCTTTGACCGGCATCTGTTTCAGGATTTTTGCCGCTGAATTATAGGCACCCATCCACTTTGCATACATACTTTCTTCGGGATGTCTCAGATAATGACCGCTGTGAATATTGATCTCGGCTGCAGCCCGTGCGATGGAATCCGAGGCAGTCATCCTCTCCTGTGCCCTGCTCTGCATCATAAAAGCCAGGGCGAACAGAAGAATGAATACAGGTACGGTTCCGGCTGACAACAGGACGATCATCCTCAGTTTTTTTGCTATGGTCATGACTTCCTAATAATCAAGGACCAGGGCGGAGCCTTGTTACATTTCTCCTTTCATTTCTTTCCTCTTTATTCTCTCATTGGAATCAGGATTTTCCCGATTGTTTCTCGGAGTTCGTCCGAAGCCCTCATGAAAGCGTCAACCACTCCGGGGTCGAAGGATTTCCCCGAGGCCGAGAGAATTTCGTGCTGCGCTTTCTCGAACGTAACGGCTTCATGGTAGGGCCGCTTTACCGTCAGCGCGTCAAGCGTGTCCGCCGCGGCGAAGACGCGGGCTCCGGACGGGATCTCTGTTCCGCTCAGCCCCCGGGGATACCCTTTGCCGTCGAAACGTTCATGATGCGCCCGGACGATCTCGGACGCTTTCTCGAGATATCCTATGTGGCTGACAATGCCGTAGCCGGTATCCGGATGCCGCCGCATCATCTCCTGTTCTTCCGGCGAGAGCGGTCCTTCCTTTAGGAGGACTGAATCAGGCACGCCGATTTTGCCGATGTCATGCAGGAGCGATCCACAGTACAGGTCAACGAGGTCCCTGTCCTTTATCCCGTAGGTATTGCCTATCATGAGGGCGAACTGGGTGACCCGGTAGGAATGGTTGCCTACTTCATGTTCGCGCGCGTCAATGGCGCTCACAAATGCCTGGATTGTTGCCAGATAACTCGCCTCTATTTTGCTGACAACACCGTCGAGATAGGTCCCTCTGAAAAAGCAATCTTCACAGCAATAAGCCCCATCCGGCTTTTTGATAAAGCTCCCTGCCTCAAGTCTCATTCCGCAGTATATGCATCGACGTACTTCCTCTGAATCATCCATAAAGCAATTTCTCCCCCAGGCGTCGTCCTTGACTGACGTATAACAGGGAAGTCAGCTCTCATCGACGATTTTGGAATTGGATACTCTTCGTTGAGCCATTTGAAGCGTTTGCTGATTCAAAATCGACCATCCTTTTTCCGGGATATCGAAGCGGATGCCGACGACCGGCCGATCATCAGCGGTCACGTCACCGGCCCGCAGGATGTCCATCAGGACGGTTGCCGATGTGGAGGAGAATCTTTCCTTCTCCGAGAATCTGAATGCGACGAGCCTCACGGGTTTTATGTTTCAGCAAACCGCTGCCACCCCAAAAATTTAGAGAATTTCTGGCTGCCGGCAGGTAAATGAGGCTGGACCTAGAACCATCTGACGATGCCGAGGTTGAGCCCAAGATCTGGTCTCCTCCATTGTAAAGTCCCGCAAAAGAGCTCCCCTTGATGGAGTAGTCACGGTTGAGGATATGGAAGAACGCGACGTTTATCTCCTGAGGGTTCTTTGCGCCGGGGATCAATGAGCGCCTTCCTTCATACCAGACCAGCAATTCCGAGCGGGAAAGTATAGCCCGCCCACTTTTATACAACCAGCCGATAACGTGAACCGGTTCTGGCCGATACGCTGTCGAAACGCAACGGAACCTCCGTAATCAGTTTCCCCGGTACCCAAGCCTTTTTTCTCATCCGCAGTCGGCACTTTAACAGCGAGGGAACCTGTAAGAGAAAATCCGCTCCCGTGCTCCGGAACCAGCACCATCCCCCCGCGGAGAATAATATCCCCGAGCCCCTCTTCGGTGTCGGTAAGTCCTGCTGTTTTGCTGGTCAGAAAAAGAAAGGGGAGCGTGACGCTGACATCATGATCCGGCGTTACGAACCCCAGTGCAGGCGAAAAATAATAGAGACTGGATTTGGTGGCCGTGCCGAAATCCCCGGTCTTGTATCCACCGTTAAAATCGAGATACCCTCGGCCATCGGCTGCTCCTGCAGTAATCGGCAGTAATCCGATCAGAAGCAAAACAAGCAGCGTGTGAACCGAGTATGTTACTACCATCGTCTTTTTCCTGCTTGATTCGCTGTTCAATCCTTGTAAAAAAACATTCAAGACGTTCACACGCCGCTTCATGTCATTTTTCCTTCTGGACTGAACTCATTGTTTGATTCATATCCTTCATGCGGCCCGCATTTTTTTCATGAGCGCGGGATCCATTGTTCCTTTTGCCGTCTGTCCGGACATTTCCTTCATACTCACGGACATTTCATCCATCATCTTCGACATGTTCATCATCCTGCTTTGGTCCATGGTCCCCGACTGTATAGCTCCGGGCATCCGCTGCATCATGTCGTTCATCTGCGACATCATGCTCGACATGTCGCGCATCATCTCCTGGGTCATCATCTGGTTTCCCATCATCTGCTGCGACTGCTGTGAGCCCATTATTCCGTTATGCTGCCCTGCTGTCCCGAACCGCCGCCCATCATCCCGTCCCCGCCCATTTGTGCAAAGACGGTTGCTGCAGTTATTGCGAGTATTGCCGCTGCTGCCATAAACTGTTTCATCCTTTTTCCTCCTCATTCACGTTTTTTATGCAGGTATTAATTGTCCGGTATTCTGCTATAATCTTAGCCTTCTTCCACTATCTGTCAACCCCTGGATCACGCTTGTGTTCGCTCCCATCATGACGGTTTTCCATGCCGGTGTTCTCCGTGCATCCAATGCATCCCGCCGAAGCATCATAATGGCCATCATGGCCAACATTACCCCGGTTACAACTTCCCCCTTCTGATTACGTTTGATTTCTTTGCTTCTTCCTTTTTTTTTCTTTTTATTGTAGTATAGTGCCCACTTACATTTGGAATATCACCCGCGAGGATAACGCCATGAAACCACTACTGTCTGCCGCAGCTTTCCTGTTCCTGCTCCTGCTTCCGTCCACGGGCCGGCCGCTCACGCTCGAGGAGGGGCTCAAAATCGTTGCCGACTCCGGCCGCGATATCAGGATCGCCCGGTCGAATGAAGAAGCTGCCCGGGGAACTGTTTCCCTTGCCCGGTCTCCCTGGCTTCCGCAGGTGGACCTGTATGGCCGCGAGACCTGGCTTCGGTACCAGCCGGGGGCATTGACCCCCTTTGGGTCCATGGCCACGTCGCAGGACCAGTTCACGAGCTACGGCATACGAGCTACCCAGCTGTTATACGACTTCGGACGAACGTCCTCATCCGTCGATGCGGCCAAATTCGGACTCAGGGCGCGCGAGGTGGAAACCCTGCGGACGCGCAACCGTTCGGCCCTGGATTTTATTCTCGCCTACTTCGACCTGCTTGAAGCGGACAAGCTGCTCCAGGTGGCCATTGAAGAGGTGAAGCAGTACGAGGCGCACAAGCACGATGCCGAGGTTCGGTTCAATGCCGGAGTGGTCACCAGGAACGAAGTGCTTCAGGCCGATGTGGCGCTCGCTGATTCGCGCCAACGCTTTCTCGTTGCCGAGAACAACCGGTCGCTCCGGGCCTCGCGCATCAACAGCTTCCTGCTCCGGCCCCTGAACGATGCGGTCCTGCTCGAGGAGGTGGCTGAACGGCCTTCTGCGGGCATCACCCTGGAGTCGGCCTGGTCCGCTGCCGAAGCCGAAAGCCCCGAGATCCGCGTCATCGACGCCTCCATCAGCGCCAAGGAGGAAAGCATCCAGTCAACCCGGGCCGAGTATCTGCCCACCTTCTACCTCTCCGGGGGGTATGATTACACCGAGAACCAGTACCAGGTCCACGACGACAACTGGTCGCTGATCGCGGGTGTGAACATAAACCTGCTGGCAGGAGGCGCCACAAGCGCCCGGGTGCATATCGGCAAGAGCGAACTGTTCTCGCTCAGGACCACGCGGGAAAAGATCGTGGACGCGGTTCGGCTCGACGTGCAGGCAGCCTTTCTGAACCTCCAAAGCTCGGCGCAGCAGATAGAAGTGACGAAGACCGCCGTGGCCCAGGCCGAAGAGAACGTCCGTCTGCAACGGCTGCGGTACCAGGAAGGGGTCGGGACGGCGATCGAGGTGCTCGATGCGGTCACGCTCCTGACCGCCGCGCAGTCCGGCAGCCTGCGCGCCCATTACGGGTTCGAACGGGCCGAGGCGGGCCTGCTCTACGCCATGGGCAGGGATCTGACGGGAATGTACGGGGCAGAAGCAAGCACCAAATCCGAAGCACGAAATCCTAAATAAGAAGCAAAACCAACAGATCCATCATCGGTTCCGTCTCAGTAATTTGAAATTCGATATTGTTTAGAATTTAGATATTCGTGCTTCGATTTTTTTGAGGTGAAATAATGGCAGATCCGCAACAGACACCGGGCAACAACGGCCACAAGAAAAAAAAGGCCTTTACG
>MHEA01000024.1:5729-8388 GCA_001805085.1 Nitrospirae bacterium GWC2_57_9
CGCAGCGCGAGTCGACGGGGCCGTCAAGGCCGTGCACGTATCTTCCAACCAGGCCGTGAAAAAAGGTGAGCTGCTTGTCGAACTCGATCCGGCCGATTACCGTTCCAAAGCCGCTGCTGCCCGGGCCAACCTTGAGCTGCAGCGGGCCAACCTCCGCTATGCCGAGCGCGAACGCAAACGAGCTGAGGCCCTGTTCACCAAGGAAGTGAACTCCGCCGAACGTCGTGACAAGGCAGTGTCCGCCCATGAGATCGCAGAGGCGCAGGTGAAACTTGCTGAAGAGCAGTTGCGCCAGGCGGAACTGAACCTGAACTACACGACGCTGACTGCTCCGGCCGATGGTTACGTGACCAAGAAGAACGTACAGACGGGGAATCAGGTCAAGACCGGACAGCCCCTGATGGCGGTCGTTTCCCTTGAGGGCCTCTATGTGGTGGCGAATTACAAGGAAACGCAGATGAAGAACATCCAGCCCGGCCAGGCCGTGAAGTTAAAAGTCGATTCCTATCCCGGCAGGACTTTCACGGGCAAAGTGGACAGCATCATGGCCGGGACCGGCGTCAGCTTCTCGCTCTTCCCGCCGGAGAACGCCACGGGCAACTACGTAAAAGTGGTGCAACGCATCCCGGTCAAGATCGTGCTCGACCAGGGCGCGGACAGGGACCATGTCCTGCGGATCGGCATGTCCGTGGAACCAACGGTGCTCGCGAAGTAAATTAAGAAACTTAAATTCTAACCACGGATGGACACGGATGAACACGGATAAAGACCGGATGCTGGTTTTTGATCCGATGTTTAACCGCGATTCTCAGCGAATACAAAATGAGTTCTCCCACCCTCCAGCATAAAACAACCAGTCGCGCTCTTATCGCCTTCACGGTGATGCTGCCAACCCTGATCGAGATCATCGACACCTCGATCGTGAACGTGTCCCTGAATCACATCAGGGGCTCGCTCTCAGCCGGGCTCGACGAATCGACCTGGACCATCACTGCCTACCTCGTCTCGAACGCCATCGTCATCCCTATGGCCGGCTGGCTCGCTCGGTTGATCGGCAGGAAGAATTACCAGATCGCCTCCATCGCGCTCTTCACCTTCAGCTCCTTCATGTGCGGCTCCGCCTGGAGCCTCGAAAGCCTTGTCTTTTTCCGCGTTCTCCAGGGGCTCGGGGGCGGAGGACTCGTTCCGATAAGCCAATCCATCCTGCTCGAAAGCTTTCCCAGAGAAAAGCACGGCACAGCCATGGCCATTTTCGGCCTGGGCGCCATGCTCGGCCCGATCGCGGGCCCGCTCCTCGGCGGCTGGATCACGGACAACTGGTCCTGGCGGTGGATCTTCTATATCAACATCCCTATCGGCATCCTGTCCATCATCATGAACATCATCGTCATCGAGGCCCCGCCGTACATGAAGCGGCAGAAGATGAAGATAGACTATTGGGGACTGGCGTTCCTGGCCGTAGGCCTCGGCGCGCTCCAGTTCGTCCTGGACAAGGGAGAAAGCGAGGACTGGTTCGGTTCCGACCTGATCCTGACCTTCACCGTCATCTCGGTGGTCTCGCTGGCCCTGCTCCTGGTCAACGAGTACTACTCCGAGCACCCCATCGTGAACCTGAAGGTGTTCAGGGACCGGACGTTCACGAGCGGCGCCACGGTCATGTTCTTCGTTTTCCTGAACCTCTTCGGGAGCATCGTGCTTCTGCCCATATTCCTCCAGAGCATGATGGGCTATACCTCCTACTACGCCGGACTGGTGCTCGGCCCCGGAGGGATCGCGACGCTGTTGACCATGCCGCTGGCAGGGAAACTCGTGAACAAGGTCAACCCCAAGCGGATCCTGACCGTGGGCATCTCCATCTGCGCGCTCAGCACCTACATGATGTCCCGCTTCACGCTGACCACCGATTTCTGGACCTTTGTCTGGCCGCGTGTCGCCCTCGGCCTCGGCATGGGCCTCACCTTCATCCCGCTCACGACCATGACGCTTTCCCATATCCCCCGGGAGAACATGACCGAAGCTACCTCCCTGTACAACCTGCTCAGAAACCTGGGCGGCAGCTTCGGCATCGCGATCACCACAACCATCCTGTCCCGCCGGGCCCAGCTCCACCAGACCCGGCTCGCGGAGAATCTCACGCCCTTTGATCCCGCTTACCAGATCTACCATGACCGGATCGGATCGGCCCTGGCGGAAAAAGGGGTCACGGCTTCAGGCGCGGACGGCGTGATCTATGGGGAACTGCTGAGACAGGCGAACACGCTGGCCTTCACGGATGCGTTCTTTACGATCTGCCTCCTGATCCTGTGCGTGCTGCCGCTGGTTTTCATCATGCAGCGGCCCGATGCGCCGGCGAGCGGACGAACCGCGGAGCATTAATAACTCCGTTACGGTCATTATTGAAGGCGACCGAAGAAGCATCTCAATCTCGCCTGTCTTTTCCATTCCAATTTTTTATCCTGCAGTGAGTTGTCGACAATTGAAGTTTACCAGGATCTTCGGAGCATGACCGATGCATGACTACCCTTCGATGGAAGGCAGATAACCGACCCTGAGGCGGCCCCAATGCGGAGCGTTAATGCGAGCGGGATGTAAATAAAAGATTATATACTGGGTCGGTTTTTGTCAAGGTGAGGGCTGGTTATTTCGGGGGCTGGCGAGC
>MHEA01000025.1:0-286 GCA_001805085.1 Nitrospirae bacterium GWC2_57_9
GAATGTGACGACCTATACCATCAATACCCTTGCCCAGGGGACCTACTATTTCGCGGTGAAGGCGGTGAACAGCAGCGGAGCTGAAAGCGATTTTTCGAACGAAGCAATCAAGACCATACCGTAGGTCCGGCCCCGGGAGAACGAAAAAAGGCAGCCTCACCAGAGGCTGCCTTTTTGTTTACCTGACTGACTGTCTGCCTGTTAGAAGGTAGCGCCCAAGCCGAGGGTTATACCGTAGAACTCCTGGGTATGATCGTCCCCACTTGAATCATCGCCCCAGAAAGAC
>MHEA01000025.1:300-442 GCA_001805085.1 Nitrospirae bacterium GWC2_57_9
CAGGTTCGCGGAAAGCCACTCGTTAAAAGCAAATGCGCTGCCGAGCTCAAAGGAAGTTCCGATCATATCGAATGACGGCGTGGTTCCGCCGATGTTGTCCTGGAATTCCTGCTCCACGCTCAGAAGAGCAAAATTGCCGTAG
>MHEA01000025.1:513-734 GCA_001805085.1 Nitrospirae bacterium GWC2_57_9
GTCATGGAACGCAAAATGCGCGCCCGTGTTATCATAATAGGTCATATCCGCTTCTATCTTCTTGTAGCCTACAAATGCGCCGAAATGCTGCGTGAACATGACGCCCAGCGTCAGGTCCGTGTCAGCACGGTCGAACTCCATCTTATCGCCGGCCGTGGACCAGTCAGAAGCTTCATAATTAGAGGTTGACTTCAGATAGCTCGCTCCCAGGAACGCCTTGC
>MHEA01000025.1:783-1059 GCA_001805085.1 Nitrospirae bacterium GWC2_57_9
TTTACACTGAGGGTTGTTTTGACCTCGGCAAAAGCTGACGTCGCTCCCATGAGTACTGCAACCACGGTCAACAGCAAAATGGTTCTCTTCATGATTCTCCTCCTGTTTAGATATGGATGATCCGCCCTTTTAGAATGTAGGGGACGGTATGTTCACTCTTCGTTCCGGCCTGTTCCCGCTCTTTTCCCGGGACTTTCTCTTCACGGGTTCGACGTGAACCGGCTCTGGCCGATGGTCTTCCCCGTTCTGGACCAGCTGGCCCTGGACAGCGCTCCG
>MHEA01000025.1:1109-1836 GCA_001805085.1 Nitrospirae bacterium GWC2_57_9
CAACGTGCCCGACCTCGAGGGTCTCCACATCCAGGACTTCGCCTGTTTTCGGGTGTTTGATGATCCGGCCCTCCTTGAAGACCACGAACTGCATTCCCTTCCTGACCCCCGCACCCTGGCCCAGGTCGATCAGGACCGTGTTCTCCTGCCGCTGCACCACGTACCCCTCAAGGGGAAAGTCCTTGATGATCTTCTGGGCCATATCGACGACGAGGTCTTCCAGCCTGACCGCACTCGTGCTCTTCACGCTTTCCGCGGCGATGATCGAGCTGCTTTCGACCTCGATGATCCGGGCGTTCACCTCGAGGATGTTCTGGAACTCGAGGACGGAACCGGTGATCACGATCCTGGCGCCCAGGACCTTCCCCAGCTTTGAAGCGCTTCCCGGGTCCACAATGCCGGTGGCACCTATCTTCTGCTCCTCCAGAACCCTGTTCAGCAGCCGCCGTTCGATCACGTCGAACCGGCCCTCCTTTACGAGTGCGGTGATGAGCCATTCAGCGACGATCTTGCCGATATCCTCGGTCTGGTTGCGGCCGCCCTGAAGCTGGAAGTCGAGCACTGCTATCTTTGTTCTTTTGAATTCGGCCTGGGCCGCTCCGCAGGGGAGGACCAATGCGAGGCAGATAAAAAAAAGGATCAGGAAGCTTTTTCGAGGAGCGAACATAAAGGAGACCTTAACGAAAAAATTGTTATTTTAAGATAAAAGTTGCAACAATTGAAGAAT
>MHEA01000025.1:1891-8400 GCA_001805085.1 Nitrospirae bacterium GWC2_57_9
GGGAATAAGATGTGGGGGGGGATTGCGCATTCAGGGACAGGCAGGAAAATTTGAAGACCCAATAAGAATAAGACGGTACGCCAGGTCGGAACTGGCGGGAAAGCAAGCAGTATTAAGGGTGCGAACCAGCCGGGCGACCTCTCCGCCAGGCGATCACCCGGTAGCCGGATGCACGCGGTATTTCCCCGGTCAGCCCCGGGACCTCGGGTTCGTCATCGACAACTGAATGATTTCCTTTGGAGCGGGCGCTGACCTTCCTTTTGAACCGGGAGCTGCGTCGGGGCTGATCGGTTCGCGGACATTGCCGGCGGATGCGGCTAGACCAGGCTCTTCGAAACGATCTCATGCACGTCTTTCGAGAGGTTCGGCGCGTTCCCGATCCGTTCGAGCTGGGCCTTCATCAAGCGTTGGCGGTCCTCTTCGTACCGCTTCCAGAGCGTGAACCCGGACGCGAGCCGGGCAGCGATCTGGGGGTTCACGGGATCGAGGGCCAACACCACGTCGCCGAGGAAAGCATAGCCTGTTCCGGCGGGATCGTGGAAACGGAGCGGGTTGCCCTGCGTAAAGGCCCCGATCAAGGACCTCACCTTGTTGGGGTTCCGGAGGATAAAGGCAGGATGACCCATCAGCTTTTTCACGACCTCCAGGGTGTCGGGCAACGGGGACACCGCCTGGATGGAAAGCCACTTGTCCATCACGAGCTGATCGTCCTTCCATTTCTGGTAGAACGAATCCAGGGCCTGATGCCGTTCAGGGCAGTCGGCGTTGGCGAGGGCTGAAAGGCCGGCAACCACGTCCGTCATGTTTCCGGCGTTCCTGAACTGTTCCATGCAGAGCCTGCGGATGGGCGGCTCGTTCAGCTCCATCAGGTAGGCAAGGCAGATGTTCTTCAGGCTCCTGCGGCCCACAGCCTCCTGGTCGATCCGGTAGGGACCGGTGTCCTGGTTCGTGTAATAAACGGCAAGGAAGGTTTGCTTCAGGGCCGAAGCCAGGGACTGCTGCATGAACCGCCGCGCTGCATGGATGGCTTCGGGGTCGATCACGTCCATGAAATCGGCGAGATAGGACTCGCCGGGAAGCGTGAGCGCGAACGCCTGAAAGGCCTTGTCGTCCATCTTGCTTTCCAGGATCTTGCCGAAGGCGTTGATGAAGGAAGGGTTCATTTTGAGCGCCCTGCCCCGCCGATGGTCCCGGACGAGTTCCAGCAGCAGCTTGACGGCCAGCTGCTGGCCCGCATCCCAGCGATTGAACTCGTCGCCGTCATAGGACATGAGGAACAAACGCTCCTCTTCGGTAAGGTTCAGCTTTACCTTGACCGGGGCCGAGAAATGGCGCAGCAGAGACGGCACCGGCTCATCGGGAATATTATTGAACACGAAGCTCTCCCGCTCTTTCCTGAGCTCGAGCACGATCGTGCCGTTCGCGTCGGACCGCCTGCCGTTCACCTCCAGCGGGACCGGTTTCCGGTCCTTGCCGAGAAGCCCGAGCGCGACGGGCAGGTGCAGCGGCTTCTTGGACGGCTGGCCCGGGGTGGGGGGCGTCTTCTGGCTGATCGTGAGGGTATACGCCCTCGCCTTCGCATCGTAGCTCCTGGCGACCTGGAGCTCGGGAGTGCCCGCCTGCGTATACCATCTTCGGAACTGGGAGAGATCGGCCTGGTTCGCGTCCTCCATGGCCCGTACGAAATCCTCCGTCGTGACCGCCTGTCCGTCATGGCGCGAAAAATAGAGGTCCGTGCCCTTGCGGAAGCCCTGTATTCCGAGCAGCGTCTGCAGCATGCGGATCACCTCAGCGCCCTTGTTATAGACCGTCAGGGTGTAGAAATTGTTGATCTCCACGTAGGATTCGGGCCGGACGGGATGGGCCATGGGGCCTGCGTCTTCCCGGAACTGGTGGCTTCGCAGGATATTCACGTCGCTGATCCGCTTCACGCCCCGCGACGTCATCTCCTCCATGAACTGCTGGTCCCGGAACACCGTGAATCCTTCCTTTAAGGAGAGCTGGAACCAGTCCCGGCACGTTACGCGGTCGCCCGACCAGTTGTGGAAGTACTCATGGCCGACCACGCCCTTGATCCCCTGGAAGTCGCCATCCGTGGCCGTTTCCGGCCGGGCGAGCACGTACTTGGAATTGAAGATGTTCAGCCCCTTGTTCTCCATGGCGCCCATGTTGAAATCGTCCGTTGCCACGATCATGAAGACATCGAGGTCGTACTCGCGGCCATAGGTCTCTTCGTCCCAGCGCATGGCCTGCTTGAGGGACTCCATGGCATGCCCGCACTTGTCCTTGTTGTGGCGTTGGACGTAGATATGCAGGTCCACGTTCCTGCCGGACAGGGTGGTGAAGGCGTCACTGACGCAGGCAAGGTCGCCGCCGACCAGGGCAAAAAGGTAAGCAGGCTTGGGAAAGGGATCGTGCCATTTGGCGAAATGCCTGCCGTCCCCGAGCTCGCCCGAACCGATCAGGTTCCCGTTGGACAGCAGGACCGGATATTTCTTCCTGTCCGCGATGAGGGTAGTAAAGAACCGGGCCATTACATCGGGGCGGTCCGGGTAGTAGGTGATCTTGCGGAAACCTTCGGCCTCGCACTGAGTGAAAAAATTCCCGCCCGAGAGGTAAAGTCCCATGAGTTCGGTGTTCGCCGCGGGGTTGACTTCCGTTTCGATCTCCAGCGTGAACCGTTCGGGCACCGGCAGCAGCGTCAGGCCCGTCTCGTCGAGCTTGTAGTCATGTCCGCCCAGGACCTGCCCGTCGAGCTTCAGGGACTTGAGCGCCAGGTCCTCGCCGTTCAGAAGGAGCGGCTGCACGCCTTCTCTCCGGTCATGGTTCGCAACCGCGGTCAAGGCGGACCGCACCCTGGTCCTGGTCTCATCGAGCTCGATCTCGAGATAGACCGTTTCGATCAGATAGGCAGGGGGGCGGTAATCCTTGAGCTGTATTGTTTTATGCGTTTCTTTCAAGACTTCCTGCATGCTGATCACCTGTTGTGAGCGATTTCGGCGCTTTGGCGCGCTGGTCTTCCGGTCGGTGTTTCCTGTCGGGGGAAAAGCGGTTCAAAGGCAAGCGTTTTTTGGTGCCCGATGCCGATTGTTTTGTGAAAGCTTGTACTATTATATCAAAAGGGCGGGGGAATAGGACTGCGGTAACGACAACGGAAAGAAAAGAAGGCGGGCTAGGAGTCCAGCACCTCACGCACCTTTTTAAGCAGGTCGCGGGGAAGGACGGGCTTGTTCAGGAACGGCAGCTTATCCAGGAAGCCTTCCCGGTTGTTTTCCTTGTCCGCGGTGTAGCCGCTCACGAACAGGACCTTGACGTTTTCATCGATCTTGCGGATCTCTTCATAGGCCTCCCGGCCGTTCATCCGGGGCATGATCATGTCCAGCAGCACGATCTTGATGTTTTCCGCGTTCTCGCGGAACTGCAGGACGGCATCCTGTCCGTCGCAGGCCGGTATCACGCGGTAGCCGGACTCTTTCAACACTGTCTGCGAGAGCTGCCGGAGCGTGTCGTCATCCTCGGCCACGAGGACCGTTTCGGTCCCGCTCGGCGCCGGTCCCGGGAAAACGGCGGGTTCGGCCGGCTCTTCCGCTTCCACTGCCCGGTCAAGCAGCGGCAGGTGGATCCTGAACTCGGTTCCCCTCCCCGGCTCGCTCGCAACGGTAATGAAGCCGTTATGCTGTTTCACGATGCCGTATGCCATGGAAAGGCCCAACCCGGTCCCCTTGCCCGGCTCCTTCGTCGTAAAAAAAGGGTCAAAGACCTTCTTCTGCGTTGCCTCATCCATGCCCGTGCCCGTGTCCGCCACGGTCAGGACCGCGTACCTCCCGGGCGTAACGGCCCCCTGGTTCAGGACCGTCATCTCGCCCAGTTCTTCATTATTCGTGTCGATGACAAAGGAACCTCCGTTGGGCATCGCATCGCGCGCATTGGCCGCCAGATTCATCAGGATCTGCTCGATCTGCCCCCGGTCGGCGTTCACGACCACCCGGTCGCTCCAGAATCTCGTTGTCAATGCTATGTCCTCACCCATGATCCTGCTCAAGAGACGCTGAACATGCTGCACGATGGCGTTCAGGTCTACCGGCTCCGGTTTCAGGACCTGTTTCCGGCTGAATGCGAGAAGACTGTGGGTGAGGTTGGCGGCGCGGTCCGCCGCGTCCAGGATCGGATCGATGTTCGCCCGAAGCGGATCGTCGGCCTCGGTCTTCATCTGAAGCAGCGTGCCGTAACCCACGATCGCCGAAAGAATATTGTTGAAGTCGTGAGCAATGCCGCCCGCGAGCTGGCCGATGGCCTCCATCTTCTGGGCCTGCCGGAGCTGGTCCTCGAGCTTCTTCCGCTCGGTAATATCGGAGACCAGGCCGTCCCAGGCGGTCAGCAGGCCCTGTTCGTCCTGCCGCGGCACCGCCACATGCTTGACCCATCGCACGGAACCGTCCCGGTGCAGGACCCGGTGCTCAAGGGATGCGGCCGGCTCGTTCCTGAGAAGGCAGGCCAGCTGCTCGATTACGCGCTGCCGGTCCTCCTCGTGAATGATGCGGCGCCAGAGCAGCGGATCCGCCCGGAAGTCGTCGGGCCCGTAGCCGGTCACACCCGTGCAACCCGGGCTGTGGGTCGTTTCGGCCACTTCCCCGTTCTCCACCCGGGCCGCATAGATATAGTCAGTGACCGTTTCCACGAGACGGCGATACCGCCGTTCGCTTTCCACCAGCGCCTGCTCGGCCCGCTTGCGCTCCGTAATATTCCGGGAAACGCCGAGTATGGCCGAGGGCTGTCCCCGGCAGTCCCGGACGATATTGGCGGTAACCTCGGTCCAGACCGTGGAACCGTCCTTGCAGGGCTGTTCGACCTCAAGAGGAGTACCGCCCCGAACGGCATCGCCTGACGCGATCCGGGGGATGACCTCTTCCAACCGGCGCATGACTTCAGCAAGCGAAGAAGGCGTCAGCACTTCGTCCAGCGGCTGGGCCAGAACTTGTTCCGGCGTGAACCCGCGAAGCCGGGCGACCGATGGGCTGACATAAGTAAATCTGCGGGTCTTTATATCCAGGGTCCAGATGACATCGCTTACATTTTCCGCGATCAGCCGGTACCGTTCCTCGCTCTCGCGGAGCGCCTCTTCGATCCTGGTCCTTTCGGCCATGTCGAAGCTCATTTGCTCGCTGGTCTCGATCAGCTTCGCATAGGGTTTGCTTACCGAGGCGGCGAAGAGGCCTTTGTAGATCAGGGAGAAGGCGATTACCTTGTACACGTGTCCGAGCGCGTTGTAGGTGTCGAACACGCTCCGGTAGCCGGCAAAGAACAGCTCGCAGAACAAGGACAGGATAAGAGCTGCGACATACGTGAGCACCAGGCGGTCGCCGGTCCTTCTGAACCGGTTATAGTACGCGGCAGTGGCGAATGCCAGGATCCCCATGATGGTGTATTCCGACGCGGTCTTGAACGCCGTGAGCCCCGTCCCCTCCCGGTCCGTCGCCGGCAGGGAGGAAGGGAAGTGAACGATAGCGGTAAAAACCAAGCCGGTACAGGCGAGCACCAGGATCATCAATGTCCATTTTGACAGCCATCGCGCCGGCCGTTCAGGCCGGATGCAGGCGCTGGCGAGGAGTGCCAGGGCGGCAAGGAACCGTGCTGCTATCCAGAACTGGGTGGATTTATTGGCCGAGTTGGGAGTAATGAAGGCCGGCATGCCGGAGTAGCTCAGGGTATGCATGAAGTCGACGAGTCCGATCCCGAGAAAAGACGCGCTCAGGAACAGGGCATGCCCGTCCCGTGACCGGTCATAGGTATACCAGCCCGCCCCGAAAATCGAGAGCGAGACCATGATACTGAAAGATTCTGAAACATTGTGAAAGACAAGAAAGGCGGAGACATCGTATACCCGGTAGAACAAGGCGGGGAAAAGCTCCAGCGCAAGAAAGGGAGACAGGGCCAGCAGAGAAACAAGGCAAAGCATTGCTTCCGGCGATAAAGAATTCGATCTCTTTTGCATATGCCTGCTCCTCACCGGACGGCAATTCTGGCTTCCGTATGAAAAAGGTACTATAAAAAAACGAATATGGCAAGCCCGGAAGATGATTTTTTTGGGAAGGGGGCAATTGCGGCAGAGAGTCCGATACCATACGGCATCGAAGAGAGGGAGAAACGAAAGTCAAGGGAGAAAGGGGGGCGATGCTTTCCTGCTGTTATTCGCGATCCCGATGAACGATTTCCGGTGAAAAGGCGGGCAGGCAGAGGGCTATATATTCAGCTCCTTCCGAACCGGGAGTGCTGTACCGAACCCATTCGCCCTTGTGCACGATCACGGCCTGACCGGCCTGCACATCGTGGCTCCCGGTCCTCGTGGTTACGCGCAACATTCCCTTCAAGACCAGCGTATACTCATCGAATTCCGGGGTCTGCCCCGGCTCGACCCAGCCTGAAGGACTTTTCATCCGGGCCATGCTTGCCGATGTCGTGTTCGTGTTCACGCGGCCGATGTACTCCTCGATGATCTTCGGCTTGTTCCC
>MHEA01000025.1:8408-9440 GCA_001805085.1 Nitrospirae bacterium GWC2_57_9
GGATGATGGCGGGCTTGACTATGAAGACAGGCATTTATTCCTCCCGATGCTGAATACTGCAAGTCAAAGGACTAAATTTCGTTGATCAGGCACTGCTCGATCTCTCCCACGTACATGCGGTGATAATCCTTCTGCGGATACAGAGTATGGATCTCCTTATCGAGAAAACGGTCCGGATCGATGTCCTGGAAATAAAGTTTTCTGCAGACGAGCACCACTTTCGCTTCGCTGAAGTAGAGAACGTCTGCATGCTCCACCGGCGTCAGGCCCGATTCCTTGATCTTGTCCCGGTCCCTGCCGGAATGGCTGCCGCAGAAGGTGAGCGCCGCGCGGTGCTTTTCAGGGAAGAAGGAGAGCGTGAAGCGCGGAGTGCACTCCATGAATTCGTAGGTATACCGTGTGGGACGGATGAAGCAGAAGGCGACCTTTCGCTCCCAGAGCACGCCCAGGCCGCCCCAACTCGCGGTCATCGTATTGAACTTGCCCGGGACGCCCGCAGTGATCAGCATCCAGTCCTTACCGATGAGGGCGAACGGGTTGTCTTTGACCCGCTCCGGGATGATTTCCCTGAACTCCATGATGTCCTCCCTTGCACTGTTATTTTTTTTCCAGCTCTTTTCTCAGCCACAGCTCATTTTCCTCTTCGCTGCTGCAGCCGCATGCCGAAAAAATAAGCGAGTACAGATCATAACCGGTATACCCGCCGGAAGGGCCGTCGCATTCGACGCCCGTACCCTCCCGGAACAGACAGATGGCAGGCATTCCGTTGTTCGAACAGATGCCTTTAATCGCCGGGCGGCTGCCCACGAATGTTTTTTCCTGCTGCAGCAAGGAGCAGGCAAAGGCGAATCCGGGCAGCAGGATGAGGATGAGCACGAGCAGAGAACCGATCAGTATTCTCATAGTTCCTCTCTCTCCGGTGTTGTTCCGGCTCCGCTCCCGGCAGCCTTCCCGCGTCCTGTCAGGAGCTGATGGTCAGCACGTGCTTCCCTCTGGCCTTCCCGCCCTCACTGTACGCGAGCGCCTCCGCAG
>MHEA01000025.1:9504-9749 GCA_001805085.1 Nitrospirae bacterium GWC2_57_9
GACATGACAGCCGCTTTCCGCCGGGAAAAACGTCCGAAGAGGAACTGATTGAGAATAACAGCCGCTGACGGAAGGGTGGTGATATAGATGCCGCCCGGAGCGAGCGCTCTTTTGCATTCTCGAAAAGACCGTTTGGAAACGGCGTCGAATATGATATCGTACTGCTCGCCGGCCCCTGCAAAGTCATCCCTGCCATGATCGATCACACGGTCCGCGCCAAGGCTTTTTACGAACTCGACGTTCGG
>MHEA01000026.1:0-232 GCA_001805085.1 Nitrospirae bacterium GWC2_57_9
GAGCGGCGTCGATATCCCGATCCTGCTGATCGGGAATAAACTGCAGATCAGGCGCTTTAATGCGTCCGCGGGAAAGGCGCTGAACCTTATTGCCACCGATATCGGGCGGCCTATTTCCGACATCAGACCCAATATCAACGTCCCGGACCTCGATCAGTTGATCCTCGAGGTGGTCGAATCCCTGACGATCAAGGAACAGGAGATCCAGGACACGCAGGGCCGCTGGTACTCC
>MHEA01000026.1:239-454 GCA_001805085.1 Nitrospirae bacterium GWC2_57_9
TACGGCCGTACAAGACCGTTGACAACAGGATCGACGGCGCACTGGTAACCCTCGAAGACGTCAATGACCTGAAACAGGGTATGCTGCGCATCCAGGAGGCCCGCGACTATGCCGAGGCGATCGTCGAGACCGTGCGGGAACCTCTCATCATTTTGAGCGGAGACCTTCGGGTGGTAACTGCAAATCAGGCGTACTATAAGGACTTCGAAGTAACA
>MHEA01000026.1:563-1083 GCA_001805085.1 Nitrospirae bacterium GWC2_57_9
ATGATTTCGAGATCGCCTACGAGGCCGCAGGCGTCGACCCCAGGATTCTGTTTATCAATGCGCGCACCCTGATTTCGAAAGATCCTGGTGCTCATTTGATTCTCCTTGCAATTGAAGACGTCACCATGCGCAGGCGGGCAGAGGAGGCGCTCCGGGAAAGCGAAAAGCGGTATCGTTCGTTATTCGAGAACATGCGCAACGGTTTTGCGTATTGCAAAATGCTTTTCGAGGATAACGCGCCGCGGGACTTCATCTATCTTGAGGTGAACAGCGCATTCGAAAAATTGACGGGGCTCTCGAACGTTGTCGGGAAAAAGGTCACCGAAGTGCTGCCCGGCATAAGGGAGTCTTATCCCGCTCTGTTCGAGATTTACGGCAGGGTTGCGCTGACCGGCAAACCGGAGAGCTTCGAGCTCTATCTGGAGCCCCTGGCGGCATGGCTGTTCGTATCAGTTTACAGTACGGAAAAAGGATATTTTGTCGCCGTGTTCGACAACATCACCGAGCGTAAGCGGGCTGA
>MHEA01000026.1:1103-4396 GCA_001805085.1 Nitrospirae bacterium GWC2_57_9
TCCGGATGCTGTCAATGACCACTTCGCCCGACCTGTCCCGGGATGAAATTCTTCAGAAGATGCTCGACGAGATCGAAAAGCAGACGGGCAGCGCGATCGGTTTCTACCATTTTCTGGATGTTGACCAGGAAACACTCTCTCTTCAGGCCTGGTCTACGAATACGCTGCTGCACCTGTGCACCGCGGGAGGCAAGGGCAGCCATTACAATATCTCCCAGGCGGGCGTGTGGGTGGATTGCGTTCGCGAGCGGGGTCCGGTCATCCATAACGACTATGCCTCGCTGGCGAACCGCAAGGGATTGCCGCTGGGGCATGCCGCGGTCAGACGGGAAATGGTCTTGCCCATTCTGCGCGGTGGCCGGATCACGGCGATCATCGGCGTCGGGAACAAGCCCACCGACTATAATGCGACCGACGTAGAAATCGCCGAGTCTCTGGGCCAACTTTCATGGGAAATCTTTGAGCGCATAAGGGCCGTGGATGATCTTCGAACAGCTCATGCCGAAGTTCAACGCCGGACACAGGAGCTCGCGGCGGCCAACAAGGAACTGGAAGCCTTCAGCTACTCCGTGTCACACGACCTGCGCGCGCCGCTCCGGGCGATAATGGGTTTTTCCGAACTCCTGTTTAAAGGGTATTCTGACAAACTGGACGACAAGGGGAAAAAGCAGCTTACCTGGGTAACAAGCGGCGCTGAAAAAATGAATCAGATCATCGATGAACTCCTGTACCTTTCGAGGATTTCCCGGCAGGATGTGAATCGGCAGGACGTTGACCTGAGCAGAATCGCCGGAACGCTCGTGGCGGAACTGCGCGAGGCGCATCCGGACCGCAGTGTTGCCGTCGATATCAAGGAAGGCGTCATTGCCTCTGCCGATGCACAACTGATTAAGGCTGCGCTTTCAAATCTGCTCGGCAATGCATGGAAGTTCACGTCAAAAAATGAAAATAGCCGTATCGAATTCGGAGCGTTCGAACAGGAAGGAAAAACCGTTTACTATGTGAAGGACAATGGGGCCGGCTTTGATCAGAATTTTGCCGAAAGGCTGTTTTTGCCGTTCCAGCGCCTTCATTCGGAGCAGGAGTTCGAAGGCACGGGGATCGGTCTTGCGACCGTTGAGCGGGTGATCCGGCGGCACGGCGGTAAAATCTGGTCTGAAGGCAAAACTGGTGAAGGCGCTGTTTTCTTTTTCACATTGAACTAATATTAAACTAATACCGAGAAAAAACCATGTCCGGAACAATTCTGTTGATTTGCTGTGACACTATGCTCCATTGACCCAAAAGAGAGAGAAACTCTTTTTTTATTCTTGACAAACCCTCTGAAATTTCATACAATTCGCACTCGTTTGGAAATATGCCATAGGCCCGTAGCTCAGCTGGGATGAGCGCTTCCCTGACACGGAAGAGGTCAGCGGTTCGATCCCGCTCGGGCCTACCATTGTTCTCTGAACGAATACAACCACTTATGAGTGAAATAGAACTCAGGCTGCCTGACGGTCAGGTCAAAAAGTATGCCTCTGGCATCACCGGTCAGGAAGTTGCCGAGAAAATCGGCTTACGCCTCTCTAAAGACGCGCTTGCCATCAAATTAGACGGTCAACCCCAGGATCTCACCATCCCTGTTGATCACGACGCCTCGATCGAGATCGTTACGTTCAAGGCGCCCGAAGGACGCGAAGTGTACTGGCACAGTACTTCGCACCTGATGGCGCATGCCGTAAAGGAGCTCTTTCCGCAGTCGAAGCTTGCCATCGGTCCCGCGATCGAGGAAGGGTTCTACTACGACTTCGATCTGGAGCGTCCGTTGACGCCCGAGGATCTCGTGAAGATCGAGAAAAAGATGGCGGAGCTTTCTAAGGCGGCAACGCCGGTCAGTCGAAAAAACATATCCAAGGCTGATGCCTTGTCGTTCTTTGAAAAACGTGGAGAATCTTACAAGGTTGAGCTCATCAACGAGCTTCCTGACGAGGCCATCTCTCTGTACGAGCAGGGCGGATTTGCCGACCTCTGTCGCGGGCCCCATGTTCCGAATACATCGCGGATCAAGGCCGTGAAACTGCTGTCCATTGCCGGCGCTTACTGGCGCGGGAGCGAGAAGAACAAGATGCTTCAGCGCATCTACGGAATCTCCTTCCCGGCAAAGGACGAACTCGATGCCTATCTTACCAGGCTCGAGGAGATCAAGCGGCGGGACCACCGCAAGATCGGCAAGGACCTGGACCTGTTCTCGATCTCCGAGGAATCGGGCGGCGGTCTGGTGCTGTGGCATCCGCGCGGCGCTCTTATCCGGAAGACCATCGAGGATTTCTGGCGCGACGAGCATCAGAAGAACGGCTATGATTTCGTTTTTTCTCCTCATGTAGGCCGCGGCACGCTGTGGGAAACCTCGGGACACCTCGGGTTCTACAAGGAGAACATGTATTCTTCCATGGATGTGGAAGGGCAGGAGTATTATGTAAAGCCGATGAACTGCCCGTTCCATATCATGATCTACAAGAGCAAATTGCGGTCCTACCGGGAACTGCCTATGCGGTACGCGGAACTCGGGACTGTTTATCGCTTTGAGCGGTCGGGTGTGCTCCACGGCCTTCTTCGAGTCAGGGGATTCACCCAGGATGACGCGCACATATATGTCGCTCCGGAGGAGATGGAGCAGGAAGTCATCCGGGTGCTCGGTTTCGTCGTCAAAATGCTCAGGACCTTCGGGTTTGATGATTTCAAGGCCTATGTCGCAACGCGCCCGGAAAAGTCGGTGGGAGAGAATTCCCGCTGGGAGCAGGCCACGCAAGCGCTTAAGGTTGCCGCCGAAAAAGTCGGGCTCGAGTACGAAATAGACGAAGGCGGCGGCGCATTCTACGGGCCCAAGATCGATATCAAGATCAAGGACGCACTCGGACGGTTGTGGCAGTGTTCCACGGTCCAGTTCGATTTCAACATGTCCGAACGGTTCGACATGACCTTTATAGGCGTGGACAACCAGCAGCACCGGCCCTACATGATACACCGCGCGCTCCTTGGTTCGATCGAACGATTCTTCGGTATGCTGATCGAGCATTATGCCGGCGCCTTCCCGGTATGGTTGGCACCGGTCCAGGCGAAAGTGCTGTCGATCACCGATAAACAGCTTGATTTCGCGAAGGGCGTACGCGATCAGTTGCGGGCAGCAGGCATCCGGGCGGAACTGGATACGCGATCCGAGAAGATCGGTTTCAAGATTCGCGAGGCTGCTCTGGAAAAGGTGCCCTATATCCTTGTGGTCGGGGACAAAGAAGTGCAGCAGGATGCGGTTG
>MHEA01000026.1:4402-8250 GCA_001805085.1 Nitrospirae bacterium GWC2_57_9
GCGAGCGTGGAGGCAAGGACCTCGGGGTCATGCCGCTTACGGAATTCATGGATAAAATAAAAAAGAAGATGAATGATAAAAGTATTTCAATCGAATTGTAAGGGGGTGGTTGTTTATCAGTAAAATTACGACGAGAGTCAATCACATGATAAAGGTCAAGGAAGTCCGGGTCATCTCCTCGGAAGGGGAACAGCTCGGCGTCCTCGACACGAGAGAAGCGATCAGAAAAGCGGAGGAACTGGGGCTTGACCTGGTTGAGGTCGCTCCTACAGCGAAGCCGCCGGTCTGCCGGATCATGGATTTTGGCAAGTACAAGTACGAACTTGCCAAAAAGACCCATGAGTCCAAAAAGAACCAGACCGTAATCGTGGTCAAGGAAATCAAACTTCGACCGAGGACCGATGACCACGATGTCGCCTTCAAGGTGAACAACATCAAGCGGTTCCTCGAGGACGGCAACAAGGTCAAAGTGAGCGTTATGTTCCGAGGCAGGGAAATGGCCCATACTTCCATGGGAAGAGCCGTTCTCGACCGCATTGTTGCCGAAGTCCAGAACGAGGCCATTATCGAGCAGCCGCCCCGCATGGAAGGCAAGAACATGATGCTGCTGCTTGGGCCGAAGGCTACTAAACCCTGAGTCCTGGAACATCTTTTTTAAGCGGATCCTGCGGCTGCTTTTCCCTGCAGTCGTTAAGATCCAATCAATTATTTCAGTTTTTGGAAGGGGAATGAATTATGGCAAAGAAAGCCAAGGCAAAAATCAAATTGAAAACCAGGCGCAGCGCGGCTAAACGTCTGAAGGTGACCGGTACGGGCAAGGTGGTGAGGCGCAAGGGTTGGAAGGGCCACCTCCTGACGGGTAAGAATTCCAGCCGCAAGCGGCGTTTGACGGGGAATATTGTCGTCACCAAGGACAATATGGAGAACGTCAAGCAGATGCTTCCCTACGGAAGCAAATAGAGAAGGTCCCAGGATGCAGGATGGGGAATGACACGTAAGAGAGATACAGGTTCATGATGCCGGATGCTGATTAGAAGCCGAGTTTTAATCATGGATCATGCATCAGGTTTAATCCAAGGAGGATTTGAGAAATGCCTAGAGCAAAAGGCGGTCCTAAGACGAGGGCCAGAAGAAAAAGGGTGCTCAACCTGGCAGAAGGGTACTGGGGCGCGAAATCGAAGCTGTTCCGCTCCGCTACTGAAGCCGTTGATCGTGCGCTTAAATACGCTTATCGCGACCGTAAGGCCCGGAAAAGGGATTTCCGCAGGCTCTGGATCGCCCGCATCAATGCTGCGGCCAGGCTGAACGGGGTTACCTACAGCAGGTTCATGGCGGGCCTTGCCAAGACCGGTGTGGCCATCGACCGCAAGATTCTTGCGGACCTTGCAGTAACCGATCCAGCCAGCTTTACAAAGCTCGTAGAAACAGCAAAAACAGCTTCTTAAGCAGCGGATTTGCCCCTTGCGGGGAGCCGCTCGAACAAGATGCTAGAACCAAAGGCCCCGAATCCGGGGCCTTTTTTTGTTGACTTCTCCTGTTAATTCGGTTAAAAAACATAAGAAATTATGATGATATGCGGCCGTTCAAGCATCGCGGCCTTCATGGCTTGCCTCATTCTGCTGGTCTTTACCAGTACTGCATACCCGTCTTACAACTCAGAGGCCGGGCGTAAGTATGTTGTCGCCTCGCAACGTCTGGCAGATCTTAGAAAATCCAATAAAAAAAAGAAATATCGCTCCTACTGGATGGATTGTATCCGGACCTTCGAACTCGTTGAGAAGAAGTATCCGAAGAGCCCCAGTGCAGCCGACGCCTGCTTCGACCGTGCAGCTGTCTACTTCGAACTCTATCAGGTCACGAGGTATTCCCGGGATCTGACGGAATCGATGAAGGTTTACGGGAAATGCCAGGCCACCCATCCCAGCCATGCCGGCGCTCCCGAGGCGCTCTACCGGATCGTCGATCTTTCCGTGGAATTCAAAAAGAACCAGGCTGCGGCATCAAAGGCGTTCGAAACTCTTTCCGCTACCTATCCTGACAGTCTCTGGACCAGTAAGGCAAAATTGCGACTTGGTGCTGCAGCTCCCGGCAAACCCGAGCATGAGCTCAGAAGGCCGCCTCTGCCCGTGTTTACTACGGGAAAGCCCGCGCGGCCGGGGGTAGTGAAAAGCATACGGTACTGGTCGGGAGGCGCCTATACGCGTATCGTTATAGATCAGGACAAACCCGTAAAATTCCAGGCGATAGAGCTCAAGGACCGGCTCGTGTTCGATCTGTTGAATGCGCAGGCGGGAAATTCGATCAGTAAAGAACCGCTTGCGGTGAATGACGGCATCCTGAAACAGGTGCGTGCCAGCCAGTATTCTCCTGATACTGTCCGGGTTGTGCTCGATCTTGCGAGTATCAAAAGTTACATCGCCTTTCCGCTCCACGATCCGGAGCGTCTTGTCATCGATGTGACCGGAGAAACGGATGGCAATGCAGTAGTAGCGGCCGGGGCGAAGCCGGGAGCAGGAGCCGGCGGTGAGCAACCGGCAGAATCGAGAACAGTTGACTCCCTGGTCATTCCTCCTGTTAAAATGGCAGACGGGAAGAATGATAGTCAAAATCTTTCCCTTTCCCGGCAACTTGGCCTCAAGATCAAAACTATCGCTATTGATGCAGGCCACGGAGGGCGTGATCCCGGCGCGATAGGCAAGAACGGTCTTCGGGAAAAGAACATTACCCTTGATATTGCCAGGCGGCTTGCTGTCCTGGTCAAGGACCGGCTCGGCTGCAATATCGTGATGACCCGCGACAGGGACGTGTTCATCCCGCTCGAAGAAAGGCCGGCTATCGCGCGGATGAAGGGTGCTGACCTGTTCGTTTCTATCCACATCAATGCCAGTCCCAAACGGAAAACAAGAGGGATCGAGACCTATGTTCAAAGTCTGACCGCATCCGACCGGGAAGCAATGGCGACGGCGGCGCGAGAGAATGCCATGTCCACCAAGAAGCTGAGTGAGTTGAAATCGGAACTGGACAGGATTTTCGCCGACCTGACCAGGGACGACAAGATCGAGGAATCCCTCTATCTGGCCGATGCCGTCCAGGGATCGCTGATAAGCAGCCTGAAACCGGTGAACAGGCATGCCGATGATCTGAAGGCTAAGGTAAAGCGGGCCTTTTTTTATGTGCTTATCAACACCGAAATGCCGAGCATCCTGGCGGAGGTGGGGTTCATCAGTAATCCTGACGAGGAAAAACTGCTTCGGAAGGAATCGTACCGGCAAAGCATTGCCGAGGCGCTCTTTCAAGGAGTAAAGAAGTACGTGGAAGCGCGTTCACCCCAGATGATGGGAATATGACGCTAAATGCGGAATATAAAAGACCGGAAAGCGAGAGAACTACGGTTTTCGATTCCCTGCGTCCTGTGATTTGCCGCTGCTTGCTATCAAACAGGCCTCGATGAACTGATCAAGGTCGCCGTCCATCACCGCGTTCACATTTCCGGTCTCCACCGACGTCCGGTGGTCCTTGACGAGCTGATATGGCTGGAACACGTAAGACCTGATCTGGCTGCCCCAGGCGATGTCCTTTTTCTCGCTCACCAGTTTCCCGAGCTTTTCTTCCTGCTCCTTCTTTCGCAATTCATACAATCGCGATTTCAGGACCTTCATGGCCACGTTCTTGTTCTTGAGCTGGGACCGCTCGTTCTGGCACTGCACAACGATGTTGGTAGGAAGATGGGTGATCCGGACCGCGGAATCCGTCTTGTTCACATGCTGCCCGCCAGCACTTGATGCCCGGTAGGTGTCGATGCGCAGCTCCTTATCGTCGATCGAGATGTCGATGTCATCCTCAACTTC
>MHEA01000027.1 GCA_001805085.1 Nitrospirae bacterium GWC2_57_9
CATCGGTTTGCCGGGATTCATCGCCGCAGTAGCAGGATACATCAAGGCCCCCCCTGACGCCCCGGCAATGCACGGCATCTATAGAATATCGAGAAATCCCATGTACGTCTTCGCGCTTTTGGCTTATGCAGGCATAACTTTCTTGACGCTGAATATCCTCTTAGCGATTCTGCTGATCATCATGATCGTATTGCATCATATGATGATACTCGCGGAAGAAAAAGCCTGTGTCAGGCGTTTCGGGAAGCAATATGAACAATACAGGGAAAATACTCCAAGATACTTGTTCCTGTGAAACCATGACGATGGATCAGGTGAATTGATGAATATAGAAACTGCATCAGAACAGGATCTGGACAGGATTTTGCAACTGCAAAAGAAGGCGTTTCATGGCCAGGCAGCGATCTACAACGACTTCACCCTGCCATCGCTCACACAGACACTTGATGACGTTAAAAAGGAATTCCAGTTTAAAGCCATTTACAAGGTGGAATTGGATGGGACGATCATCGCAAGCGTTCGATGCTTTGTTAAGGACCGTACTCTCCATATAGAGAAACTCATAGTCCATCCGGATCTGCAAAACAGGGGTATCGGAACAACCATAATGCATGAAATTGAAAAAAGATATTCAGCTGTCGTAGATCGATATGAATTGTCCACCGGACACAAGAGTGCCCGGAACCTGCATATTTACCACAAGCTGGGATACAGGGAAATGAGACAGGAACGGTTAAACGATAATTGCAACCTGATCGTGATGGAAAAGCGCCTGGATAATACAAATCCGGCTGAGGGATAAAACTCCCCGTTGATTCCAACGTTAGGCAAAGAGGAGATGATAGATGAGACCGAGAATCAATATGATCACACTGGGCGTTAAGGACATGGAGAAAGCCATCCAGTTTTATGAAAATGGGCTTGGCCTTCCCCGCATGCCCTTTGAAGGTGGTGCCGCTTTCTTCACGTTAAACGGGTCGTGGATGTCATTATATCCATGGAACGCACTCGCTGAGGATGCCACGGTAAAGGCAAGCGGCTCTGGATTTCATGGAATTACCCTGGCGCATGTGGTTTCAAGCAAAGAGGAAGTCAGGGAGGTCCTTGATCAGGCAGCCAAGTCCGGCGGGAAGCTTATCAAACCCGCACAGGATGTGTTCTGGGGCGGCTATTCCGGCTACTTCGCTGATCCCGATGGGCATTTGTGGGAGGTAGCCTGGAACCCTCATTTCTGGCCAGGTCCTAAAGACGACGACAAAGCATAAAAAAACGATCAAAGAGGGTAGCGGCAAAAAAAAGATTTTTTTGACCCGTGCATCAAATGAAAACCGAGACCGGATTAAATAATTTAAGAACGGCCCTGGAAAAGCTGTGCCCTATCCCGGAAACTGAGTGGTCCTATTTCTCAAGGCAGTTGCGCGCTCGAAAGTTCGAGGCAGAAGAATTTCTGATCCGGGCAGGCGATCCGGTAACAGCCTTTTTTTTCATTGTGAAGGGATTGGCAAGGTTCTTTTATCTGACACCGGAAGGAAAAGAGTTCAACAAATATTTTGCCATGGAAAATAATTTTGTCGGCTCCTTCTGCTACAAGATCCCGAACGAGCCATGCCCTTACTCTGTGCAGGCCATGGAAAACACGGAAACGCTCGTGCTGCCGGTAATGGTAATGGAGGAAGCCTACTCCCGTCATGCGGCCTGGGAGCGGATCGGGAGACTGCACGCGGAAAAACTGGCGCTTACGAAAGAACTCCGCGAAAAAGAATTTCTCCTCGACCCGGCTGAAACCCGCTATCACCGATTCCTGCATGACTATCCCGGGCTCGCCCGGAGAATACCTCAATACCACATCGCATCCTATCTCGGGATCACCGACGTTGCCCTCTCCCGTATCCGGAATAAAGTAAAAAAATAAACCCAGGTTAATGCGCTTTCGTCCCCGGACTCCTATGATGATCGCAAGGATAGGATGAGATACTGCGAAAAGGAGAAAAGTGATGGACAGCAAGGTTCTTATTTATGCGGGCGGGGTGTACCATGTGTGTTGGGCGATATTTGACTCCTTTTGGCCCCTGATTCTTGACTGGGAAAAAAGACTGAGTTCGCTCGATGACCTGCATCGTGCTTTACCGTACATTATCAGCAGACTCCTCGTTGTTCTGTATTTAATGCTTGCCTATATTTCCTTTATCCATACCTCCGACTTGATCGAGACACGGCTTGGAAGGACAATGTTGCTCTTTGTCTCGATCTACTGGACTATCAGATTTGCCATGCAGATCCAGTTCATGAGTTTCAGTAAAATCAAGAAATTCGATATTCGAGTGAGCGACGTGAGGCTGCCGTGGCCGGTCAACAGACTATCGAACCAGGCATTTACCGGGCTGCTTTTTTTCATCATGGCGGCGGGGGTGGCCCTTTATCTTACGCCGGTGCTCCTGACACAATAACCGGGCGGAAACAGCGAGGTCACAAACATGAATGCACTCGAAGGAAAACGGGCTGTTGTCACCGGCGCGTCGAGCGGTCTCGGCATGGGCTTCGCGGAAACGCTCGCCCGGAGCAAATGCAACCTGGTGCTGGCTGCACGGTCGGAAGCGAAGCTGCTCGAACTGCAGAAGCGTCTTTCTCAAGGCACAGGCGTGGTCATAGATATAGTCCCCCTGGACCTGGCCCTGCCGGAAGCCCCTTCCCTGCTGTATCGAACCGTAAAAGAGAAAGGATTGCCGGTCGACTTCCTGATCAACAATGCCGGCCTGGGACAGGTGGGGCCGTTCATGGATACGCCTTTGGAAAAAGACGAAGCCATGATCGCTTTGAACATCGGCGCGCTTCACCATCTTATGAAATTGTTTTTGAAAGACATGGTCGAGACAGGGTCCGGAAGCGTTTTGAACGTCGCTTCAACAGCGGGTTTTCAGCCCATGCCGTACTTTGCGACCTACTCCGCCACCAAATCCTATGTATTGAATTTATCGGAGGCGTTGAACCGGGAATTGGCAAAAACCAGCGTGCGGGTCAGCGCATTGTGTCCCGGCCCGACCAGGACGGCCTTCTGGGACGCGGCAGAAAGCAAGGGGACCTGGTTCACGAGACTCACGATGATGGAAAGCCAAAAGGTCGTGGACTACGGCATCAAACTCATGCTTTCAGGTCGTTCAAGCGGCATTCCGGGTATCTCGAACAAGCTGATGGTTTTCGGCAACCGCTTCATCACCCGACGGCTGGCCGCAAGGATCGGCGGAGCAGCAATGAAGGCATAGCCGCGGTATCCTGTCATGGGTGCGGAGTGGAAGGGAGAGACGGCGATGAGAAGAGCAATTCTACTGACAGCGGTCATGCTATGGACAATGACGGCTGCAGCAGATCAAACGCTTATCAACAGGAAAGCACCCGGCTTTTCTTTACGAGATCAACATGACCGTCCTTACACCCTGCAAACCTTTTCCGGCCGGCCGCTGATCCTGATGGCATGCGACAAGAGGGCGTCAAAACAGAACGCAGCGTGGAGAACCGCGATACTGGAGAAATATGCGGACCGCGTTCAGACGGCGGGCGTGGCCGATCTGCGGAGTGCGCCGTTTTTCCTGTCACGCTTTATCAAAAAAGACTTCAAAAAGGATCCCGTCAGCATTCTGCTCGACTGGGACGGGACGGTCTTCGCATCCTACGGCCTGGCGGAAAATGTTCCGAACATCATCGTGATAGACGGCATGGGCCTGGTGAGGCATCTCTATTCCGGGCTCATCACACCTGACGCCAGGGAACAGCTTTTCACAGCTGTTGAAGATGTTCTGGAAGAGGACCCATGAGCCGAGACCTGTTGCCGATTTCATTTCCGACCTTTTGAGAAATACTGCTGTAACTCTAATGACTGATCGCCAATAAATGTCCGTCCCCTTGCCGTTCCTTACTCTTCTTTTGCCTTCCGGCCTGGCCTCTGCCGAATCTCGTCACAGTCTTTTGTTTCGAGAAGAATTTTTACTTCGTTTTTCCAGCTGGGATTAAAACTATAAATAGAATCTTTTTGCGGTCGAATGATCCGCAAAGTCCTGGGAGAAAGCCATTCGAGTCCATCAACAACGATGCGATGGGAGTGAAAGTTATAAAATTTGAAGTCACTTCGTTTCTTTTCGAAAGGAATACCGTGTGCGACGATATATAATTTTAGATGAGAAGAACCAAAGCCACCCGGTACTTCAGCGGTGACTACAGCGTCGTAATCAGTGTCCGGTGACGGCAGTCTGAAAATTTCCTTTTCCGGAGAAAACCAGGGGAAAGTAAAATCCATCAAAGCAAAAAATACCGCAGCAATAACAGTTAAGCCGCCTATGATCGAAAGAAAAGCTTGTATTATTTTTACTATTTTCATGAATGGCCTTCATCGATCGACGATGCTCTCTCTACGGCACTCGCACCTTCTTATCGGCTTTCGCCATCAGGGAAATGAACTTCTCTGTCTGGAAATTCGAAGCAACGACGCCCGCGGGTGGGGTCGATCCTTCAACGAAGGTTGCGTTGTCGAACGTGTAATACTCGACGATATCCAGCGCGTCCTGTCCGGTTGCGGACCCGTAACTGACATAGTAGATCTCGCCGTTCTTCAGATATATCCTGATGAGGTCCTCGCTTGATTCCAGGACCAGCACAAAAAGCTGCCCGCTCTTTTTTGCTTCATGAAGTTCCCTGAGCACATCTGCAAAACTTCTGATTCTTGCCATTCTTTATCTCCTTAACGTATTTACGAAGCAGCTGCATGGGTTTAACAAACTGAGCAGCTGGATCTACTCGTATCTGAGCGCCTGGATGGGGTCCTGGAGAGCGGCTTTGCGTGCGGGATACACGCCGAAGAAAACGCCCACCGCTGCCGAGAAGAAGAAGGCCATCAGGATGGACCAGAGCGATACGCTCGTGGGCAGCACGTCCACGAACACGGGAATGATCAGCGCCAGGCCGACGCCGATGACGATGCCGATCAGGCCCCCTGCCCCGGACAGGGTCATCGCCTCGATCATGAACTGGGCCATGATGTCGCGGTTCCGGGCGCCCAGAGCCTTCCGGATGCCGATCTCCCTGGTCCGTTCCCGCACCGATACGAGCATGATGTTCATGATGCCGATGCCGCCGACCAGGAGCGATATGCCCGCAATGCCGCCCAGAACAGCCGTGAGTACTCCCAGGATAGTGTTCATAGTCTCGAGCATGGCGCCCTGCGTCTGGATGGTGAAATCCTCCTTGTGCGCATGGCGTCGGATCAGCACTTCCTTGATCTGGGCAACAGCGCGGTCCACGTCTTCCGCGCGCGGCGTGGACGCCAGGATCTCGAACAAGCCGTCCGTGTCGAACAGCTCCTGGCCGCTCGTAACCGGTATGAACACGACGTCGTCTATGTCCCATCCCAGGCTGGTCCCCTTCTTCATCATAACACCGATCACCCGGTACCGCGCATCGGAGAGCATCACGATCTTGCCGAGGGGATTCTCGTCTCCGAAAAGTTCGTCCTTTACCGTCCTGCCCAGGACAACGACCTTCGACTTGCTGTCAACGTCCTCCTGGGACACAAAGGACCCGGTATCGACAAAAAGGTTCCGCACCCGTTCGAACTCCTTGGTCGTGCCGATGATGGACGTGTCTCTGCTTCTGTTCCGGTACTTGACCTTGCCCGTGCCGAACACGATGGGAACGGCATCGGTAAGCAGCCAGGCGCGACGCCTGAGCGCGAGTGCATCGTCATAGGTCAGTTTACGCACGGTCCCCGCCGAGGGAGGATGAAAGCCGCCGCTGGTGCTCGTCTTGCCCGGAGTGATTACGAGCAGGTTCGTGCCCATCCCGGTCATTTCCTTGGTGATATAGACCCGCGCGCCCTCACCGATGGAAACGAGCAGGATCACGGCCATGACGCCGATGATCACGCCGAGCATGGTAAGGCTCGAACGGACCTTGTTGGAAAGGATCGCCTCGAAGGCGACCCGGAATGTTTCGAAGAAGTTCATAGCAATCTTTAAAATCTGTCTCGCGCAAAGCCGCAAAGACGCCAAGAAAAGCAAAGTCCAGGATGCGTCAACCGATAAAATATAATGACGGGATTGAAGCTCCCTGCAGCAAATGAAGGTTCGTATAGGCATCTGCAGGGAATCTCGATTCTCAAGGTGTAATTATAATCGTATTCGCTCGCTAAACCCGCAGCAAGCTGCGGGGAATGCGCTCACTCCAGAATTCAAGTGAGCAACTTCCAGCGGGCCTGAGGCTTCAGGTCTCAAAATGTCTTTATTCTTTCCTTTGCGACTTTGCGTCTTTGCGCGAAAATATGCTTTTGATGTATTTTGCTTTCCTAATGAACGAGACTATCTCCTACAATAAAACCATCCTTTAAAGTAATAATGCGCCTGCATCGTGCAGCCACGTTCTGGTCATGCGTGACGATGATCACGGTCACGCCTTTGTCATTGAGCGCGATCAGCATGTTCAGGATCTCGGCGCCTGACCGGCTGTCGAGGTTGCCCGTGGGTTCATCGGCGAGCAGGACCGGCGGGTTATTGACCAGCGCGCGCGCAATTGCCACCCGCTGCTGCTGGCCGCCGGAAAGTTCGGTAGGCTTGTGGTCCATCCGATCCGCCAGGCCCACCTGCTGCAGCAGCGGTATTGCACGCTCCCTGCGCGTCCGGGCGGGAATACCGCTGTAGATCAGGGGAACCTCGACGTTCTTGAGCGCGGAAAAACGCGGGAGAAGGTTGAAGGTCTGGAACACGAAGCCGAGCTTGCTGTTCCTTATCAAGGCCAGTTCGTCATCGTTCAACGTGCTGATCTCCCGGCCGTCGAGGCGGTATACGCCGCTCGTGGGCCGGTCCAGGCATCCGATGATGTTCATGAGCGTCGACTTGCCCGAACCGGAAGGGCCCATGATGGCGATGAGCTCGCCTTTTTGAACCGACAGAGAAACGCCGGCCAGTACCTGCAGCTCCACGTGGCCCATGCGGTAGGATTTGGTTATATTGGTAAGTTCGATCAAGATACAAGCTCCAAATAACAAGCATCAAAACTCAAATAAGCACCAATAACCAAGCATCAAAATTCAAACATTACTTGCAGACAGGTTTGTACGGGCACGCTGACTCGGAATCAGCGATTGAAACTTCGAATTTGAAAATTATTTGGAATTTGGAGATTCGTAATTTGGGATTTATTTTTGGAGCTCCATCTTCACCTTCCCGCCGTCCTTCAGGCCTTCCGTCTCCGGCGTGGTTATCACATATTCCCCTTCGGCAAGGCCGCTCCTGATCTCCGTGAAGGTCCAGTTGGTCTCTCCCAGCTCGACCGGCCTGAGCCTGGCAACGGCAGTTCCACCGGGTTTGAAGGATTTTGCCTCGGCCACAAAGACCTGTTTCCTGCCCTCCCGCTCGATCACGCACTGGGAAGGCACGGAAAGAACCTCCGCCCGCGTCGTGATCAGTATCTCCACATCCGCGGACATGCCGGGTTTAAGCCGTGCATCACGTTTTTTGAAATAGACCCAGACGTCGGCGGTGCGCGTTTCGAGCTTGCCGCCGCTCACGATAGGCGAGATCCTGCCGATCTTTCCCGTGAACTGCTCGCCGGGGAAGGCATCCACCGTGATCGATACGGGCTGGTCCAGTTTCAGCCTTCCCACGTCCACTTCATCAATCGTTGCCAGGACATAGATCCGGTCGGGATTCACGATGGTCACGATCTGTTTGCCGGGCAGGAGCATTTCCCCCACCTCGGTATATTTCTTCGCTACCACTCCGCTGAACGGCGCCCTGATCACCGAGTAGGCCTGTTTGACGCCCGCGTCGCTTGTTGCCGCCTGGTATTGGGACCGGGCCACTTCGTAGGTCCTGCGCGCAGCATCGAGATCCTGCTGGGCCAGCATGCCCTTGTCGAAGAGGCCCTCGATCCGTTTCAGGTTCTTTTCCGCCTCCTCGTAGGTGGCCCTGCTCTGGGCCAGCACGCTTTCGCTCTGGACCGACTCCTCGGTCAGATCGAGACGTGCCACGAGCGCGCCTGCCTTCACCCCGTCCCCTTCCCTGACCGGAAGGGCCGTCACCCTGCCTGTCCGCTGAGCCGACAAGATCACCTCGGTCTCGGACTTGACCGTCGACGTGGTTGTCGCATTCACCACGACCCGAAGTTCGCCCGGCTTCAGCTGGACGACCTTGACGGGCACGGGCTTCCTGCCGGTCAGCAGGAACACCGCAAGGACGATGACAACGAGCACAGCCGCCCAGATCGATCTTTTTTTTGTCACCCAGACCATCCGATCCCTATCCTTCCTTCTCAGCCTTATATTCGAGCCGCTCCCTGATGTTCTTGACAAAGCCCCGGGCCACTTCCCCGAGTTTCTCGGCCACCACGATGTCCTGGAGCATGCTGAACCGGCCTGTCACATGCCCCTCGATCCGGTAGGTGATCTCCGTTTCCTCTCCGTTCAGTTTCCGCAGCAGCACCGTGCCCGAGGCCTTCATATTCTCTCCCGTGGCCACCCAGGACAGCTTTTCCTGCTCCTTCATCTCGGTGGTATGGGTATTCATTTGGAGCGTGCGCGAAAACGGGCCCAGCGAGAACCGGACCGTCCAGACCGAATCCAGATCGTTTATGATGTTAACCTTGACGCACCCCGGGAACAGGCATCCGACCTCTTTCCGGTCTGTCATGAAGGACCAGACATATTCGATCGGCAGTTTTATGGAAAATATGACCTCTTTCGACGGCATGAAAGACCTCCGGTGAAGTGATCAATTCTGACACAACTAAACTCTCTGCCCTTACCCTTTCATCCTCTCCTCTCGGGGAGAGGGTTGGGTGAGGGGGGGACTTGAGCCATGCGCTGGAAGATGCTACTGCGCCTTCCCCATCGCCTTCAGCAGCCGCGCCACGCTCAATTGATAGTCGTACTGCGCCTGCACGTGGTCCGTCTCGGCCTGCACAGCGGCAACCTGCGCGTCCGTTACCTCGAGCGAGGGACCGACCCCTGCCTGGTACCTTCCCTGGGCGAGATCGAGGCTTTCCCGCGCCTTCTGGAGCGAACTTTCCATGACGCTGATCCGCGTTTTCGCGCTCTCCAGATCAGCATAGGACTGGTTTACTTCGAGCAGGACCGTCTGCCTGACCGTGTCGCGCTGCACCTCAACGGCCAGGAGGTTCGCTTTTGCTTCGGCCACGCGGCCCCTGGTCAACCCTCCCTGGAACAAGGGCAGCGTCAGCGTAACGCCCGCGTTCCAGCTGTTCTCCACGTCGCCCCCGAGCAAAATGCCGTT
>MHEA01000028.1 GCA_001805085.1 Nitrospirae bacterium GWC2_57_9
TCGTCAGGATGTCAAAGGTCGAGATCGTGGGCGCCAAGGAACTGTTGCAGGAGGCTCTGACTCTGCTGCGCGAGCTCGGCATCTTCCAGATCGAACCGGCAACCGTCGGCTTCATCGAGGAAGGACGGGAGGACGACATCCGCTCCTTCCTGCCCGACGAGAAGAGCATGTTCGAACGGCTCTTCCTGGAAAACCTCAGACATAAGATCGACGAGCTGTTCAGCTTCCTTCCCAAACAGACGGTGCGCGAGAGCTATCTCGAGCCCCGGTCCATCATCGATACCATTGCAAAGACAATCGAGCGCCACATCAGCCTGTCCAAGGAACTCTTCGAACGGCGAGCTCTCCTGGAGAAGGAGCGGGCAGACCTGGACCGGTACGGGATCTTCCTGGGTGCGCTGGCTTCCCTCGTGGAAACCACGAAGGAGACGCCTGACCTGGACTTCATCGGCCTGACCATACGGGAACCGGAGATGGTGGAGCATCTGCGCGAGGCCATCTCCCGTATTACGGACTGGAAGTTCGAGCTCATGACCGAGACCGCCGAGGATGGGACCCTCGTGGGGCTCATTACCGTGGAAAAGGACCTTTCCGACAAGGTCAAGAAGTCCCTGAGCGACGAGCACGTGCCGGAGCTTATTTTCCCGGCCAGTTTCAGCTCCCTCACGTTCTCCGAAAAAGTGGTGTATGTGAAGAAGCGCATTGTCGAGATAACCGCGGAGATCGCATCCATCGATGCAGGGCTCTCCCGCCTGGCGCAGCGCTGGATACCGATCTACCAAGGCGTCAAGGCATGGATCGATGACCGTTTGTCACTGCTCTCGACGACGGCCTCCACCTTCGAGACGCGAATGTGTTTCTTCATAAACGGCTGGATGCCAACGGCCGATCTGGAACGCCTCAGAAAGGGGATCGCCGGCGCCTTCGGCAGCAAGGTCGTGGTCGGAGAGAAGGAGATGCGGGAAGAGGACCTTGAGCGCGTGCCCATCATACTGAAGAACCCGCCCTACTTCAAGCCCTTTGAGCTCTTTACCAGCATCCTTCCGCTTCCCGCCTACACCTCCTATGACCCGACACCGTTCATCGGCATCTTCTTCCCGATCTTTTTCGGCATGATCCTCGGCGACGCGGGGTACGGAGTGCTTCTGGGAATCATTTCAATCTTTCTGATGCGAAAGTTCCGGAAAACAGGCATGGTCCGCGACGGCGCGAAGATCCTGCTCATCGCGTCGCTTTACTCGGCGTTTTTCGGCGTCCTTTTCGGCGAGTTCTTCGGTGACCTCCCGGAACGATTCTTCCATCTCAAACCGCTGCTGATCGAACGGCGGGAGGCCGTCGTCCCGATGATCTTTTTCTCCCTGAGCGTCGGCGTTGCCCATGTCCTCCTCGGGCTGCTCCTGGGCGCGATCACCGGCTTCAAGCACGGAGAGAAGAAAGAGGCTGTATACAAGGTTCTGAGCATCGTCGTCATCCTGAGCATGATCGCCGTCCTGGCGACGTTCTTCGGGGTATTTCCCGCCTTGATCACCCGTCCTATCGTGATCGGGATCCTGTTCCTCACCCCCGTCCTGTTCTTCACCGGCGGCCTGCTTGCTCCGCTCGAACTGCTGAAGAGCATCGGCAATATCATTTCCTATGTGCGTATCATGGCCATCGGGCTCACCTCGGTCCTGCTCGCCTTCGTCGCAAACCGTCTCGGCGGAGAGACGGGAGACATCATTACCGGAATCCTCGTGGCCGGTCTGCTGCACCTGCTGAACATCGTGCTCGGTGTCTTCTCGCCGACCATCCATTCACTGAGGCTCCATTACGTGGAGTTTTTCAGCAAGTTCATGGAACATGGGGGAAGGCGGTTCGAGCCGCTCAGAAAGTAGCGGGAAAATCCTAAACCCGAAATAACAAATCTCAAATAATATCCAAATTCCAAATTCGAGTGTTTGCGATTTGGTGATTGGAATTTATTTGAGATTTGGTGCTTGATATCTGGTGCTTCTACAAAAAGGAGGTTTCTATGAATCTGGAAAAGGTACTTATTGCGTTTTGCGCGGCACTGGCCATCGGACTTCCCGCCTTTGCCACGGCCTGGGCGCAGTCCAAGATCGGCGCAGCCGGTGCAGGTTCGCTCGCGGAAAAACCGGAACTGACGGGCACGATCGTCATCCTCGTGGCCATCCCTGAGACCATGGTTATTCTCGGGTTCGTTGTGGCAACGATGATACTCTTTACGGTGAAATGATATGAGCTGCAAGGAATTGATAGAATCGCTCAGGAAGGCGTGCGATGAGCGGAAGCGCGTGCTCTGGCAGGACGCTGAAGCGCAAGCGGCCGCGGCCAAAGCCGACGCGGCCCGGAGGCTTGAACAGCTGCGCGCGGAGGCAGACAGAAAACGAGAGACCATGTCCGGAGACAGCGTATCGCGGGCCGTTGCGGACGCGAACAGCCGGTCGCGGATCATCGCGCTCGCAGCCGAGAAGGCGCTCTCCGACCGCCTGTATCAAGCCGCGGTTTCCTCCTTGTCTCTGCTCCGCAACGGAGGCTCCCCTGAACTGTTCGCGGCCCTGGCGCGGGAACTCCCGCCCCTGGCGTGGCAGACCGCGCGGGTGAACCCGGAAGACCTCGATCTGGCACGGAAGCATTTTCCGGGAGCAGGCATCGAGGCGGATGCCGGTATCACAGGAGGTATGGACGTGGCCGCGCAGGGCGGAGCTGTCCGGGTCGTCAATACCCTTGAAAAACGGCTGGAACGGGCATGGGTTGACATGCAGCCGGACTTGATCAGGGACGCCTACCGAGAGGTGAACCGTGAAGGAACTTCTGCAGACTCTTCCGGACCGGGGGTACCCGGCGGAATATCTTCTGAGCAGGATACGAGGGAGGCGGTCGCGCCTGATACCTGAATGGAAGTCGCTGGTCTTCGAGACCGCGGTCCAGGACTACCTGTCCTCGGCCCGCTATCAGGGATTTGTAAAGGACCGTTCGGCGGACACTATCTGGAAAAACCTGGTCCGGGAATACCGCTGGGTCTACGGGCAGATGAACGGGAAACTGCGGGACGCCTTCAGGCCTTTCTTTCTGTACACCGAGCTGAGGACGCTGTTCATCTGTCTCCGGAACCTGAAGGAAAAGAACCCGGATCGGACCGCCGATCTCCTGAGCGTGAGCCTGCTTTCCGACGGCATCAAGAACATCCTTTCCACGAGTCCGGACGCCGCCTCCGCCATTCAGACGATCGAAGCCCGGTTCCCGTTCTTTTCGGGCGGAAAGACCGGGCTGACGGAGACATTCGAGGCAGACGGCCTTCGTGCAGTCGAACAGCGGATGACCGGAAGCGTGCTGGCTGCCATCATCCGGGCCCGGCTCCATCCCATCATGAGGTCCTTCTTTGCTCGGCTCATCGATGCAAGGAACATTCTGACGCTGTACAAGAGCCTCAGGCTGGCACAGCGCTCGGCCCCGCCCCTGCTCCCCGGCGGCTCCCTGCCGGAGGGCCGGCTCCGGGAGACCGTCGCCAGGGAAGAGATCTTCGGGATCTGCACCCTGGTCCGGGACTTCTCCGGGGTAAAGATAGAAACGCCGGAGCCGACCAGGGTCGAGATCGCTCTGTACAAGGGAATAACAGCATACCTGAAAAAAGAGGGCCGCGAACCCTTCGGTGCGGGCCCCATCCTTGATTATCTCTGGAAATGTTCACTCGAGGTTATGAACCTGAACGTCCTGATCGCCGGCAAGGACCTCGAGCGGGACCTGGTCGCATCCGAGCTGGTGCAGTAAAATGAAAAATCCGAAGCACGAATTACGAAATCCTAAACAAGGTCTAATCCGAATTAATTTAGTATTTCGATATTCGGATTTAGAATTTGCATTATGAGAAAGATCGCATTCATAACTCCGCCGGACGTCGAGTACGGGTTCAGCCTGACGGGCATCACCCAGGTGGTGTCGGAGGCGATCGGCACCGAGGACGCGCTCAAAAAGATCATGGAGGACATGGAGAACGGGCTGGTGATCATCGATGAACGATTGGTGAACGCAGGCCGCGACAGCACGGGGCTGTCGGAAGAACGCCTGCGGGAACTCGAACATCGGTGGCAGGGTATCCTGCTGGTCCTGCCTTCCCCCGACAAGCCGCCTGCCGAAGCCGAGGATTATGCCGCGCGGCTGATCAGGCGGGCGATAGGGTATCATGTGAGATTGAAACTATAGGAGAAAATTTCAAATAACAAATTACAAATTTCAAATAATACTCAAACACCAGATAACGAATGTCCAAAACGTTTGGAGCCTTGGTTCTTGGTGCTTATTTGGGATTTGATGCTTGGAATTTAGTGCTTGTTCAGAAGGAGTTCATATATGGGTATGGGCGGCAGAATACAGGCCATATCGGGACCGACGGTCACCGTCGACCTCAAGGGGTTGAAACTCTACGAGCGGGTGTACGTGGGCAATGCCATGCTCACCGGCGAGGTCGTCCGCCTGGAGAAGGAGAAGGCGGTGATCCAGATCTACGAGGACACCCGCGGTCTGGCCGTGGGAGAGCCCGTCAAGGGCGTGGGCATGCCGCTCACGGTCCGCCTCGGCCCCGGCCTGCTGGGAGGCATGTTCGACGGGCTCCAGCGGCCGCTCGAGCGGCTGAGGCAGGACATGGGCCCCTTCATCACCGGCGGGAAGGAGGTCTACGCGCTCGACTATATGAAGCGCTGGAAATTTACGCCCGTGCTGAAAGCGGGGGAAGCGCCCACCATGGGAACGGTGATCGGGACCGTGGACGAGGGTGCGTTCAAGCATTACATCATGTGCGGCAATTACTCGGGGGTCAAGGTTGCGCATATGCGGGATGGCGATATCAGCCTGGACGAGCCGCTCGGCGAGTACGAGGACGGAAGGGAGATCCCGGGGTGCAATGAATGGCCGGTTCGTATGGCGCGCCCGTACCGCCGGAAGTTCGCGCCGGCCGAGCCGCTGATCACGGGCCAGCGCAGCATCGATTTTCTCTTCCCCCTCGCCCGCGGCGGAACGGCCATCTTTCCGGGCGGCTTCGGGACCGGCAAAACGATCCTGGAGCAGTCCGTGGCCAAGTTCGCCGATGTGGACATCGTGGTCTACGTGGGGTGCGGCGAGCGCGGCAACGAAATGGCGGACATGATCGCCGAATTCGAGGAACTGCAGGACCCCTGGTCCAAGCGTCCTCTCCGGGAACGTACCGTCCTGGTCGTGAACACCTCGAACATGCCGGTGGCCGCCCGGGAGGCTTCGATTTACACGGCGGTCACCATGGCGGAGTATTACCGGGACATGGGTTACCACGTGCTGTTCCTGGCAGACAGCCTTTCCCGCTGGGCCGAAGCGCTGCGCGAGATCTCCGCATCCCTTGAGGAGATGCCCGGTGAAGAAGGCTATCCTACGTACCTGGCTTCGCGCCTGTCCGGGTTCCTGGAACGGGCCGGCGTCGTCGAGACCATGAACGGCAGGATCGGGTCGCTCAGCATGATCCTGTCCGTCTCCCCCCCGGGCGGGGACTTCACCGAACCCGTGACCCAGGCCTGCCTTCGCACGACCGGCGCGTTCCTGATGCTCGATACCTCGCTTGCCCACCGGCGCCACTACCCGGCGATCAACTGGTTCCAGAGTTATTCGCTGTATGCGAAGGAGGTCGCGGGCCATTATCGGGAAAAAGTATCGGCCGAATGGGACGAAATGCTCCTGCGATGCCGCCAGCTCCTGCAGCAGGAGGAGGCGCTCCGGGAGGTGGCCGAGATCGTGGGTGCCGAGGGACTGCAGGACACGGACCGCATGCTGATGCGGACAGCCGAACGGATCCGAACCGAGTTTCTGCAGCAGAATGCCTATAGCGACGACGCGTTCTCGCCGCCGGACCGGACGCTCGCCATTATCAAGGGTATCGTGAACGATCACGACCGGGCGATGGGAAAGCTGAAGCAGGGAGCAAGTCTGGAAGAGGCGGTCTAATAAAACCAATTACGAATTAGGAATAATCAATTACGATTGAAAATCTTGCTGCTGAGGTGCATATGAGATTATCGGAACATATCTACCGCACCATTTCGACCGTGGCCGGACCGCTCCTGTTCGTCGAGAACGTGTTTAGCGCCCGGATCGGGGAAGTCGTGACCGTGCACACGCCCGACGGAAGGGACATGGAGGCGGAAGTGCTCGAGATCGACGGGGATACGGCGCTCGTTGAGGTGTATGGCGGCACGCAGGGGCTGGACATCGAGCGCACGTCGGTCTCTTTCTCGGACGCGATCAAGAAGGTGCCGCTTTCCGGGGACATCGTCGGCAGGATATTCAACGGGTCCTTCCAGCCCAAGGACGGCGCCCCCATGTTCATACCGGAAAAGCAGACCCCCATCACCGGCGCCCCGATCAACCCCGCAGCCCGCGCCCGGCCCGCGGACTTCATCGAGACCGGGTTCTCGCCCATTGACGGGCTGAACACGCTCGTGCGCGGCCAGAAACTGCCCGTGTTCTCCGCAGCAGGGCTGCCTTCGAAAGAGGTGGTTGCTTCGATCCTGAAGAACTCGCGCCTGGCCGATCCTTCCAAGCGGTTCGTAGTGGTCTTTGCCGCCCTCGGCCTCACCTTCCACGAATATTCGTTCTATATGAAGGTGCTTGAGGAGATGCAGACGGGCTTCGTTGCTTTCGTCAACATGGCCGACGAACCTGTCATGGAACGGCTCCTGGCTCCGCGGTTCGCTCTTACCGTAGCGGAATACCTGGCCTTCGAGAAGGGCATGGACATCCTGGTGATCATTACGGACATGACGAACTATTGCGATGCCCTGCGCGAGATATCCACGGCCCGGGAGGAACTGCCGGGCAGGCGCGGCTATCCCGGGTACATGTATTCCGACCTGGCTTCCCTGTACGAACGGGCCGGGAGGATCCACGGCCTCGAAGGTTCGGTCACGATGCTGCCCGTCGTGACCATGCCCGAGGACGACATCACCCATCCGATTCCCGACCTGACCGGCTATATTACCGAAGGCCAGATCGTGCTTTCCCGTGAACTGCACCAGAAAGGCATCTTCCCCCCCATCGACGTGCTCCCGAGCCTTTCGCGGCTGATGCAAAAGGGCATCGGAGAGGGGTTGACCAGGGCTGATCACCGAAAAGTGTCGAACCATCTTTACAAGTACTATGCCAAGGGCAGGGACCTCCGCCGGCTCGAAGCGATCGTGGGCCGGGACGGCATGACGAAAGTGGACATCCTTATGCTCGATTTCGCGGACGCCTTTGAAAAGGAGTTCGTGGGCCAGGGCGCGAAGAGGCGGACCGTGTTCGAAACCCTTGACACCGGTCTTGATCTGATGAAAAAATTTTCACTGGAAGTGAAGTAGAACAAAAAATCAGTGTAACCACGGATGCACACGGATGGACACGGATAAACTCAGAAAAGCGGGATGCATTCTCATTGTTCTCCTGATCATGCCCTTTACAACACCCTCGGTATTGCAAGCCGAAGCGCGTGCCGACGGTCAGGCGATTCCGACAACGACCCTCCACCTGTTCTGGGGAAAGGGTTGCCCGCATTGCGAGGAGGAGCGGAAATTCATCGCAACGCTGAAAGAGAAGTTTTCCGCTCTGGAGGTCAGAGAGTACGAGGTCTGGCAGGACCGGGAGAACGCCGCGCTTTTCGACAAGGTAATGCGGTCGGCAGGCCGGAAGTCGCCGGCAGTGCCTGCTACGGTCGTCGGGAAGAAGCTTTTTATCGGCTTCAACCAGCAGACGGCAAAGGGCATCGAGGATGCGGTCTCGTTCTGCATGCGAGAGGGGTGCCCTGATGTCATGGCGTCAGAGGCCGGGCCCGCGGGCGTGATCGCCGGTGATGATCAGAAGGCATTGTCGCTTCCGCTCCTGGGCGCCATTGACCCGGCAAAGATCAGCCTTCCCGTTCTTACCGTCGTCATAGCCGGCCTGGACAGCTTCAACCCCTGCGCGTTCTTCGTGCTGCTGTTCCTGCTGAGCATGCTCGTCCATGTCCGGTCGAGAAAGAGAATGCTGCTGATCGGCGGCGTCTTTGTCTTCTTTTCAGGACTGGTCTATTTCCTGTTCATGGCGGCGTGGCTGAACCTCTTCCTGGTCATCGGAAACCTGGCGGTGATCACGCTGACGGCAGGCATCCTCGCGCTGCTGATCGCCGGCATCAA
>MHEA01000029.1:0-625 GCA_001805085.1 Nitrospirae bacterium GWC2_57_9
GCCTGAAACAGTCGATCCGGTGATCGTTCACCATGCCTACGGCCTGCATGAAGGCATAGCAAATGGTCGAACCCACGAACTTGAAGCCCCGTTTTTTCATGTCCTTGCTCATGGCGTCGGATTCTTTCGTCGTGGCCGGTATCCCGGCTCGGGCAGTCAGCCTGTGGTCCAGCACTTTCCCGTTGACAAAGCTCCAGATGTACGCATCAAAAGTCCCGAACTCAGCCTGCACGGCGAGAAACTGCCTGGCATTGGTCACGGCTGCTTCGACCTTCAAGCGATTGCGGATAATACCTTCATTCTTCAAGAGGCGTTGTACGTCCTTTTCTTTATAACCGGCAATGACGGAGGGAAGAAATCCATCAAAGGCGGCGCGATAGTTCTCCCTCTTTCTGAGCACGGTCAGCCAGGAGAGGCCTGCCTGCGCTCCCTCCAGAATAAGGAACTCGAAGAGCTTTTTATCCTCATGAACAGGTACTCCCCATTCCCTGTCATGATAAGCGATCAGGAGAGGATCGTCGCCGGCCCAGGCGCAGCGTTTAATGGTCTTACTCATTCCCCACCCTCGCCTCTCGAAGCCGTACTCACTGTTTTTCCGGCCTTTTCCTGAGCAGAGTATAAAGCC
>MHEA01000029.1:742-928 GCA_001805085.1 Nitrospirae bacterium GWC2_57_9
GCGTCGCCTGATGAACAGAATGCCGGGAAAGGGAGTTCCGGTTCACAAAGTTGACGATGTCATAGTCCGGCTTCGCCATCTGCTGATTGCCGTAGCAGAGAGAATACTGCTCGCCGCTCCTGAGCGCTATGAAATACAGATTTTGCCTCACCCAGGAGACCGTGATCCCCCTGATGTCCAGCGGCG
>MHEA01000029.1:957-1099 GCA_001805085.1 Nitrospirae bacterium GWC2_57_9
TACCAGGCGTACTTCGGCGAGGGAGTTTCTATTTGATTCTTCACCTCATGCTGCTCTGATGACAGCGGGAACCGGTAGATCGGCCGGCCTGCAAGGAACCGGTAGGAATCCTCTTTCCCGCTCTTGCTGCCGTAGAGGTTGA
>MHEA01000029.1:1134-1346 GCA_001805085.1 Nitrospirae bacterium GWC2_57_9
GACAGCTGCTCCATGGGAAGGGCCGCGGAAAACACGATCACGGTGTTCCCCTCCTTATCCGGCGTCGGCGCAAGGTCGAGGAAGGTCTTCCGGTCGTATACGGGTTGTTTCTCTGCCGGAACGAGCGTGCTGCCCTTTACTGCCCGGATGCGCAAGTCCTTCTTTTGCGCCGCGCTGCTCACGTTGAACTCCAGTCCTTCATATTTCAGGCT
>MHEA01000029.1:1380-2364 GCA_001805085.1 Nitrospirae bacterium GWC2_57_9
TCAAGAAGCTGAATCCGGAAGAACCGCGCATCGGTCCGGGCAAATTCGATCCTGGTCTTGCGCAGGTCCACCTGGGAAGTAAAATCATACACGCTGTCCTCGGTATGGGGCTGCCACGTCTTCCCGTCCCTGCTGACCGACAGGACCACGCGCTTCTTGAAATCCCTATCCGCAATATCGAGGTCCAGCAGGCTGATCGGCCGGTGCTTCTCGGGCAGCTTCATGGTGAGCACTGTCGCGGACGGGCTTGTTTCAAACCCGGTTATTTCCAGGGGATAGGACTGCGGCGTCTCTTCATAGGGAGGCACGTCGTCGATGATCGTGAAAGGCGTCTCCCTGCCCGATCCGTCGAAGAGCCGCAGATCGTACAACCCCGGCCCTGACTTCCCGATGATCTCGCCGGAGAGATGCACCTGGTAGAGCGCGTCGGCCTTGATCGCCGCCTGCACCCGGGAGCAGTAGGAAAAGTCATCAGGCACCGGAGCCGCAGCTGCTGTTGCAGAAAAACAGAGGAGGATCGATACAAGGAGCTTTGTTATTGCTTTCATCTGCATGCCTTTCAGAGGGAGCGGGATATTTTGGAGCCTCTCTTTGGAAAAGGAGGCTGGATCAGGGAGATTGACCAGCTTCAGGCTTTCCTTCGCGTCCACCCGGCGCTCTCGCAACCGCCGAGTACCAGGACCCTGAACGCCGCTCCAAACTATGCGGCAGGGCTTCGCGCCTTCGCGGTAAAATTTGCCCTACTGCCCTCTCCGTCCCCCTGTCCCTTCATTCTCCGCCAGGACATCGATGATCCGGTCCTTCTGGCGGTAGTACAGGTAGGACGTGCTCACGAGAACAAGCCCCAGGATGATGAACGAAACGATGCGGTAAGGCGTGCTGAAGTTCGCCATGTCGAACAGAAAGACCTTGAGCGCAACAACAAGGAACAGGCCGAAGGAGACCTTTCTGAGCACGGCGATGTTCTTGCGGAAACCGAGCAGC
>MHEA01000029.1:2531-2714 GCA_001805085.1 Nitrospirae bacterium GWC2_57_9
TTCCTGGGGCGCCTTCCTGAGCAAATGCGCTGCCGCGGCTGTTACTGTTACCAGAAGCACGGTGGTCACAAAGCGCTCGATCAGGAGGTGCATGTAGCCGCCCCTGAAGTACCCGTCCAGTTCGAGGCCGAAGAACTCAGGGTAATCGTAAATCAGGAATTTGACGATTGCTGCGAGAAGGAG
>MHEA01000029.1:2779-7027 GCA_001805085.1 Nitrospirae bacterium GWC2_57_9
TCTGTGCGGACCAGAAGAGGGTGATCCAGTGCCCGGAGAACAACACGGGAACCGTGATGATCAGGAACAGCATGGCCTTTGCCAGCATGATGACAAAGACATCGAGGGACTGCTTCCCCTTTTGATAAAGCCAGGTCGCAAGGGAGAGGAAAACGAAGGCATAGAAGACCGAGATGATGCTCACCCAGACAAGGCCGTAGAGGGCCTTGATCATGACATAGCCGTAGCCGAAGGCAATCAGCGAGTTGAGGCCCATGAGCAGGATCTCCCTGCCGTCGGACTGTGCCCCCTTCCGCACCTGGTACGCGAAGGGAACCAGGGAATAGATCAGGAAGAACACATTCAGGAACAGGATCGCGGGCCAGAACTTTGACGCATTATAGTGGTTCAGATACCAGCCGCTGTAGAGGAGATAGGTAAAGACGAACCCCAGAGTGTTCAGGAGGTCCCATTTTTTGGAGAACGCAATGGCCAGGAGACCCAGGTTCAGGATAGTCATATACGTCATAAGCGCGATCTGGTTGTCCTGGCCGGTCGTGAGCAGCACGGGCGTCAGGAACCCGCCGATGAGGCCCAGGACCGCAAGCCACTTGGTGTCGTACCGGACCGCGAGAACGCAGGCGAGCACGGTTATCAGGACCATGATCGAGAACGAAGCGGTCTGGCCGAAGAGATGATAGAGCTGGAACGCGGCAAAGGCCGAAAAATACAGCACCGCGATGCCGCCGCCGATAAGCGAGAGGCCGAAGCGCTCGAAGCTCTTGCGGAACCGGTCACCGGCGACCAGGAACAGGATGCCCCAGACATAGGCCATGGCCACCCGGCCCTCGGGACCCACCCAGCCCTGCTCAAAGGAATACTTCAGGAAGTAGCCGACGCCGAAGACCATGGTCAGAATGCCGACGATCAGAAGCCACTTCTGGCCGACCTGGACCTCGAAGGCCGACGAGTCCCTTTTTTGCTGAGCAGCGTAAGCGGCAAAAGCAGAGATCGGTTGCGGCTTCGGTCCCGTTTCTCCCGTCCCTGCAGCGATAGCTTCGGACACCGGGATGCCCGCAGGCGTCGGCTCAAGCGGCTTCCCTGCAGCCTGCCCCAGGATCTCCGAAGGCTCAGCAGGCGATCGCTCCAGTTCCCGGCTGAGCACTCCCTCGAACGTCTCTATGCGGCCCAGCAGGTCCTTCAATCCCGAAGCAAGATTGTTCTGGAGCGCTGCCACTCGCTTGAACTCGTCCTTGAGTCCGAAATAATAGGCGAGCCGTTCGGAGAAAGGCTCCCCGAAATCACTGCCGCATTTCACGCAGAACCTTCCCTGTTTCGTTACCGGCGTTTTACACTTCGGGCAGATCATGTTACCTCCTGCGAGTCCAGCAAATGGTGGGAAATTATCTGCTTAATAAAATTCTGTCCTTCGCAACAAAAGTACTACAAAAACGTTGAATTGTCCAGAATGATCCATTTTGTTTCTGACATAAAAAGAAAAGGCCGGCAAAGATCGCCGGCCCTGATACATGCTTAACCTGAATAAACCCGATGTGATTAATGGCATCGGCGTTCATTGTTCATGCTTCTCATCATGTTCCTCCGCCTGCTCCATGAGGTACCATTTCTTCTCCCAGACCCTGAGCAGTTCATCCAGCTTGAGCCGTACTTGCGTTACATCGAACGTCACTTGTTTGATCTTCCCGATCGCCTTGGTGATCCGCTCGATGTTTTTCCCGGCTGCCTTGCGATCAGAAGCTGCGGCATCGATGCCGCTTAGTTCTCTCAACGCGAAGGATATGTGCTCGTAATCTTCATCTCCGCCTGAATGATCCTTGCCTTCACCATGCCGGTCACGGCCGGCCGGATCCTTCTCTTCCGGAAGCAGCGTGCCCAGTTCTGTCATGACGCTTGTGAGCAATCCGGCACTGTCGGCCGGCACTGTCAAGGTATGAGCGTAGGAATCGTAAAGCCGGAATTCTCCAAGGTTCGAGTAGAATACCTCCGTTCTCGTTCGGTAGCTGCCGGCAAGGTCAGGAAGGTTCAGGTAGTACCCGAACAGGCCTTTTTCTCCGGCTTCGAGTGATTTTGTCCACGTGATAGTATTGTCGGTCACCTGCGAAGCAGGTGCGACGGAGTCTGCTGTAGTTGAATCAGGCAGGTATTCCTTTACCCGGACATCTGCCGGCTCGGGAAGGTTGTCCAGTTTGATCCGGACGGGGATGCTTTCCAGCGCCAGTGGCTGCTGCTCTGCGGGCCGGACGTGGTTAATGCTGTTTATCAGGAGTGCTGCTCGCTTTGCCTGGTCTGGCGAAGCGAGCAGATCAAAGGCATAGAGGATTGCTTTTCCCCGTCCGTACTCGTTAAATACGATTGCCGGATAGCTCTTGTGTTTATCGTTCAGGGCAGCATAGCTTTGAGCGGTCGTGCCTGCTATGACGGTGAGCACTGCCTTGCCCGCAGTCTCCAGCGTCCCCTCGTTGCTGATGGGGCTGTCGAGGAGATTGATCGTTATGTTTTCATTCGTGGTCCTGCCACTGAAACTGACACCAAACAGGTCGTCAAGCTTCGGCTCCGCATCAGGCAGGGTCTTGAGATAGATCATCCCCTGTCCGAAATGGACAGCTTCCCTGATCTCCTCTTCCATCTCTTTGATCCTATCCTCGTCCTTATCGAGCAGGATATACGTGTTGAACCGTCCTGCGCGGAAGGAGGAAATAAAGTCGTCTTCGTCCTTGGGGACGTAGTGGCTTATTCCGGCGTTGCTGAGCATCGCGGTGAGTTTATCCAAGGCGCCGGCACCGTGCTTATGTTCTTCGTCCTTCGCGCTGCATTTTTCGTGATCGTCATCTTCTTTCCTGTCTTTTGTCTTTTCCCTGTCATCATGGTCCTTATGGTCATGACGCCATGCCCCGATCAGGACCACGGGATCAGCGCTGGTCTTCTTGATGAGTTCGAGGACCATCAGCCTGATCGTAACTGCTTTTTCAGTCTCTTCGTTCTGGACGTTGTCGGTGGCTTTGAAGGCTATGATGTACTCACCTGCCTCCATCCCGGCCAAGTTGAAGCTGCCGGTATACGACTGCCATTCGCCGTTGTTGACTTTGTAAGTAATGGACCTGACTCCGGATAAAACGTCTCCTGCGGTCAGGGTGAAGAATGTGGACGGCGACACCGTATTGATCGCGCCTTCGATCAGCGGGTCTGAGGTCGAAACCGTCGTACTGGGCGGAGTGTTGTCAAGGATGACGATAAGTTCTTTTTCGTCTTCCAGACTGCCGACGTTATCGACGGACCGGTAACGTATCGTATGGCTGCCATCAGCAGAGGACGCAAGACTAAAGACTTCGGTATAGGCGCTCCGGTCCCCTTCGTCGATGCTGTACTCGATTTTTGCAATCCCGCTTGCAGCGTCAGTGGCCCCGATCGATATCCCCGTACTGCTGCTGATATACAGCTTCCCGTCGGTCTGATAGTGAGGCGAACCAGTCGTCAGGCTGGATACCGGCTTTGTATTGTCGGCGGTCACCCAGACCGTCTTAAAGGCTTCAACATTGCCTGCAGTGTCCTTGCTGAAGTAATCGATCTTATGCAATCCTTCTCCTGACAAAGTAAAAGGTGTATAAGCTCTCCATTCGCCGTCGTCAACTCGGTATTCGGTCCCAGCAACGCCCGAGATGTTGTCCGTCGCGATCAAGGTGAACAACGTGCCATGGGTTACGAAAACGGTGTTGCCTGCCTGATACTGCGGCGTTCCGGTTGTTATGCTGGTGACCGGAGGCTCTGCGTCCATCTGGACAACGAACCCGATTGATACCAAACCGGACGCATTTCCCGCCCTGTCGCTCGCCCTGAAGGTTACGGTGTGCGGGCCGCCTGCAGCGGTTCCCGGCTCCCAGGACGAAGCGTACCTTCCCTGGGAAGGATCGGCCAGCGGCAGAAGGTTCCAGGGACCTTCATCGATCCGGTATTCCACGCGGTCGACCCCGGAAGCATTGTCACCGGCTGCTGCCGAAACAGGCACTGTGGAAGTGTATATCCCCTCCTGGGCAGGCGAAAGGATCGAGAGAGAGGGTGGAGTGAGGTCCTTAACGGCAAAGGAAGCATTCGAGATGGTCTCCGCAGCCCCCGCATGCACTGCCTCCAGAACTGCTGTATAGGTTTTCAGTTCATACTGCTCGGAGCTGAATCCGAAGTCCCTGCTCCAGGAACCGTCCGCTGCAAGATCGATATTCTCTTCTCGCGTCTCCTTGATCGCAAGCGATTCCG
>MHEA01000029.1:7342-7978 GCA_001805085.1 Nitrospirae bacterium GWC2_57_9
TTCGATTCGTCGGCAGGCCCAACACTCTTGCATGCACAACCACAACCACATCCGCTCATTTAGATTTTCTCCTTTTTCTTTTGTTTTTTTTGACAGTCCGGACAAATTCCCAGAATTTCAAGACGATACCCGGTGATTGAATACCCGGCGACGTTCCTCAACTGCTCAGGAGTCCAGTCTTCATGGGCAATATCGAGATTATCAACCCGGTGGCAGATGACGCAATAGATATGATCATGTTCCCCGGGATCGTAATCGAAACGCTTCTGCCTGCCGCTGATCTCCAGCTTGCCGATCAATCCCGTTTCGGAGAGGATCTCGAGATTGCGATAGACCGTTGCCAGGCTGATGCGCGGCATGACCTTTTTCACGATCACATAGAGCTCATCCGCCGTGAGATGCTTTTTACTCTTTTGCAGCTCACGCAACACGATTTCGCGCTGATTGGTCATTCGTAACGGCATACTCAACCTTTTTGATAATTAATCCTAAATGTAATTAATTATTGTTTGCCGGTCAAGTATATTTCTTTCACTGCGGCTGACGTTCCCGTCGTCAGAACCAGGATTTTCCAGGAGTCTGTCGGATTATTCACTCCGTCCATTGCCTGGCATTGGTTTGGTCCCACCAGCTTGA
>MHEA01000030.1:0-1031 GCA_001805085.1 Nitrospirae bacterium GWC2_57_9
TGGAATCAGCATTCCACCGGACCGATGCCCATGCTTTCTATGAGAAGATGGGTTTTGAGAAGAGAGCATATTTTTTCTCAAGATCTTTTATAAATAAGGAGGATCAATGATCGTCACTCTATCGGCATTTATTCTTGTTTTTTCCGTTGTCGTCCTTGTTCATGAACTGGGCCATTTTCTGGCCGCCAGAAGATCCGGTGTGAAGGTCTATGAGTTTTCCATCGGCTTCCCGTTCAGCCCGAAAATGGCCGTATTGTTCAAACACCGCGAGACGGAATTCACCCTGCGCTTGCTTCCCCTCGGAGGATTTGTCAGTTTCTCGCAAGACGAAAACAGTGAAAGTATAGATCTCTTCCGGACATCGCGCCTGAATCGCGCCCGCATCCTCGCGGCCGGGGCGGTATTTAACATCTGGTTTGCGTTCCTGGTATTCATCCCTGTATTTGTGTTAGAACAGCATCTTCCCCTGCTCGGCGCAATAGAATTGAGCGCGAAAACCGTCTGGTCGGTGATCTCCGGCACCGCAGCTTACCTGGCCGGCATTTTTTCCGGGAGCGGAAGCATGGAAGGCCTGGTCGGACCTGTCGGCATAGCCGTGGTTGCGGGCAAAGCAGCGGCAGCAGGTTTTCTGAATCTGCTGTACTTCACCGGAATGCTGAGTTTAAGCCTTGGGATAATGAATCTCATTCCATTTCCGGCGCTGGACGGAGGACAGCTGTTCATGCTGCTGATCGAGACGATTCGGGGAAAGCCGCTGAGCCTCCGGGCATATCAAGTGGCCAATCTGGCCGGCATTGGTCTCTTTCTCATACTCACCGTTTTCGTAACGTATCGGGACATAGCAGGGCTTTTGACATGATTCGATTGACTTCCACAATCAAAAAATAAAACGAAATACAGGAGCATTGCCATGCCGCGAGTAACTTATTTTGACATGAACGTTGACGATACCGGCCGCGCCATGAAATTTTATTCGCAAGTGTTCGGATGGAAGTTTGAAAAGTGGAAGGGGCCGTTCGAGTACTGGCTCG
>MHEA01000030.1:1103-9164 GCA_001805085.1 Nitrospirae bacterium GWC2_57_9
GCCGGTGGCGGCAAAATCCTCCAGGCAAAACAAGCAATTCCCGGTGTCGGTTATATAGCTATATTCCAGGACACAGAAAACAACATGTTTGGCATCCTGCAGCCGGACGAATCAGCCCGGCAATTATGAACAACGGCAAAGATATCACTCTTCGCTTTTCACGCCGCCTGCCGCCCGGCCGCTGCTTCGATCTCGTTGATCTCTTCTAATGTCAGCCGGAGTTCCGCTGCCCCCATCACGCCGTCCGCCTGCTTCGCGCTGCGGGCCCCCACGATCGCAGCAGTGACCGCCGGATGCCTGAGCGTCCAGGCAATGGCTACCTCACCCGGGGTCCGGCCATGCCGTTTGCCGATCACCCGGAGACGTTCAACGAGTTCGAGGTTCCTGATCAGGTTCGGCGCGTTGAACTCCGGGTGATTCCTGCGCCAATCGTCCTGAGGAAGATTGGCGGCGCGTTCGCGGGTCATGGCGCCCGTCAGGAGCCCCGAGAACATGGGCGCATACACGATCACCCCGATCCCCTGCTGTTTGCAGAACGGGAGGATCTCGGCCTCGATATCCCTTCTGAGAATGGAATAGGGCGGCCGAAGGGACGTGACCGGCGCTATTGCCAGGGCCCGCTTCATCTGGGGAACGTCGAAGTTCGAAACGCCTATCCACCGCACCTTTCCCTGGCGCTGAAGCTCTGCCATGGCTGTCCATGCCTCTTCCAGCCCCGGCCCGTTGTCGTTCGGCGGCCAATGCATCTGGTACAGATCGATAACATCGACCTTCAGCCTCCGGAGACTCTCTTCGCACTCCTTCCGGATGGAACCGGCCTTGTGGGACTGCGATACCCGGCCCTGGGCGTCGCCCAGCAGACCGCACTTGGTGAATACGAGAGGCCTGCCGCCCTTCCATTCCGCAACTGCTCTGGCCGCGATCTCTTCGGAATGGCCGAGGCCGTAAACCGCTGCAGTGTCGATCCAGTTCACGCCCAACTCGAGCGACCGGTGAATCGCGGCAACAGAATCGCTGTCGTTCTGCGGCCCCCAGCCGAACTGCCATCCTCCGCCGCCGATGGCCCATGCTCCATAACCGACGGGAGTGATCATGAAATCGGAATTGCCGAGGTTGCGCTTTTCCATTCGCGTTCTTCTCCTTGTCCTGGTCTTGAAATAAAGTATATCTCGAAAAATATCGTCCATGACGCGATTTCCGAGACATGGAGAATCAAGATTCCTCACTGCGCTGGGAATGACATAAGTGTCCTTTCGAGGAGCAGAAGCGGACGACACTTAGTCAAAACCCAAGGCTGGGATCACACGAAGCCACAAAGCCACAAAAGTTTATACAGTCCTTGTTTTCTCCGTGTCTCCGCGGCTTTGTGTGAGATAAGGTTTGTGTCTTTCATTCCGCATTCCGCACTGATTTCTCCGAACGGATTTTAGGCATTGATTCTTCCCAGCCCACTATGCTATATTTCCCGATGCTTAAGGAGCAAAGGCCGTCACCGGGGATTCAAGCTGCTGTTCACTCCTTATCAGAATCCGGGCCCTCTAAAGCTGCCTGGTAAAGAAACGAACGAGGACAACATGCCCTATAAAGCCTGGTTCCAATGCATTAACGAGAAGTGCAATGAGCGCTATCCGCTCAATAAGGTGATCTACCGCTGCAAGTCCTGCGACTCGCTGCTCGAAGTCAAGCACGACATGCAGGCCCTGGCGCATCGCAGCGCGAAGGCCTGGATGAAGCTGTTCGAAGACCGCTACAAGTCCACCGAATGGCCCTACGGGTCGGGCATCTGGGGCAAAAAGGAATGGGTTCTGCCCAACATCCATAACGACAACGTCGTCTCGCTGTACGAGGGCGCCACGAACCTCTTCTGGGCAGAACGGCTCGGCAAACTGGTCGGGCTCGACAGCCTCTGGATCAAGCTCTGCGGCAATTCGCACAGCGGCTCCTTCAAGGACCTGGGAATGACCGTGCTCGTCTCACAGGTGAAGCAGATGATCAGTGAAGGAGCGCCCATCAATGCGGTTGCCTGCGCCTCGACGGGCGACACCTCTGCGGCCCTGGCCACTTACTGCGCAGCCGCCGGCATCCAGTCCATCGTGCTTCTTCCGAAGGGAAAGATCTCGATCGCCCAGCTCGTCCAGCCCATTGCCAACGGCGCCCTGGTGCTGTCGCTCGATACGGATTTCGACGGCTGCATGCGCGTGGTGCAGGAGATAACCAAGGACGAGACGATCTACCTGGCCAACTCCATGAACTCTCTCAGGATCGAAGGACAGAAGACCGTGGGCATCGAGATCGTCCAGCAATTCGACTGGGACGTTCCGGACGTGATCATCATCCCCGGCGGCAACCTGGGAAACGTCTCGGCCCTCGGGCAGGGCCTCCTGATGATGCGCGATCTGGGTTTGATCACCAAGCTGCCGCGCATCGTCGTCGCCCAGGCCGAACGGGCCAATCCGCTTTACCGGTCCTATCTCAAAAACTTCTCGAGCTTCGAGCCCATGCAGGCCCAGAAGACGCTGGCCAGCGCGATCCAGATCGGGAACCCGGTCAGCATCGAGAAGGCGATCCGGACGCTGAAGCAATTCGACGGCATCGTGATGGACGCCACGGAGCAGGAACTGGCCGATGCCGCCATGCTGGGCGACATGACCGGCATGTTCAACTGCCCCCATACCGGCGTGGCTCTCGCGGCCATGATGAAACTGATCAAGGCAGGCAAGATCGACAAGGCCGAGAAGGTCGTCGTGATCTCGACAGCGCACGGTCTCAAGTTCACGGACTTCAAGGTCCAGTACCATGAAGGCAAGCTGGACTTCCCCGCGCGCTACGCGAACAAACCCATCGAGCTTCCCCCCACCGTCGATGCGGTCAAGGAAGCACTGACGCAGGCGTTAAAGAAAAGGAGCATCCTGAATGTCTAAGAAACCGTCCGATCCGAAGAACTGGAACCCCGCGACCCTGGCGATCCACGGCCTGGACCGCACCGAGCATGCGCATTTCGCCGTCTCCACGCCGATTGTGCACACCTCGAACTACTACTTCAACAACACCCAGGAAGTCTATGACTTCATGAAAGCCAAGAGCGAGGGGAAGGTCATCCGCGAGCACGAGTACGGCCGCTACGGGAACCCGACCCAGCAGGAGTGCGAGCGGAAGCTTGCCGCCGTCGAAGGCGCCGAACGGGCGGTCCTGTTCGCCTCGGGCATGGCAGCCGTCATCCTGACGATCATGACCTTCATGCGGCGCGACGGGCACATCATCTTCACGAGCGACTGCTACCGTCAGACCCGCGACTTCGCAGCAAACCTGCTGGCAGAATTCGGCATCCAGGTATCCATGGTCGATCCCACGGCAGACGCCATCGAAAAAGCGATCAAGCCCAATACGAACATCATCTTCACCGAATCGCCGACCAATCCCTATCTCCGGTGCCTGGACCTTCCTGCCGTGGTAAGGGTCGCGAAACAGCACAAGGTGATGACGATCATCGACGCGACCCTGGCCACCTCGTACAATTTGAAACCGCTGGCTGTCGGCGTGGACGTGGTCATCCATTCGGCAACCAAGTACCTGGGCGGCCACAACGATCTCCTTGCCGGAGTGACACTGGGCAGTGACAAGCTCATGAACGACGTTTACCGGATGCAGCGCATGATCGGGGCCACACCCGGTCCGCTCACCTGCTTCCTGCTCGAGCGCGGGCTCAAGACCTTCGGCCTGCGCATGGAGCACCATAACAGGGCGGGCATGGCCGTCGCCCGGATGCTCGAAGCCAATCCCAAGATCGAAAAAGTATGGTACCCGGGCCTGGAATCGCATCCGGACCACAGGATCGCAAAGGAGCAGATGAAGGGCTACGGCAGCATTATCACCTTCCTGGTAAAAGGCGATGATGCCAAGACGAGAAAATTCATCGATGCGCTCGAACTCTTCCTAATCACCCCCAGCCTGGGCGGAAGCGAAAGCCTCGTTACCCAGATGTGGATGATGTCGTTCTTTGATTATCCCGAGGACTACCGGAAGAAGATCGGCATGTCGGACAACCTGGTCAGGATCGCGCTGGGACTGGAGGACGTGGACGACCTGCTCGCGGATCTGAAGCAGGCGCTGGAGAGGATCTGAAGAGATTCGTCATGGCGGTAATTCCCGGATAGATCTATCGGGGATCTGGTTTCACAAAGCAAAAAAGCCCCTTCACTTAGGGGGCTTTTTTATTTGGAGAAGATGCGCCGCCCGGGGCGTTTGAAATTAATATTTCAGACCTGATAATCATATGAAGGCACCTCAACATACCGGAGCGTCTCAGCGTTCCAATCCAATTACTTCTTCACCCCGAACAGCATCTTCGAGATGATCATGCCCGGGCAGATGCCGGTAAGTGCGGCGAATGCGAACATTACCGCGGGTAGGTACAGAAGCCACTGGACAATGCCGAATCCCGTGAGCCAGATGCCGACCCAGATTATTGCTGATGCTCCCAGAAGGAAGAACCTAATCGCACTGCTGATCTTGTACTTTTCCATAGCGTCTTCTTTTCCCTGTTTCGTTAAGATGAATATATCTTTCTCGAATGCGATCCCGAGGCCGAGAGCCATTACTATGCAAATAAGTGTCTTATCTGCCGACAGAGCCGAAGGAAGTGTTAAAACGAGGCGAACAGTGGTCGGGTGCTGAGCTACAATAGTATAGACATGTGGAAAAATCAACGAATTCGTGCTTCGGAGGGGGAAATAGTAAATAGACGCGGGGACGGAGAGATTTAGAAGCGACACGGAGAGAATAAGATGGGCGTGTGTAAAAAGCAACGCGGATAGGCAGCCGCGACAGGGAACAGAGAGCCGGCAATTGTTCACAAAACTTTGAGCATCACTCGCTTCCCGGATACTTCGGCAGGAACTGCTTATAGCCCTGCATCGCCTTTTCCGCGCAGTCCGGGCAGATGCCGTGCGTGAATTCCGCTTGCGAATGCGCACTGATGTACGCCTCTATCTGGTTCCAGTATCCCTTGTCATCGCGGATCTTCTTGCAGGAGGCGCAGATCGGGAGCAGCCCGCTCAGCGCCTTGATCTCCGCGAGCGCCTGCTGCAGCTCCTGGATCAGCTTTTCGCGCTCGTCCCCGGTGCGCCGTTGTTTCAGGATCCTCCACATGCTGTCCATGAACAGCGTGATCTGGCGCATGTCCGACTCGTCGTACGGTTCTTCTTTGTTCCCTACGCCCGTTACGCCGACGATTCGGTCCCCGTCGAAGATCGGGACCCCGAGATGACGGACAAGATGGAAATGACCTTCCGGGTAGCCCTTTTTCCCCGTCAGGGACTGGTAATCGTTGTGAAGCACCGCCCCCCGGGTGCGGATGCTGTCCGCCCAGATCCCCGCCTCCGCCAAAGGGTATTGGTGGTCCTGGACTGCTGTGCAGATCTTCAGGACATCCCGGGACCAGGAATGCAACTGGAGGGTGCCTTCCTCTTCATTGAAGAAATGCAGGTAACCGCCCCTGCTTCTCGTGAGCCTGACCGCTTCTTCCAGGGCGAAGTCGCTCAGTTCCTTTTCGGTCGCGAATTTCATCTGGGTCAGTTTCAGCAGCGTGCTCAGCCTGTCTTCATCCAGTTTTACTGAATCATCAGCCCGTTTCCGGTCAGTGATATCGTTGAACACGACTGCGAACTGCCCTTTTTGCGGACTGAACGCCCATACATCGTAGTGGCGTTTCAGTTCCTTCGAGTAGTTCTGATAGGCCACCGGCTTTCCGGTTCGGGCAACGCTGTCGTACACATCGATCCAATATTGTTCGGTCCCGGGCATGACTTCTCTGACGGTCTTCCCGATCAGGCTCGCTGCTGTAGCGCCGGTCAGCCTTTCAAAGGCGGGGTTGATCTCGAGGAACCGGTAATCGACTGCCCTGCCCTGTTCGTCGTAGATCATCTCATGCAGGGCGAACCCGGCGATCATGTTCTCGAACAGCTGGCGGTCCCTGGCCTCGCTTCTCTGAAGCGCTTCTTCGGACCGCTTTCGCTCGGTGATATCCGTGAACGTCACGACGGCGCCGACGACCCTGCCGTTCCGCCGTTGCGGGAAGGAGCGGATCTCCGCGGGAAAGCTCGACCCGTCGGCCCGCCAGAGCACCTCGTCCTGGAAGTGTGTCCCCTTGCCCTGATAAAAGGCCTGGTAGATCCGGCATGCCTTTACCGGGTAGGGGCTGCCGTCGTTCCGGGAATGATGGATCAGACAATGCATGTTCCGGCCGATCAGTCGGTCGGGGCTCTCGTAGCCGAGCAGCTGCAGGCACGCGGGATTGCAGAACGTGCAGGCGCCGGTCAGGTCGATGCCGTAAATGGCCTGGCCCGTCGATTCCAGGAGCAGTCTGAACTTTTCCTCGCTCTCCTGGAGCATCTCCTGCGACCTTTTCCGCTCGGTGCTGTCGATCAGGATGCCGCGCATGCCCTGTACGCGGCCATCGACCACGATCGGCGAGGAATACACGGTGAGGGGGAAGGTCGTGCCGTCGCTGCGGAGTGCGGTGTATTCCTCGCCGCGCGACGTCTCTCCCTGGAGGATGCGCAGCACGGCCGCTTGCACGCGGATCCGGTCTTCGTGAACGATCGACTGAAGGAGGTTGAATCCCCGCTCGATCGCCTCCGGAGGATACCCGAAGAACGACAGGGCCGTCTTGTTGGCGTAGGTCAGATTGCCCTTCAGGTCGGCTTCGTAGATCCCCTGCGGCAGCATGTCCGCCATGTCGGGAAATCCGCTCCGGGTGGACGCTTCCTGCGTTGTCTTGCTGTGGCTCATTCCCTGTTCCCCCGGTTTGGTCAGTGAGGATTTCTCTTATTCCGGTCGACTAAACGAACTTCTCTCAGCATAGGAAAAATATCTCTTGCAAAGGAGCAGTATTCGCAGAGAAAAACAGGCTGAGATAACTTACTTAGACCGCGACCTTGACCACGATCTTGTGGACAGGCGAGGGTTTTCCCGCTGCAAGCTTCGGTGCGTGCCCGTCCTCGGGATAGAGGACCGCGGCATGACCGGCCTGAAGCAGGAGCGGCGTCCATTGACCCTGCGGCGCTCTCCCGAAGGCGATATCCTTGTCCTCATCATAAGCCTCAGTCACCTCTATCCGCTGCGAGGGCACCCAGCCGATGACCTCCTCGCCCGCAACAATGAACTGAATATCGATATACTTCCGGTGATATTCGAAGGCCGGTTCTGCAGCCGGCGTTGTTTCGTACCGCTGCACGATGGCAAAGACGCGGTCGCCGTCGATCTCGACCCTGCCGTCGGCCAGAACGCGGATATCGCTCCGCTGCAGGAACTCGATGCCGGTCTTGAGACGGGCAGGCAAGGTTGCCTGAAGCCCGAGCTGTTTCACGTGGGAAACGATCATGCCTCTCCCTTGTTCCTTATCGTTTTTTTGACGGTGATTCCTTCTTTGAAAAGTGAAGGACCATACCGATATATTTATTAATGGGGTTGGAGCGGCCCAGGAACGACAACAATGGTTTCTTTCTTGGGCCCAGTTCGCGCAATTCCTTCCGGATCTCGCTGTTCCTACTGTCGTATTTCAGGCCTTTTTGAAACGAATCGATGGCGTCCTTTTTTTTGCCTGCCGCCACTAATGCCTTTCCCAGATTCAGAAACAGCACCGGGTAGAGAACGTCCTCGCCGGAAAGGGCCTCTTTCTTGAGCAGAGACAGTGCCCTCTTGCATGTTTCAACGCCGCTGCGATACCGTTTATCCACGATCGCCTGGAGGGACCCATAATAGGAGAGGATATATGCATCTTCAGGGTAGTGGACCGTCGCCTGCTGCAGCAGGCTGAAGGCGGCCTTTTGCTTACCGTTTCGCAGATGGCCCTTTGCGGCGCGAAGATACTCAGCCGGGGACAGGTGCCGCACCTGCTCTATCGGGACCAGTTCTCCGGAGCCTTCGGGCTTTTTGTTCTCTCCCTTGCTCATGGAACCATTCTATCATAGCCCTCGTCCGGAACAAACGGAATTATCGTGTTTAACCGTTGGACGGTGAGAAGCGCAATGATAATGGCCCAAACGCCAAGCCCAGTTCATG
>MHEA01000031.1:0-753 GCA_001805085.1 Nitrospirae bacterium GWC2_57_9
CATGGAAAGATCGAGCGCAAGGGACGAAACAGATGCTGTGCTCATTCCGGGAGGACCGATCGTGACAAAGAACTTGAGCTCCGACATGGCAACGACCGGTTTCGGCTGAATATCGAACACCACGGTCACTCCGTCACTGGTCCGTGCTGTACAGGGACCGCGCTGGATATCGCATTTTGCAGCCTTGTCTTCTGAAAGCGCCGGATCGGGCGCCACAAGGAGAAGAACACCAAGGATGGCGAGAAAAATTCCTCTTTTCACGGTTCTCTCTCAACAAAGACGGGCCGGACGAATTCTATGACATCCGCGCCGTTTTTTACGGAAATAATGAGGTCCCACTTCCCGTAGGACGGCAGATCGATGACCGCGGAAAACGATCCATCCTGCCCAGGAGCCGCCTGACTGGTCCTGTCGTACTGAACCGTTGCAGGCCTGCTGATCTTTACCGACGCCAGTGCGTCCTGGAGCAGAGTGCCGTTCCTGTCCCGTACCATGAAGGAGACAACGTTCCTGCCGATACGGTACGTGGTGTGTTTTGTCGAGAGGGTCCACCCGAGTCTCGTTTTTTTCTCCTGAACTTTGTCCCAATCCAGCCCGGTCTCGTAAGGCTTCTCCACGACGACGCCGTCAAAAACGCTGCTCCCCGTCATGATCGTTACAGCCGTGATGACGACAACAAGGATAGTGATGGCGATGATCAAAAATTTCATTCTTTTAAACCTTTCACCGCTGTTTCGGCATGATGAAATAGAC
>MHEA01000031.1:875-6381 GCA_001805085.1 Nitrospirae bacterium GWC2_57_9
CTGCGGGGATTGTCAGGGAAGAGGGCGAAATACGGCTCTTGCCGAATGCGGCCGCTACCCTCAATTCCAGTTTCAGGTCCGTTCCGGTCTTGTTCCGGAGCGCCAGTTCATATACGTTCGAGGCGCTTCCGTCGGCCTGCAGCACGGGTTCCGCAGAATAAAGCAGGAGGACGCCCAGGTCAAAGGGTGATTTGGAACCGATCAGAAAAACAAGGAGCAGCAGCGCAAGGAAAGTCAGGCCGCCGCTCAGGTAGGGAAAGACCCGCGATCCTGTCCGCTGAATACCGGGAACTCCGAAGGAGTAGTCAATGAGGGACTTGCGCTTCCCGGCAGCCATTCGCTCTCTGCAGGCATCGACGCATTCGGCGCAGTGGATGCAGGCGCTTTGCGGTCCTTTGCGGATATCAATACCGACGGGACAGGCCCGCACGCATGCTTTGCACTCCATGCATTCCTTGCTGCGGGTCGCGTCGAATGCGACCAGGAGCGTGCTGTCGTCAAAGAGCACGCCCTGCAGCTTGGCATAAGGACAAACGGTCGCGCAAAAATTCCTGCGAAGGAGAGTCAGGTCCAGATAGAGCAGCACGGTCATCGAGATCCAGGACCAGGCGATGATCTTCGCCGCAGTTCCCCCGGACCGGAGAAGACCGGGTATTTCAGCAGGAGCGACGAAATAGCCTATGAGAGCTGCAGCGATCACGCCACTGGCAGCGATTCCTGCGGCGGAAAGAGCGACCCGGACCGCGGGTCCCCGGTGACGTACCTTTTCAATGAGGTCAGTTGCGTCCAGGAGCACGGTCTGCGGACAGAGCCAGCCGCACCAGAGCCTTCCGAAAAGCGTCGTCACGAAGAGCGTGAAAAGGGTGACGAAAATGAGTGCGACGAGTATGATGAAAAAATCCGCCATCCCGATCTGCGCGCCGAAGAACAGCAGCCGAAGCGTCGGGACATCGAACCGGAAAGCGCTCTCCCCGTTCACCCGGAGAAAGGGGAGGCCGACCAGGACCATCAACAGGACCGCGCCGGAGGCCCGTCTGAGCCTGTGATACTTCCCGGTCATGACCGTTGGTCGTCATCATCGTCTTCGAGCATTTTATACTTGGCCTCTTCGACCTTGCCTTTGCGTTTGCCCGAGTAGTAGTGCGCGATGATGATCGCGAAAAGCACTACCAGGGCGATGCCGAAGAGGAGATAGGCCCATGCTTGTTTTTCCATAGAAAACCCTTCGTAACCACGGGAGCTTCGCTCACAGGGGCTTCAGTCACATACAGTAAAGACATAGCAATTATTTTTCGCCGTATCTGTGGGTGCGCTACTCAGCACCCGTGTTCATCTGTGGTTCCAACTGTTTTAATCATGTGACGTTTTCTTTTTCCGCGTTCCCGCAAATATGAGCACGATGATGCCGATCACGGCGGCCGTCGTGAACCCGATCGTTGCAATTACCGAAATATCCATGAAAGGACCTCCTCGAGAAAAGGGGAGGCCGGGGCGCTGCTTCGAGCGATGACCCGCAACCGGGTGGCAGCACCCCGACCCGTGGGGGTTATTTTGTCGCCTCCGTGTATGACTTTTCCTGGGACCAGCCGCCCAGGGACGGCGTGTAAGCGACGGCATAATAGATGCCGAACAGGATCAGTCCCCAATACAATATCTGCCAGCCCAAGGGCAGCTTCTTTTCCGTATCATGCGCTTCGAACTCACTGATATTGTCGAAATCATCAGCCATGGCGTCTCCTTATTTATTGCCCTGTATTGACCTGATATAGGAAACCAGGGACCACATTTTGTTCTTGTCAAGGTTGCTTGCATAAGGCGGCATACCTGCCTGGGTCCCGTTTTGAATAACGGTAAAATATTCACCATCAGAGCCGTCAGCGGTTCTGCCAAGAAACTTCCTGTCAGAAAGGCTCGGTCCGATCCCGCCCTCGCCGTTGTCGCCATGGCATGCCGCGCAGATTTCCTTATACAGAAGCAAGCCCTGCTTGATCGCTTCCGGTTTAGCAGCAAGGGGATTCGGGATATCCGTTATCCCCGATGATGCCGGCTCCGGAGTTTTCTTCACAGCTATGCCGATTACCTGCATGTAGGCTATCAACGCATCGAGTTCGGTCTTATCCTTCAACCGGGCAAGCTCGTCGGCGGTATAGGGAAAATCGTTCGCCTTCATCCGGGACGCGCTCTCATTCGGGTCGAGTTTGCTGTCCCTGAGCCAGCCGTAGGCCGGCATGTTGGACTGAGCGAAGATGGCCTGGGGATTGTCAAAATGAACCTCATGCCACTTGTCAGGGTATTTTCCGCCGATGCGCGCAAGGTCCGGACCGGTGCGCTTCGAGCCCCAGAGGAACGGACGGTCGTAGGCGAACTCGCCTGCCTTGGAATATTCGCCGTAGCGCATCACCTCGGTCTTGAGCGGACGCACCGTCTGAGTGTGACAATTATTGCAGCCCTCGCGCTGGTAGATGTCCTTGCCGGCCAGCTGCAGCGCCGTGTACGGTTTCAGATTTGCCAGTTTCGGATGCATTTCCTCGGTCAGCATCGGAATGAACATGGTCACCGCCGTGCCGACCAGGATCACTCCTGCAGCGACGATCGCGAAGAGTATCGGTTTTTTATACAGGTCTCCTGCCATGATATCACCCCCCTATGCCTTCATGCCGGCAACGACCGGCTTGATGTCGCTCTGGGCGATATAGCCTTGGCGCATCGTCATGAAAATGTTATAGATGAAAAAGAGCATGCCCACCGTGAAGATCAGGCCGCCCACCGTCCTCATCTGCCAGTAGGGATAGTTCTTGGCGAGCACGTCCATGAAGGTGTACTGGAGATTGCCCTCGGCGTTCGTGGCCTTCCAGAGCGCGCCCTGCATGATCCCGGTGACCCACATCGTGAAGGAAAAGATGAGCTGTCCCACCAGCACCAGCCAGAAGTGCACATTGGCGACGCGCACGCTGTAGATCCGGGTGTTATAGATCTTGGGGATGATGTAGTACATGGCCGCGCAGGCGGTCATGGTGACCCAGCCCATGGTGCCCATATGCACATGGCCCGGCACCCAGTCGGTATAGTGGATCAGCTGGCTCACCACGCGCAGGCCCTGTGTCGGACCCTGCACGGTCTGGAGCCCGTAGAAGGTGATGCCCAGGATGAAAAACTTGGTGAGGTAGTTCGACTGCATCTTGGACCAGTCGGAGCCGACGGTGTAGTAGCCGTTCACCACCGAGCCCCAGGACGGCGCGATCAGGAAGATCGTGAAGGCGATGCCCAGGGTCTGGATCCAGTCGGGGAGCGGCGTATAGACCAGGTGATGAGCGCCGGTCCAGAGATAAGCGAATACGAGCGACCAGAAGGCGATGATCGAGAGCCGGTGGCTGAAAATGGGAAGGCCTGTTGATTTGGGCAGAAAATAGTAAAACATTGCCAGGATCGGAGTCGTAAAGATGAACCCTACGATATTATGCCCATACCACCACTCCACGTTGGCGCTGTTCACGCCGGCAAAGAGATGATAGGACTTGGTCAGCGACGCCGGGATGGACAGGTTGTTCACGATGTACAGCACGGCCACGGCCACGACCGTGGCGATGATGTACCAGAGCGAGATATACATCTGTTCTTCCCTGCGCTTGATGATCGTGCCGAAAACGTTCACCGCGAAGATGACCCAGAGAATGACCACGCCGATGTCCAGCGGCCATTCCAGCTCGGCGTACTCCAGGGACTGGTTCATGCCCAGGAAGAGGCTGAGCGCCGCGAGCGCGATGGCCGCATTGAACAGGTACAGGTGGAACCGGGCCAGCTTGGGAAAGAGAAGCGGGCGCTTGCAGAGGCGCATCAGGATGTAATAGGTTATCCCGAAAATGGCGCCGATGCCGAGGCCGAAGGCGAGCCCGTTGGTATGGACCACGCGCAGCCGGCCGAACGTGAAATAGGGGGGGATGTTCAGCGACGGCATCCACATCTGGACCGAGATCCAGAGCCCGATGACGATGCCCACGACTCCCCAAAAGATCGATGAAACGATGAATCCTTTTACGGTTTGATTATCATACTGATAATCATTCATACTGTTGCCTCCTTATTACAGGACCATGCCGTCCCTGTTCTTGCCGCTTGCCGCCTTTACATCAGCTTGGCGATCGTGACTTTCTGGAGCCTCTTTTCCACCTCCTTCCGGATATCGACCCAGACAGGATGGACGGTGCAGGTGGAGCTCAGGCTGCACCGTCCGCTGTCGATCGCGCACACATTGATACCCGCCGGACCCTGCATTACTTCCATCACGTCGAGGAGGGTGATCTCGGAGGGCTTTTTGGCCAGCTGAAAGCCGCCGCTCACTCCCCGTGAAGAGATGAGGACATGATGCTTTACCAGCCTCTGCAGCAGTTTCGCCAGGAAGGTTTTCGGGATCTGCATTTCCCGGGAGATCTCGGTCACACTGATCTTGCGGCCGCTGTTCCTTGCAAGGAACAGAACGGTGCGCACTGCATAATCCGTCTCTCGGGTGACCAGCATGGTTATTTCATCGCCTCGTGGATCTTGCCGACGATCTTGGCCGACGGCGTAAGGGTCTTGTCGCCCTCTTTCCTCCATTGCGCGGGGCAGGCCTCGGCAGGGGACGCGGCAAGATGGACATTTGCATGGATCTTGCGCAGGGTTTCTTCGATGTTCCTTCCGAGATTGTAGAAATTGAGCTCGGAATTGAGCAAGGTCCCTTCCGGGCTGATGATAAAGGTGCCCCGGAGCGCAAGACCCGTGGCCTCGTCATAGACCCCGAACATCCGGGAGAGCCTGCCCGTGGTATCGGAACCCATGGGGTATTTGACCTTTTCAAGCATTTTTTCGTCGCGCTGCCATGCGAGGTGGGTGAACTTCGTGTCGGTGCTGACGGTGATTACCTCGGCGCCGGCCTTTTTGAAAGCTTCGTACTGCTCTGCCAGAGCAGCAAATTCAGTGGCTCAGACGAAGGTAAAATCGGCGGGATAGAAGAAGAGGACCGTCCATTTCTTTGCGGTCTTTTGAGCTGCCAGGGTTATTTCGCTGAAATCGCCCTTCACGGGATCGAAGGTCTCCAGCTTGAAATCCGGTACTGCCTGTCCGATTCTTATGGCGCAACACTGTTCTGACATGGTGTATCCTCCTGGGAGAGTGTTAATTAGGGTATTTAAGGCCCTAATTTACCATAATTGATTCCTTTGTCAAGCATCTTTTTTATTATGAAAACAGTCCATCACTCCTTTACGTCAGTACGGTAATTACCGAAGGGTGTATGCAAAGATTATGACAAGCAAATTATAGCATATGGGGCTTTTATGTTTGGATGGGTCCGTTTCTGAACAGGAAACGGGAATGGATAGGCGTATTATGGACAGACAAAAAGCTCATGTAAAAAAGGGCAGGATCTATCAGCTCGAGGTCTTTTCAGATACCATAGTCCGGCAATTTTCCTTGGGCAGGGCACAGCCTTTTCCAAAGCCGAGATGAAAGAGGCCGTCCCCCTTGCCCA
>MHEA01000031.1:6416-7980 GCA_001805085.1 Nitrospirae bacterium GWC2_57_9
TTCACGCAGGATATGTCTCGCTTGTTCTTCCGGGGTATAACGTTCATAAAACAGGCCTTATCGCACCCCCTGCAGTCGGTGCATTGCGAGATCCGGTGTACGTCCATATTCAGGCGAAGAGAAACAGGGCTTATCCATCCGAACAGCATCTGCATCAGCCCTGCCGCGCAGACAAACCTGCAGAGAACATGGCGGACGAGGATCGATGTGATGAGCATATAGATGCCGACGCCGATAATGCCGGCCTTGACGCCGAAGGTAAAATCTCCGGTCGCGAGCTGGTGAAAGATCGTTGTGGGCGCGACCAGATAACCGGTAAGCGATATCCCGCCCAGGAGCGGAAGAACGATCGCCGCTGCAAAGGCGATCAGGATATAACGGAACCTGTTCTGCGGCACTACCAACGGGTCATTGACCTTCTTGCCGTAAAGGCTTCTGCGTCCCAGGATGCGGAGGGTCAGATGATCGGACAGTTCGAACAAGGCGCCCTCGGGACAGAGCCACCCGCAAAAGAACCGGCCCGTGAGATAGCCCAGCAAAGGAAAAAGGGCAAGGAAGAAGAGCCAGGGAAGGATCGCCTTCAGAAAGAACTGAATGGCGACATGGAGAGCGCCCAGGCGGGTGTGGTCTGTGTAAAAATCCGGACCAAGGCCAAGGCTCCAGGCACGGCCGAAGACGATCAGTTCCCGGGTTGCCGTATCGAAGCGGAAAATATCGAGCACCGGGACCAGAAAGATTAGTAGAATAAAGGAGATCTGCGATATCCTTCTCAGGGAGTTCAGCCTCATGGGTCCCAGCCTAGCACGCTCCTGACGAAGCACCTATGATCCAGGTCATAAATTTCCTGAAACTTTATGCCTTTTCCCCTTGATGTTTGGACAAACCTCTGCTTAAATTAACGTAATCCTGAAGTCTTAGCACTTTAACAGGGAGGACCATGACTGACGATCAAAAGAACGGTCCATCAGGACAGGTTAAGGACTTCATCGAGAAGCGACACGAGGAACGGCATCCCGTCCCCGATCGATTCCGCGAGTATATGACCCTTCATCTTAAGGCCGGGGACCGGCAGGTCCCTGCGACAATTGCGAACTTCAGCAGGAGCGGGATCCTTTTTGAAAGCTCCGTTCCCTTTGAAAAGGGGGTCAGGACCGAATGTTCGCTCAAACTCTCCCTGCTGGTCGTACGGTCCGTTTCTTTCTGGATCGAGGTCAAATACTGTTACCAGAACAAAAATTCCTTTATTATCGGCGCAGAGATCGACGGCGTCGGCGACAATACCTGGTTCGATTTTTTTGAAGAGATCTACGATTTCATCGTTCTCAGAAAAGATTCGGCATAAGTCTCCGTTCCCGCAGTGATCTGATGCATTCGTCCTCTTCGATACCCACATGCGCTATTTCAATTCCCTTGTCAAAGGGAGCTTCATCTCCCGGCCGAACCGTTTTATCGTCGAATGCACGGTCGGCAACCGGCGCCTGCGTGCTTACCTCCCCAATCCCGGCAGGCTCTGGGAACTCTTCTTTCCCGGAACCGTCCTTTACCTCGTCCACAACATTGCCGA
>MHEA01000032.1:0-503 GCA_001805085.1 Nitrospirae bacterium GWC2_57_9
CGAGTCCGGTGTTTCCCTGGGCTTTTTGGAACGCCCTCAGTACCGGCTCCTTCCAGACGGAGGTGAAATGGTCTTTGTGGCCGGTCTTGCAGGCGAGATGAATATCGCAGGCGCCGCAATAAATTCCGCAATACGAATCGTAATTGAAATTGCACACCGTGACCTCCTCTCGCATAGAAATCGCTTCTGATCCGAAACCCGGTTAAAGGTGAACACGATTACTGTTGAAGACCCATCTGCTTCTGCATGTCCTGGTACTGTTTTTGCGCCAGGTTCAGGCCGAAGAGGGGGAAAAAGCGATGCAGCCGCCAGATCATTTTCCACCACGACGGGATGATGATGATCGGTTCGTTCTTTGCTATCGCGTTCAAAGCCTTCTCCGCAAAAAGGTCTGCGGGCATGGGTTTCATCTTTTCCCACATTTGTTTCTGTATCTCCGAGGGGACCTCTATCAGCATCCTGCCGTATTTCCCGCCTCCCTCCAGGATCGCTGTACGGATGAC
>MHEA01000032.1:584-1379 GCA_001805085.1 Nitrospirae bacterium GWC2_57_9
CTTCGTCGTGGAGTAGGAGACCATCCCCGGGGAAGGCATGAGACCGGCCATGGATGCCGTATTGACGATATGCCCGAAACCCTGCTCTTTCATGACCTTGTACGCGGCCTGGACCCCGTGGATCACGCCCCGGAGATTGACGTCGAGGATCAGGTTCCAGTCCTCTATCCCGTAATGGTAGGCGGGCCCGCCGATACCGATCCCCGCGTTGTTGAACAGGTAGTCCAGCCTGCCGGTCCGCGCGAACGTTTCCTGTACCAGCCGGTCGACAGCGGAAAAATCTGTGACGTCGAGCTTGACTGCTTTCGCCCTGCCGCCCGTGGCCGTGATCCGTGCAGCGATCTCCCTGGCGAGATCATCCTGAAGGTCGGCCAGCACGACTTCGCAGCCGCGCTTTGCCAGTGCCTCGGCAAGCGCCCGCCCTATTCCCGATGCCCCTCCCGTGATGATAGCGACGGCGTTTTCAAATATTCGGACTCCTTTGCTCGATTCCATCTGTTCCTCCTTTTATAGACCGTTTATTGTTACCTCTTCGCGCCCTTATTGCGCGATGCTGCTTTGGGTTTACCTGTCGCCAGGGCTTTTTTCACTGCCTCAAGCCCGCCCAGGGAAAAGCGATACACATGATCGGCAAGGAGCGTCTTATACTCTTCCAGGGGAGGATGGTCGGGCACGGCGCGTGAAAACATCGGCCAGGCGAAACTGTAGTAGGTGATCTGCCCGATGATGCTTACAGCGCAGTTTCGCAATACCGGGAGCGGAGTTTTCGGACCCAATATCTCGCGAACGATCCCC
>MHEA01000032.1:1428-6907 GCA_001805085.1 Nitrospirae bacterium GWC2_57_9
GGTACCGTGAGGGCCGCGACATTTCCGCCAGAAAGATCGCGGCCATCTCCCGAGCGATCTCTCCGCCGCAGAACAAGATGCCGCAATAGGAATCGATGTACTCCTTCAGACGTTCTTCCGGGCCCTTTCTTTTCAAGTCACTGCCTGCCTGTTGTTCCTTGCGCTTCTGGTATGCCGAGAACATCACGTCGAGGATCGCCTTATAGAGTTTTTCTTTTCCTCCGAAATAATAATTGATCGCAGTGAAATTTGCGGCGCCGGCGATCTGACAGATCTCCCTGACCGTTGCGCCCTTGTACCCGGTCCGTGCAAATACTTTCACGGCTGCCAGAAATAGCCGCTCTTTTGTGCCTTCAACCGCATCCTCCCCCATGGGCGCACTCCCTCCTCAATTCTCATACCGCCTGTTTTAATGCAATTGTATTAAAATGAGACAACGCTGTCAAGCGCGCATTTCCGGGAGTCAGTATGCGAAGCGACATCCAAAGAGAGAGCCGCTAAGGGGTCTAAGCGAATCCGACAATAAGAAACTTAAGTATCTAACTCCCCGGCGCTGAAAGTGGGGTATAATATAATTAAAGAAATGAATGGGAGGGCTCTGTTTTTTCCGCGGCAAATGTCGTCTGCACCTGTCGTCGATCACTGACTCTTCTGCTCTCACCTTTTCGAAAAAACGACAGCAATGATGTTGGTGAATGATGTGGCTCTGTCGGTCATCGCCGGGTGTGCCCTCATATTCGGACGAGACGCCGTGACCGAGAAGGGACGTAAACGCGCTGTGCGGCAAGGACCGTCAGCGTTAATTTGAAATGACAAAGGAGCGTATTATGGCTAAGAAACTTTATGTCGGGAATCTGTCATACAACACCCAGGAGGAGGATTTGCGGGAGGCCTTCTCGAAGTTTGGCGAAGTACTATCGGCCACGCTGATTATCGACCAGGCAAGCGGCAGATCCAAAGGATTCGGCTTCGTGGAGATGGCGGCGAATGAGGACGCGGAAAAAGCGATCTCATCGCTGAACGGCACAACGTTCATGGACCGGTCGATCACGGTGAACGAGGCCCGGCCGAAGACCGAGGGCGCGCGCGCAGGTGCCGGCGGCAGAGGTAAGCGCGGCGGCGGCTACGGCGGAGGGGGCGGGTCTTGGAGATAAAAGTCTTCTCCCGTGACATCGAAAAAGCGCTGCGGAACCTGAAAAAAAAACTCCAGGTTGACGGTTTATTCGGAGAGCTGAAGAAGCGGCGCTTTTACGAAAAGCCCTCAGTGAAAAAAAAGACGAAGCAACTGGAGGCTGAGAAGCGAAGGCGAAAGCTCCTCAAGCGCTCAAGGGCATCCGGTTCGGGTCCGAGGTCATAGACCTCATAGGGTTCGGTCTGATGTTTGACTTCACCTCCGGTGATATATATCGAGCCAACTACGCTGCACGACTTGACGCTTCTGGTCTTAAGTTCAATTTCTGATTGATCTCTCTTGCCGAAGCGCTTGTTGCATACACAGGTGCTCCAACGTCGAACAGTTTCGATTTGCTCAAGCCTCCTACCACGACAGGGTCGAGGCCTGCGCGCTCCACAAGCTCGACAGCAGCCTTCAAGCCCTCCTGGTCGTCGCCGGCTATCGGTATTCCGATCTTATCACCGTCCTTGTTGATCGTTTTTTTGAGGTCTTCAAAATAGACCGTATTGAAAGCCCTTACTATTCTTGCACCCGGCAGAAGACGGGCCACAAAGGTGCCCATGCCGTCCGGCTCTCTTCTTGCCTCTTCCGCGATCTCCCCGTCCCGCTCCGGATAAGGATTCGATGTGTCGATCACGATCTTGCCTTTCAGTGCCGCCTTTGTTTTATGGTCAAGCTCTTCCAAAGCCATCAAGGGAACTGACAGCACGATCACATCTCCAAAGGAGACGGCTTCGGCGACATTCCCTGCGCGCGCTTTTGGTCCAGCGGCCTTGACAAGGTCTTTGAGGGTATCGGGATGTCTTGAGCTGTAGAAGATCTCGTATCCAGCCTTTGCCAGCAGAATTCCCAGATTTCCCCCGATACGACCTGATCCCACGATCCCTATTTTTTCTATTTTCATGTCTTTATCTCCTGGTCTACGCAATTGGTCCCGGTGCCCCGTTGATGCAATAACTCCTCTGGGTTAACGCTATCGCCGCCTGAACAAATTTCTTGCGTCTCATACGCTATTTTTCTCTAAGTATGCCACAAACCATCCCGCGCCGTCTCAAGGCTTTTTTTTAAAGACATAAGGTGTATGCCCGAAGCAGAAGAAGTGACTCCTGGTTAACCTGCTGTAGAATTTAACCAGGATCGAAAACCTTGTTCCTAGCCTAAGGGATCAGAGAACGGGCAAAGCTATGGCTCACCGTCAAACCAGTCAGCCATCTCTCCCTGAGCGAAATGTTCAGGAGGAGATCCTCACAGAGCAGGTCAGGCAGATCTATGCCCTTTCGCCTATCGGATTCGCAGCGACAATCATCAATGCATCGATTGTCTTCTTTATCACGAAGAACGTGATGCCTCTATCGATTTTAATCACATGGCTCACCTCGATAATAATTGTTACTTTACTTAGGATTGCGCTCGTGGTCCGCTATAAGCAGCTTGAGCTCCCGCCCGCTGAGGCACGCGTCTGGGGGAATCGCTTCATTGCCGGCTTGGTGCTCATCGGCATTGCCTGGGGCAGCATCGGATTGTTTCCGTTTTCAGGTGCCTCCCTGGTTCATCAGGTCTTTATCGCATTTGTGCTGGGGGGCATGGCAGCAGGCGCAGCGGCTACCTTCTCAGTATTAAAATACGGCTACATTGCCTACACCATTCCGGCCCTGGCCCCGCTCGCGGTCCGTTTCCTGCTTAGCGATGATTTTTTCCTTTTCACGATGGGAGGCATGCTTTCTTTGTACGGCCTGTTGCTCTGGGGGGTCTCCAGGCACAATTACAGGGTCAACAGGACATCGCTGCTTCTTAGATTCGAGAACAGGGACATGATCGAATGCCTGAAGCGGGCCCGTGAAGAGCTCCTCACGGAGATCGATGCGAAACTGAAAGCTGAAGCCGAACTTCGGGCTCATCGGGACCTTCTTGAGAACACCGTCGAGGAGCGGACCGCCGATCTGGTACGGGCCAACGAGCGGCTTACGAATGAAATCAGGGAGCGGAAGCAAAGCGAAGACCGCCTGGCCATTGCGCAGAAAGCGGGCGGCGTCGGGGTTTTCGACGTGGACCTCATAACCCGCTCGGTTGTCTGGACCGAGCAGATGGAGGAATTATTCGGACTTCCCCCGGGCGGCTTCGAAGGAACTTATGAGAGCTGGGTAAAGCGTGCGCACCCCAGCGGCCTCCCGGAGCTTGAAGCGCAATTCCGGAAATGGCTCCATGACAGCCGCAGGCAGGTGTCGCTCGAATATCGAGGCATCCGCGCGGATGGGCAGACGCGTTGGATGGCTGCTTCCGCGCAGGTCACCTTCCTGGCTGATGGAAGGCCGGCCCGTATAATCGGCACCAATGTGGACATCACCGAGCGTAAAAGGCTGGAGGAGAGAATAACCCATCTGGCGCAGCACGACCCCCTCACCGGCCTGCCGAACAGGCGGCTTTTCAGGGACATCATCAGTCTGGAGCTTGCTCAGGCCCGCCGCAACAGGCGCAAATTTGCGCTGCTGTTCCTGGATCTTGACCGCTTCAAGGAAATCAACGATACCTTCGGCCACGAAACCGGTGACGAGCTGCTCAAAGAGGTTTCCCTAAGGCTCAAAAAATGCATTAGAGAATCAGATGCCGCGGCGCGCATCGGTGGCGACGAATTCAACATCGTCCTTGCGGATATCACCCGCTCGGAAGATGTTACGTTCATTGCGGTAAAAATCATGGAATCATTCAAAAGAACATTTATGATAGCCGGCTACGAATTCCACGTTTCCGTGAGTATCGGCATCAGCCTCTATCCCGATGACAGCGAAGAGATAGACACCCTCTACCGATATGCGGATATTGCCATGTACCATGCGAAGGAGATGGGCAGGGACACCTTTCAGTTCTATAACCCCGATATCAATATTCGCTCCATTGAGCGGATACGAATGGAAAGCATGTTGCGGCAGTCTATCGAAAGAGGCGAACTTGTCGTTTATTATCAGCCGCAGGTAAATATCAGCAGCGGGAAAATAGTGTGCGTCGAGGCACTGGTGCGCTGGAATCACCCTGAAATGGGCCTCCTTGAGCCGAAACGATTCATCCCGGCCGCAGAAGATACGGGTTTCATCACCGTCATCGATGAATATGTATTAAGAACTGCCTGTGCACAGGTGAGCGCATGGTTGGGTGCAGGGTTGCCTGCTGTCTGCGCTACGGTCAATCTCTCTGCCCGGGAGTTCCGGAACCCGGAACTCCTTCACAAAATCGCCGACATTCTGGAAAGTACGGGCACGCCGCCCGGATACCTGGACGTGGAGATCACTGAAAGCCTGGCGATGAGCAATGTCGACCACACGATTACCCGTCTCAGGGAATTGGCGGACATGGGGGTGCATACTTCCATTGACGACTTCGGCACCGGCTACTCATCGTTGAATTATCTGAAACGGCTGCCTGTTCAAAAGCTCAAGATCGACCAGTCCTTTATCAAGGACATTGCCACCAATCCCGATGACAGGGCGATTATCCTTGCGGTAACGGCCATGGCGCACACGATGAGAATGAACGTCCTTGCCGAGGGAGTGGAGACGGAAGAGCAGTTGTCCTTCCTGCAATCGGTTCGCTGCGATGAGGCGCAGGGCTATTTGTTCGGCAAGGCGCTGCCTCCGGAGCAGTTCGGTGAACTGTTGTCAAAAGGCAAGTAGCTCGTCACACCGGCTCAATCGCTGTTACAACTCAAACCGGGAAAATAAAGCTCCTCGTCACCTTGACTAACCTTGGATTGGCGTCTATACTTGGTTCGATAAAGGAGGAATTCATGCAGAAAAAAGATGATATGCCTATTTGTGAAGCAGCGAACTATTTTAAGGAAGAGATACTCGAAATCATGCCGGATATGCCTGTGGACCGGCTGGCGGATATGGTGTCTTTGTATATCTATTATCAATATGGCATTACCAAGGAAGAAGCCAAGTCTGTTATCGAAAAAACCTGTTTATAAGAATATCTTCTCTCCATGCCGAACCCGGCTCTTATTAAAGATTCCCCTTCCCCGGGGACTTCCCTGGAGTGCCTCCTGTCACCGGTAAAAGCTTCATAGGGTCACCTGCCCCCGCTTTGGCCTGATCGGGAATGCCGCAGCTGGCTGCAGGTCGTTCTGCGGCTTCCCCTCGCGCCCTCCCTGGAATGCTATGCCCTTGCTGCGCTCTCTTTATCCCGCGAGAACTGACCGGCCATCGGATATATTGCATGCCTGGCCATTTACTGAAACAATCACCATCACATGCTGCACACCACGCAACGGGTCACCGGGCGGATTTTATGGGCAACCTGCATCTCCTTTTC
>MHEA01000032.1:7026-7909 GCA_001805085.1 Nitrospirae bacterium GWC2_57_9
GCACGCAATTATTGGGAGCCAGTCGCTGACTCGTTGCTCGCCAGGGCGGTGGTCCGAGACCTCAAAGGAAAGTTGTCGCCTGTCCTCTATGGGACTGCGATCGCGGCGGCCTTTTTTGAGCCCTGGATCCCGGGCAGCATCTATGTGCTCGTGGCGCTGATGTGGCTGGCCCCTGATCGCCGCATTGAGCATGTACTGGACGAGAAAAAAACATAACCGGGCCTGCAGCTGTCTTCTCCGCCGACTCGCACCACCGCCGCTTGAAATAATGTCAGTTCGACGAAAGCCACTAGTCCGGCAGCCCACGCTTGCCTGGAGCACTTCTCCGAAGATTTATCGCAAAAATCGCTTTTTCTCAACCGGATGCACTGGATATAATTAAATCAAGGATGGGTATTTTCAATCGCATAATACCAAGGACTACGATACCATGACTATTACAAGCGCATACGCGCAGGAGCGCAGGAAAGAGGAAAGACGCAAAAATGTAAGAACGCTTGACCGCGTTTCCAGGCAGATTATTAAAGCGGCAAATTCAAGCATGCCTGCCGACGAACTCATGCAGGCTTTTCTGGTTCAATCCGCCAAAGCCATGGAATGCGGATCCGCTGTCATTGTGTTCCGGGAGAACGGTTTTCTGAGATCAAAGTACCAGCATGAGATGCCTGAGCGGCCCGGCAAAGCCTGGACGAACGAGGACCTCCCCCATGGGGTGCTTGCAGAAATCACCGCAAAGCCGGTGCTGATCGAAGATACGCACGCAGACGAGCGGGTCAACCGCACTGTCATGGATGCCTATGGAATCGGCTCCGTCCTGGCCGTCCCGCTTCCGGCAAGGGGCAGGGTGATGGGTATCGTGCTCTATCACAACGCCGCTCCGTCT
>MHEA01000033.1:0-214 GCA_001805085.1 Nitrospirae bacterium GWC2_57_9
ACAGCGACCCGGTCGCCGAATTCCGGATCGGAAACCTTCCCCGAATAGGTAAGATCAAGATCGACCAGCAGGCTGCTGGACACGAAATAGGCAACGCCGGTCCGGACCTGGAGAGGATACTTTCTCTTTGCATCGGGATTTGAATTGGTCGGCCCGGTTGCCAACGGCGTTCCTCCCGTGGCGTCCCAGTTCGCACTCGTGCTCTGGATATCCG
>MHEA01000033.1:274-3527 GCA_001805085.1 Nitrospirae bacterium GWC2_57_9
GCGCCCACATGACGCCGAGGATCGGACGGAAGCCCCACTCGTTCAGCTCATAATAGGTATTCTGCCATTCGAAGCCTACGGGGGTCGTATTCTTGGTCAGGATCTGGTTCAGGATGATCTGGTTCTTCCGCTGGTGGAAGTACAGGGTCATGCCCGCGGTGATGTCCTTGGTGATCTCCGCCGCAAGGGAGGGGCCGAAATTGTAGGTATTGTCGTCGTTGTTGAAATTGATCACATACTTGGTGACGGTGATGCCGGGAGTAGTGGAAGGCACATCATAGAAGGTCTGGTCCTGGTTCTCGCTGATCGAATCCGGAACTGCATAGGAGAACCCCAGTTTGTACTTCCCGATCGGCTGGGTTATGCCAAAGAAATTCGGAAGCAATGCTCTCGACCTCCGGTCCCAGCCGTTCCCGCCGATGACACTGTCATATGTTTTCTTCTGATCGAAATAGGCATTGACGCTCGCGGAAAGGTTCGTGCCCGATGAATACATGATGCCGGCCGGATTGTAATAGAGCCCCGATACGTCATCGGAGACCCCCGTATAGGCTCCCGCCATGCCCGATGCGCGATCGCCGATAAGCTGATTCACATAATGATATTCGTCGGCTGCCGCCGCATTGCAGAGTATGAGCGCCGCGAACAGGACAGCCGACATGCCTTTCAAACATTTTTGAACCATTTCCCCCTCCTCAGGCCAACGTTTAATGTGTCGAATCCCGGTGAATCTAGCGCAGTTCCCGGTTCCGGGCAAATCGTTCCTTATGTGCCGCATAAGAACCCGCATCCATGCCTTCTTCTGTGATGACACTCTTGATCCAGGCTATCCTTGCTTCATAAGAAGGATGGGTCTTGTCCAGAATCTCGGTGCTCTTCCCCTTCACGGTATTCAGCCGTTCGAAATACCGCACCAGGCCCTGGGGATCGTACCCGGCAAGGGAGCAGAGCATCACTGCATGCTTGTCTGCCTGGACCTCGTCTTCCCGCTTGTACCCGTCCTTGAACAATATGTCTACGGCCTTGTCGGTCAGCTGGTTCAAGGTGACCTTCGCAGCTTCCGAGCCGCCACCGATCAACAGGGCAAGGCCGGTAACACCCGTGGCTTCCGAGCTGCGGATATTCAGCTCTTTCACAACGTGCTTTTCAGTTATATGGGCTATTTCGTGGGCAAGTACGCCGGCCAGCTCCGCCTCGTCCGTCATTTTCTCGAGAGCCCCCCTGGTCACGAAAACGTACCCGCCGGGCGTTGCATACGCGTTCACTTCGGCGGTATCGAGGAGCGCGAACCGGAACTCGAGCTCGGGTCTGCTCGTATGCATCGCGATCGATCTGCCGACGAGATTGAGGTACTTCGTAAGCTGCGGATTTTCGAGGTAGCCGTACCGCCCGAGGATCCGGGCCGCCACTTCCCTCCCGAACTTGATCTCTTCTGAGATATCGGAAGCCACCACATCGTCCGCCGTTGAAACCCTTTGCCGCCAATTCGCTTCCCTTTCAGCGGCAGCTGATGCGGATGGCGCTATCGAGACAGTGATAAGAACGGCAATGATCAGAGTTCCCATTCTTTTCATATTCTGCTCTCCTCCACGAATCGTTCCAGTTCTCCGCTTTTCAACGCAAAGGAATCGATCCTGTCCAGCGAATAATAATCAGCTTTTTCTTCCCTGCTCAGCCTTTTCCTGCCTTCCTGGGTAAGGCCCCGGGCCGCGGCCGCGCTGGTAAACGTGGATGCGCGTCGCCGTACTCCCTGTTTTATCTCGCCGTCCCCGGCCTTGATCAGGCCCTGCTTCGGAAAGGGCGGATGGGTTGCCACGAGCAGCGCCGAGATATATCCCTGCTCGAAATCGCGCTTGACCTTTATCCAGTTCCCCTCTTTGCCCAGGGCAATGAACTTATAACCTTTGGCCACCTCGGTCATGACCTTTGACTTGAATGACGGCTCCCACATGACCTTTGCCTTGACGCTCTGCACATAATAGACGTCTGCAGCAGAGACGAAGGATGCGGACAGCAGCAACACCAGGATAACCAAGAATGTCTGTCTTTTCATGACGTACCTCCCGCCGAAAGTTTCCGGATCACGCTATTTCCATGATAATTGAATGAACGACCCAGTTGTATCGTATTCGAATGAGAATGTAAATACTCCTGCCGGGGTATTTTCAGGGTATTGAGGTACTTCTTGTCAAGGCGACTTTTCCACGGTATAGATCGTTACCGGCTGTTCCCTGCCCTTAACCTTTACATTCCCCAGGAGTTTGCAGTCGATCCTGTCCTTGATCTTCTCCTGCGTGAACTCGGAGAAGATCACCGGAGTGTGGTATTCCTTGGTAATGCTTTCCAGGCGGGAGGCAAGGTTCACCGCGTCGCCCACGATGGTATAGTTCTTCTTCTTCTCGGAGCCGATCTCGCCGAGCGTCACGGTGCCCGTATTGATCCCGACGCCTATCCTCACCTCATGTTCGAACCCCCTGCTCCGCAGCGTCTCGTTCACTTCCCGGACCGCGTCCACCATCTCCTGTCCGGCAAGGACCGCCTGTTCGGCGTGGTCCGCTGACCTGACGGGAGCACCCCAGAACGCCATGATCGCGTCACCGATATACTTGTCGATGGTCCCCTTGCGTTTCAGGATGATGTCGGCCATCACGGAAAAATGGACATTCAGCATTTCCACGATCTTCTCGGGAGGCGTGGTCTCGGACATGGTGGTGAAGCCGCGAATGTCGGAGAACAGGACGGTGATCTCCACCTTGGTCCCGGCGCTCGCCTTCTGGTATTCCTTGTAGTTGTGCAGCACCTCGTTCAGCACGTCCTTGGAGACGTATTGGGTGAACAGGTGCGATACGCGCCGTTTGTCCGCCGCTTCGGTGAACGACACGTAGCCGAAGGACAGAAAACTGCTCGCGACCGTGGAAAAGATGAAGGGGACCGCGTCGACGATCACGTTCGACCGGAAGGCCAGGAAGGAGATGCCGATGTAGAGAGACAACAGAGCCACGGGGAATGCGGCGCGCAGCAGGAACCGCTTGGAATAGAAGACGACCCAAGGCGTCAGGAAAGCGCCGAAAAATATGGACAGCCAGGTGATCCTCCGGTCGGCGGGCCTGAGGAAGTCGTTCTGCAGATAGTTACCGGCAAAGGATACGTGGAGGATGACGCCCGGCGTATTGGAAGCGAGCGGGGTCGGCTTCAGGTCTTTCGCGCCCACGGCGCTGGCCCCGACGAACACAATGCTGTCCTTGAACTCTTC
>MHEA01000033.1:3553-11481 GCA_001805085.1 Nitrospirae bacterium GWC2_57_9
AGCGAAGATGCCGCCTATGGAATAAGGCGCGACCTTGTTTATATCGTACATATTAATGATGTAATTGCCGTCCCGGTCAACGGGAATGGAGCGGTCGTCGATGCGGATCGCATCAGGCCCTATCAGCACCGGTGAAGCATCGTGCAGGAACGGGGCGAGGCCGAGCACCGGGAACAGTTTCCCCTGGTACGCCCTGAGGGGCTTGGTGCGCCTCAGAACGCCGTCACTGTCGGGAGGAAATTCGACAACTGCTATGCCTTTGGAAGTGCCAAGAAGCGGTTCGATGGGAAGTGCAAAATCGTTGTTTTCCGTGCCCGGCCGCATTTGCAGTGAACCAGTCACGTTCCTTACCGCGTACCGCTCAATGAAATTCACGGGCAGGGGCTGGCCGAGTTCTGTGTTGGTCTTCCTGTCGTCATCGGCCGCCCATCGGTTTATCACCATGCTGTGGTAGATGTTCCCTGACGCCCCGGTAGCCTCGGCAAGGGAGAGGTCATTGGCGCTTTCCTGTCCCGGGCTTCTCTCGGTGAACATGATATCGAAGAGTACGGCGCGAGCGCCTCCCATGGACAGGAACTCCAGGAGGTCGGACCATATGGCCCGGGGCCAGGGCCATCGTCCGGCAACGCCCTCCAGTGCCTTGAGGGATGCATCGTCGACCAGAATGACCTTAAGTTCCCCGGGGGGAACTTTGTCCGAGCGGAAAAGCTTTGCCTTGGTGTCGTAAACGAAGTATTCAGGTTTTTCGAAAAGGCCGAAGGAAAAGAGCGTGAAGGTGGCGATAAAAATGAGAACCGCTATCAGGAGAGCAATAAAGAACTTTTTTTTCATATTCTCTCGAGCAAAAAGCAGTCGGTCATTGCGGGAAGGTTCGGTGTTGGCCTGAACAGGAAGTATGCCGGAAACAGCGTTCGACCATTAATTGTAGGAACTTTAGTAAGAAATAGTTTAGCATCGTTTTGCAAAAAATGCTACTTTTTTGTTATTTTATTTTACAAAGAGAAAAGGGCGAAGTTCCGCGTTGTTGCAGAGAATATTTACTGTGAAAGCGGGGATATGGACATTTCGGGAGGGTGAAGCAGGAGGGTCGGGCACGGAGACAGGGAAGGAAACATGATGTTCAATTTCGCGGTTCCTTGTGTCTTTGCTGCTCTGTGTGAGAATAGCTTATACACACCATCGGGAAGCCTTTGACACAAAAAAATCCCATACTATTCTGATTTCCACTGATAGGTCAACGGCCTTATCCCTGTGAACCTTCATTTGCTGCAGGTTTGATCAGGCCTTCCCGGCCTTCGGTACATGGATCGCATTTTTATGAACATCCTCGGCCGCTTCCCGGAGACCTTCTGCAAGCGTCGGATGGGCATGAACGAGGTCCGCCAGTTCCTTTGCGGTGATCCCCTTCTTGATTGCCAAAGCGCCTTCGTGGATCAGATCCGTCGCATGGGCGCCGCAGATATGCACGCCCAGGATCCGGTCGGTCTCCGCGTGTGCGACGATCTTCACCAGGCCGGCGATCTCGCCCATGGCGTGGCTCTTGCCCAGCCCCCTGAAGGGGAACCTGCCCACCCTGCAGGGAATCCCCTGCTCCACGGCCTGGTTCTCGCGCAGCCCCACAGTTCCGATCTCGGGCATGGTAAAGATCCCCGAAGGGATGACGCTGTAATCCATGGTCATCGCGCCGCCGAGCGCATTTGCAGCAGCGACCAGACCCTGCTCGGAAGCCGCGTGGGCGAGCATGACCTTGCCGGTCACGTCGCCGATGGCGTACACCCCCGGAACGTTCGTTTCCATCCGCTCGTTCACGATGATCTCTCCGCGCCTGCCCGTGCTCACGCCTGCCGCTTCCAGGCCGATATTCTCCGAGTTCATGCTGCGGCCGATGGAAACAAGCACCTGATCGGTCCTGATGTCCTGGCCGTTCGAAAGCCGCGCGGTCAGGGAGCCGTCTTCGTTCCGCTCCGTCTTTTCCACGATCACGCCGGCGATCAGCCTGATCTTCGCCTTTTTCATTTCCCGCTCGATCAGCGCCGAGATCTCCTCATCTTCGCCGGCCAATGCCCGAGGCATCATTTCAACGACCGTGACGTCGGCCCCGAAGGTACGGTAGATGAAGGCGAATTCGGACCCGATTACGCCGGCTCCCACGATCAGCAGGGACCGGGGAATACCGGGAAGCGTGACCGCATCATCGCTCGTGATGACGGTCTTGCCGTCAAAAGGGAAACCGGGCAAAAGAGCGGGCCGGGAACCGGTGGCAATGATCGTCCTGTCGGAAGCGAGATCGGTCGTGCTGCCGTCCTTCCCGGCGACACGGACCAGGCCAGGCGATACGAGCGAGGCGCGGCCTTCGACCAGCTGTACGCCCCAGCTTTTCAAGAGAGCCCGAACGCCCTTCACCTGGGTGGAGACCACCTTGTTCTTTCGCTCCCTGACCTTTTCGATATTGACGACACTCCCGCCTGCGCCATCGATCCCGTATTCGGCCGCGTGACGGACCTTTTCCAGCACCTCTGCTGAGGCGATCACGGTCTTGGTGGGGATGCACCCCTTGTTCAGGCAGGTGCCGCCCACTTCTTCTTTTTCTACGAGCGTGACCCGCGCGCCCAGCTGAGCCGCGCGGATCGCGGCGACATACCCGCCGGGCCCTCCGCCGATGATCGTCAATTGTATTTGCATGCCTGCTCCTAACCGGGGGACTATTTAAACCAAGTAAATGTTTTATCCCTGTTAATCTGCGTGCAACTGCGGCTAATGACTTATTGTTCGGTTTCGGCTGTCCGCGTCGGCAAACAAAACCAAAAAAAAGGGAGAGTCATCCTCTCCCCTGTCCGTTCCAAACTATATATAAATCTTCCTTCTACTTCCCTTCCTCTTCCTTCAGGAACTTCTCGTATTCAGACTTGCTCATCAGGTCGTTCAACTCCGAAGGATCGCTCATTTCAACGACGACGAGCCAGCCGTTGCCGTAGGGGTCCTCATTGATGATCTCCGGGGAGTCGGCAAGGTCTTCGTTCACTTCCATCACCGTTCCCGAAACAGGGCTGACGACCGGAGAAGTCGCTTTCGTTGATTCGATTTCGGACAGTTCGGAATCGGCATCGACTTCCGTTTCCACCTCGGGCAAATCGACGTAGACAATATCGCCGAGCTGCTGCTGTGCGAAGTCGCTGATGCCGATCGTCGCTGTTTTTCCTTCAGCACGCACCCAGGCGTGATCTCTGTGATATTTTATGTCATCGGGATTCATGGGATACCTCCGGACCGGCAATTATCAATAGAATTAGTAAGGGGTAAGAGTGATTTGTTTTTAGCCTAAGCGCAAAATTTTGTCAAGAAAAAAGTAGGAAAACCGCTCACCGGCGTTGCCTGACGAGAAACAAATGCTGTTTCATGCGAGCGGAAAAAAAAGGGGGATGCGGTCGCATCCCCCTTTCAGGTACAACTGTTGTCTTTGGTCTTATGCTCCGACGGCTGCCGGCATCTTTCCTTCTTGCTTCTGTTTCCCTCCGCTCACCTGCCCGGCTTCCACCATCTGGATGGCTTTTTTCGGGCACCGTGCCGCGCACATGCCGCAGCCGATGCATTTGGACTGGTCAACGGCATGGACCGCCCTTATGTCGCCGGATATGGCATTCACCGGGCAGACCTTCGCGCACATATCGATGCCTGCACAAATCGACGGATCGATCTTCGCCTTGGGACGTACGGGGATATAGTCTTTGATCGCGTTCGTCGGGCACTTCTTCACGCAGAGGCCGCAGACGATGCACTTCGCGTGGTCGATCCGCGCGTGGTTGTTTTCGACCTTGATCGCGTCGGAGGGGCAGGTCCTGACGCAGATGCCGCAGGCAATGCAGCCTACCTGGCACTTCTTCTTCGTATCGGCGCCCTTGTCCCTGCTGTGGCAGCTGATGACCACCGCCTTCGAAGCCTGCGCGAGCTCGATCACCTGCTTGGGGCAGGCTGCCACGCATTTTCCGCAAGCGGTGCATTTTTCCGGGTTGATGAGCGGAAGATTATCAGAGCTCATCCTGATGGCGTCGAAGGGGCATGCCCGCATGCACGTGCCGTATCCCAGACAGCCGAACTCGCAGGACTTGTCCCCGCCTGCGGCAAGCACGGCTGCCGTGCAATCCTTCACTCCGGTATAGATGAATTTCCTCTGGCTGAGCGCGGTGCCGCCCTGGCAGAACACCCGCGCTATCTTCGGGTCCACCTTCTCCGCCTTTTTACCGGTGATCCCCGCGATCTTCTCGGCGACCGCTGATTTTCCCGGAGCGCACATGCTCACGGCTACATCGGGATTTCCCACGACCGCCTCGGCATAGCCCATGCACCCGGCGAACCCGCAGGCGCCGCAGTTCGCGCCAGGCAGGGTCTCGCGAACCTGCTCCACTTTCGGGTCCATTTTCACCACGAACCGGGCTGCGACGATGGCGAGCGCAACACCGAAGACGATGCCGAGACCGGCAAGCACGACAAGGCCAAAGCCGATATAGTCCCACGGCACAAATTCAAGCGATTCCGCCGAGCCGCCGACCCCGACCTGCGGGACGAGCGTGTTGCCTAAAATGCTCGCCGCATGATACAGAATTTGGACGATCAGATCAGTTAATTGTTCATACATGGCTTTGTACCTTCATAGTAATATAATTGGAGCAACAGGCTGCGCATGAATTTCAATACGCGCTCCGCACTCTCCGTTTGTTACAGCGTGATCATTCCGGAAAAACCGAGAAAGGCCAACGCGATCAACCCCGTCAACACGAACGAAATGGGGAGCCCCCGGAACGAAATCGGCACGTCCGCCAGCTCCAGTTTTTCGCGTATGCTCGCCATGATTATCAGGGCAAGGCTGAAACCGAGACCGGACCCCACGGCGAGGGCCATGCTCTCGAATAACCCGTAATGTTCGTCGGCATTGATGAGGGGAACAGCCAGGATGATGCAGTTTGTCACGATCAAGGCTAGATAAATCCCCAGTTTATAATAAAGGGCAGGAGTAACTTTCTTCATGATGGTGTCGGCTGCCTGAACAAATGCGGCGACGACGCCGATAAAGATAACGATCTTCAGGAAACCGAGATGCAGGGGAATCATGACATATTCATAGATAACCCAGTTTAAAGCGGCTCCGATGAGCATCACTGCCGTAAAGGTAAAGCTCATGCCTACGGCCGTTTCCATCCGTTTGGTCACGCCGAAGAAGATGCAGAGACCCAGGTAGCGTGAGAACACGAAATTATTGATAAGCGCTGAAGCGATGAAGATCGTTAATACTTTTTCAAACATAGAATACTCCTCCGGACAAACTCGAAATTCGAATTTCGAAATTCGAAATTGTCGTGTTTAATGTCCTCCGCTGCTCGCGCCCGTGCCGCCGAAGAATTTTCTGTCAAGCCAGTTGAGCCAGCCCATCATGAGCCCCATTGCGAAAAAACCACCCGTCGGAAGGATCATGATCAGGAGCGGCTTTTGCCCAAGGATCGGGTAGCCCCAGAGAGAACCTTTCCCCAGGAATTCGCGGAATACGCCGAGCAGCACGAGCGCCAGCAGGAACCCAAGCCCCATGGCCGCTCCGTCTACCATCGAGGGCAGGAGTTTATTTCTGCTCGCGAACATTTCCGCCCGGGACAGAACGATCGCGAACGCGACAATGAGCATGATATACAGACCCATATCCTTGTATACCGCTCGTTGGGTGGCCGCCATCACCTGGTCGGTAACAGTGACCCAGGTTGCGATAATGAACATATAGGAAGGGATGCGTACTTTCGGATTGATATAATTCCTGAGCAGGGAAACCGTACCGTTCACCATGGTCATCACGAACAGCACCGCAACGCCCATGAGAAATCCGTTCTTCACGCCGCTCGTGACCGCGACAGCGGGGCAGAGCGAAAGCGCCAGGCGGAAAACCGGGTTTTCGCCGAAGATCCCGTTCTTGACTATCGTCCCGTAATTGACCGAATCGCTCATTTCCGCACCCCCTGCGCCGCTGTTTTGACACCGGCACCGTATTTCTCGACCAGCGTCTGCACGGCATCCTTGACACCGTTGGTGACCGCGCGGCTGGATATGGTTGCACCGGATATCGCCTGAATGTTTTCCTTGGTTTCCCCTTTGATCAGTTTGATGTCCGGCAGCGACTTGCCCTTGAACTGATCGATAAAGCTCTTTTCCTCGACCTGATCGCCGAGACCGGGGGTTTCTGCATGTCCGAGGATCTTAACATCCCTGATCTTCAGATCCGTATCCACTGAAACCAGCATCTGGATATAGCTTGAATAGCCTTTGCCGGCCGTGCTCGAGATGTAGGCAACCGGTTTCGCGCTTGCAGTCGCCGTATAATATTCAAAATTCTTTCCGTGGGTGGTCCACTTTCCCGCGGCGACAATGGGGTCGGTCGCATCAGGCGCCATCTGCTTGAGAGCCTCTTCCTTTTCTCTCTTCTCTGCTTTAAACCGGAGCGGGGAGGTATATTTGTACGTAACACCCATGATCAATCCGGCCCCGATAAAGATCAATACGAGGCTCAGGGTTATCTTCAGCATCTCTTTCATTTCTTCACCCCCTTGGCCTCTGCCTTGCCGAACACCCGGCTTTTCATGCCCCGATCAAGGAGCGGCGCGAAACAGTTCATGAGCAGAATGGCAAACATGACGCCCTCGGGATAGCCGCCCTTCAAACGGATCAGCACCGTGAGCGCTCCGCAGCCTACACCGAATACCACCTGAGCGGCCCGTACGGAAGGTCCGGTCACGTAATCGGTCGCCATAAAGAAAGCACCGAGGATCAAGCCGCCGGACATCATATGAAAAATGGCGTCTCCGGACAGAAGCCCTTCTTTGCCTCCGAACATCCAGGCCAGGAGACCGACGGTCGCGATGAAGGGAACCGGGACGTGCCAGGTGATGTAGCGTTTCATCATGAGAAACGCCGCGCCGAGCAGAAGGGCGATAACTGAAGTTTCTCCGAGCGATCCAGCGCGATTTCCGAGGAAAAGGTCCTGGTACAGGGCTGCCTTGGTATGGAAGATCTCGAGAAGTTTGGCCATCCCCTCTTCCTTCAGCAGGACCAGCGGCGTTGCCGTGGTTTTCGCATCCACAGCCATGAACTGGCTTGCCGGCGCAACATAGGTCGTCATTAATTTGGGGAAGCTGATCAGAACAAAAGCTCTGCCGATCAGGGCCGGATTGAAGATATTGTAGCCGAGGCCGCCGAAGAGGTGCTTGGTGATCACGATGGCGACAAAGGATCCGACCGCCGGGATGTAGAGCGGCGCGTTGGAAGGCAGATTCATGGCCAGGAGCAGTCCGGTCAGGAAAGCACTGCCGTCGGACAGCGTGACCGGTTTCTTCAGCATCCATTGAACAGCGGCCTCGGATGCCAAAGACGCCGCCAGGCTGACGAGGATGACCATGACGGCCGGCATTCCAAAGAAGTAGACGGACATGAGTGCTGCCGGCAGAAGAGCGCCGCTCACGGTCCACATGATCTTGGCGGTGGTCTCCTGGTCGTGCATGTGCGGCCCGATCGAGACGATCAGTTTGGGATGCTCTTGCGGCTTTGCCAGTGCGGGTGCTTCCATCTTTTTAACCCCTCCAAATTCCAAATTCCAGATCACAAATTCCAAATAATATTCAAATTCGAAATTCCAATCATTCTGTCATTTGGAGCTTGTCCCTTGAAATTTATTTGGGATTTGGTGCTTGTTATTTGGTATTTGCTTTTCTATTTACTTCTTCGCGTTTTTCTTCGCCAGCTCTTTCTTCGCCTTCTTGACCCACTGCACCATGGGACGGTTGGCCGGGCAGACGAACGAGCAGGAGCCGCACTCGAAACAATCCATCAGGTTGTGTTCCTTTGCGTCCTCGTAATGCCCCTTCTCGATATAGAGCCCGATGAACGAGGGCTGCAGC
>MHEA01000034.1 GCA_001805085.1 Nitrospirae bacterium GWC2_57_9
GTCAAAGGCATTGTCCCCGTAGGGACGGGATGCCCAGTCAATGGCGTTCTTGAGAACTCCCGGCATGGAGTAATTGTATTCCGGCGTCGCGATCAGGATGCCATCGGCGGCCCTGATCTTCGTTTTGAACTCCTTGATCTTTGACGGGGGCAGCAGCTCCAGGTCCTGATTGAAGCCCGGAATACCGTCGAGGTCGAAGATCTCGAGTTCAACGCCTTTGGGCAGCAGTTCGAGGGCCGCCCGAAGCAAGGCTCTATTGTACGATTCTTTCCGCAAACTGCCTGCAAAACCCAGAATTCGAAACGTCTTGGTCATGGTGTGGGTACCTCCTTGTTGGTTATATTGACCATCCGTGCCTTTTAAATCCCGGCCTGACCTTTTCGACACGGAAACGAGATGACAACAGCTGATAAAAGCGGATAAAGAACTATAACTATACTGTTCAAAGTCTTTTCATGCTTCTTCATAGCCGTTATCCGCCGTTATCAGTGTCAAAGGTTTCCTTTCGCCTTGATGAACTCCCGGTACAGCTTCGCAATGAAGCGGACCTTGATCCCCTTGGGGCAGACCGCTTCGCATTCATAATGGTTGCTGCAGTTGCCGAAGCCCTGTTTCAACATCTCTTCGGTCATGACACAGACCCTGCTGCCCGCCTCGATCCGCCCCTGAGGCAGCATGGCAAGGTGGGAGACCTTGGCCGCGGTGAACAGCATGGCCGAGCCGTTCGGGCAGGCAGCGATGCAGGCTCCGCATCCGATGCATTCGGCAGCATCCATGGCTGCATCGGCATCGCGCTTCGCTATCAGGACCGCGTTGCCGTCAGGTACGCCTCCGGTATGCACCGAAATGTATCCGCCCGATTCGATGATCTTCTCCATGGCTGTCCTGTCCACGATCAGGTCCTTGATGACCGGGAAGGCCCGGGCACGGAAGGGTTCTATATAGAGAGTATCGCCGTCCTTGAAGTGCCGCATGTGCAGCTGGCAGACCGTCGTTTTCTTTCTCGGTCCGTGGGCCACGCCGTTCACGACCTGGCCGCACATGCCGCAGATGCCTTCCCGGCAGTCACTGTCGAAGGAGATCGGGTCGTCGCCTTTCTTGACCAACCCCTCGTTCACGATGTCCAGCATTTCGAGAAAGGACACGTCCCGGGAGATGTCCCTGGCCTCGTATTGGACGAGACGGCCCTTGTCGTTTCGGTCCTCCTGGCGCCAGACGTATAATGTTAGATTCATGGAACAACCTTTCAAATTCCAAATGGCAAATTCCAAGCTCCAAATAATATCCAAGCACCAATGATCCAAGTTTAGAAATTGGAATTTCGAGCTTGGTGCTTATTTGGAATTTAGTGCTTGTTATTTGTTGCTAGTTTTATCATTTGTAGCTCCGCACCGCAAGATCGACGTTCTCGAACGCCAGCGGCTCCTTATGCAGCTCCGGTTCCCTGCCGTCGCCCTGGTAACCCCAGGCGGACACATAGGAGAAGTCCTTATCGTTCCGCACGGCCTCGCCGTCTGGCGTCCGGTGTTCGACCCGGAAATGCGCTCCGCAGGATTCGTCCCGCTGGAGCGCGTCGCGCGTGAGCAGTTCCCCGAATTCCAGGAGATCGGCCACTCTGCCTGCCCGCTCGAGCTCCTGATTCAGCTTCATCCCGGCGCCGGCTACCAGCACGTTCTGCCAGAACTCCTCGCGGAGCGCGGGAATTTTTTGCAGCGCTTCCTTCAGGCTCGCTTCACTCCGGGTCATGCCCACATTGTTCCACATCAGCTTCCCCAGTTCCCGGTGGAACTCGGCGGGCGTTCTCTTTCCTTTTACGGAAAGGAGCTTATTCGTGAAAGCCGAAACTTCTTCCCGGGACTGTATGAATTCCGAAAAGTGCGTCGTGATTACGCCCGGTTTCGTTTCCGCCAAATAGTTTGCGATGGTGTAAGGAAGGATGAAGTAGCCGTCGGCAAGACCTTGCATCAGAGCGCTTGCACCGAGCCGGTTCGCGCCGTGGTCCGAGAAGTTCGCTTCGCCCAGGACAAAGAGCCCCCGCACGTTGCTTTCGAGATTATAATCCACCCAGAGGCCGCCCATGGTGTAGTGCGGAGCGGGGTAGATGCGCATGGGCCGGTTATAAGCATTTTCATCGGTGATCCGCTCGTACATCTCGAAGAGGTTGCCGTACCGTTCCCGGATCGTGTCCGCGCCCAGGCGCCTGATGGCATCGGCAAAATCGAGGTACACGCCGCGGCCGCCAGGGCCCACTCCCCGCCCTTGGTCGCAGACCTCCTTGGCTGCCCGCGACGAGACATCCCGGGCTGCAAGGTTGCCGTAGGACGGGTATCTCCGTTCCAGGAAGTAGTCCCGTTCGCTCTCGGGGATCTCTTCCGGGGAACGCTGATCTCCCTTCAGTTTCGGCACCCAGACGCGGCCGTCGTTCCTGAGCGATTCGGACATAAGCGTCAGTTTGGCCTGGTGCTCGCCGGTCACGGGAATGCAAGTGGGGTGGATCTGGGTGAAACAGGGGTTCGCGAAGAAAGCGCCGCGCTTATAGGCGCGCCAGGTGGCATTCACGCTCGAGCCGATGGAGTTGGTGGTCAGGAAAAAGACGTTGGCATATCCTCCGGAGCAGAGGCAGACGGCATCGGCGGCAAAGGATCCGATGGCCCCGGTCACCAGGTCCCGGACAATGACACCTTTGGCTTCGCCGTTCACCACAACAAGGTCGAGCATCTCCGTACGGGGATGGAGGTTGACCGTGCCCAGCTTCACCTGGCGCAGGAGCGCGCCATAGGCCCCGAGCAGCAACTGCTGGCCCGTCTGGCCGCGCGCGTAAAAGGTGCGCGAGACCTGGGCGCCGCCGAAGGAGCGGGTCCCCAGATATCCCGCGTAGTCCCGGGCAAAGGGAACCCCCTGGGCCACGGCCTGGTCGATGATGCCGCAGCTCAACTGGGCCAGGCGGTAAACGTTCGCTTCCCGTGACCGGAAGTCGCCGCCCTTGATCGTGTCGTGGAACAGCCGCTCCACGCTGTCTCCGTCGTTGGGGTAGTTCTTGGCTGCGTTGATCCCGCCCTGCGCTGCAATGCTGTGGGCGCGGCGGGGCGAATCCTGGAAGAAGAAGACATCCACGTTGTAGCCCAGTTCGCCGAGCGAAGCAGCGGCCGAGGAACCGGCAAGACCCGCCCCGATGACGATGATCCGGTACTTCCGCTTGTTCGCCGGGTTCACCAGCTTCATCTCGGCCCGGCGCAGGTCCCATTTTTCGGGAAGAGGGCCGGAAGGTATTTTACCGTCGAGGATCATGCCTTAGCACCAAATTCCAAATTGCAAGCACCAAAATCCAAATAAATACCAATTTCCAAAAAACAAAATGGGAAACGTTTTGAATTTGACAGTTGAGATTTAGAAATTATTTGAGATTTGGGATTTGAACTTTGGAATTTCATTTTAAGATTCCCATTAAAATGCTGACCGGTATTGCTGCGTACATCAGGAACAGCACGACCGATATCGCCATCCCGGTCCTTACCACGACCGGCAGCGTCCTGTCATTGTTCAACCCTTCCGTCTGGATGGAACTCTCTATTCCGTGATACAAATGAAGCCCCAATCCGAGCACGCCTACGACGTACAAGGCTGCGATCCCGGCGCGCTGAAAGCTCCCGACCACCATCGTCAGCACATCGGGCCGGCCAAGCGCATCGGGATGAGCGGTCGCCGCAATGCCGGGTTCGATCACCTGGAAGGTGAAGTGCAGGAGGTGGAATATCAGGAAGAGAGCGATGAGCAGTCCGCTCCAGACCATGGTCCTTCCGGCAAGGGATGCGCTGCGGTAGCGCGTCAGGGCGTAGGTTTCCGGCTTTGCTTTTCTGTTCTCCAGTTTCAATATGATGCCGTACCAGGTGTGGAGGAAGACGGAAATGAGGAGGAGCGTCCGGGAAGACCAGAGAATGATGGTATAAGGCCAGTGGCGCAGGCCTTCGGCATAGGCATTGATGGCCCCGGCGAAGATGGTGTAATTGCCGAGAACATGGGCGATGACGTAGAGGATCATGAACTGGCCGGTCACGGCCATCATGAGCTTTCGTCCGACTGTGGAAGTGGGTAGCAGCAATTTTTTAACCCTTGAGAATAAATTCGAAATTGAAATTGTTTCGGATTTAGAAATTTGTGCTCAGGATTTGCCGTCCTCTCCGATTCCGCCCTCAGTCATTTTCCTCGGGTCGAGCAGCTTGTCCAGTTCGTCCCTCGACAGGCCCGTCATCTCCGCGGCAACGTCCTTGAGCGACCGGCCTTCGGCGTAGGCCCTCTTTGCGATCCGGGCGGCCTTGTCATAGCCGATCACGGGGTTGAGCGCCGTGACCAGGATCGGGTTCCTGTCCAGCAGCGCCGTGATGCGTTCCTTGTTCACGGTGAACCCTGCTATGGCCCTATCGGCAAGCAGACGCGCGGCATTCCCCAGGATCGTGATGGACTGGAGCAGGTTGTGGCCGATCACGGGCAGCATCACATTCAGTTGAAAGTTCCCCTGCTGGTTCGCGACCGTGATAGCTGCGTCGTTCCCGGTCACCTGGGCAGCGACCATCATCATCATTTCGCACATGACCGGGTTCACTTTCCCGGGCATGATGCTTGATCCGGGCTGGAGCGAGGGCAGCGCGACTTCGCCCAGGCCCGCGATCGGTCCGCTGTTCATCCAGCGCAGATCGTTCGCCATCTTCATGAACGATGAGGCGGTGGCTTTCAACTGCCCCGAAAGCTCGACGGCGGCATCCATCACCGCCTGGGCCGCAAAGTGGTTGTCCGCTTCGACAAAGGGCAGCTTCGTGCGTCCGGCAAGCCTGCTTGCCACGATCCTTCCGAAGTCTTTTGCGGCATTGATGCCGGTGCCGACGGCGGTCCCGCCGATGGCGAGTTTGGCAAGACGCGGCAGGCTCGACTCGATCCGTTCGACGGCCTGCTGCGCCTGGTATGCCCATCCGCCGATCTCCTGGCCCAGCGTGACCGGCATGGCGTCCATCAGGTGCGTGCGGCCTGTTTTGACTATATCATGGAACTCCGCCGCACGTTTTTTTAGCATATCCTGAAGGTGTTTAAACGCGGGGATAAGGACTTCCGTTACCTCGATATAGGCGCTTACATGGATCGTGGCGGGGATCACATCGTTCGAGGACTGGCCCATGTTAACATGATTGTTCGGATGGACCCCGGCGTTCCGATCCAGGAGGAGCTGGTTGGCGCGGTTCGCGATAACCTCATTGGCATTCATGTTCGTCGAGGTGCCGGACCCGGTCTGGAAGATATCGAGCGGGAACTGGTCGTCCCATTTGCCGTCGGCAACTTCCAGTGCCGCCTGGTGGATCGCCTGGGCGATCGTCGCATCGAGCAGTCCCAGCCCCGCGTTGACCTCTGCGGCAACGGCCTTGATCAGGCCCAGCGCGCGGATGAAGGACCGGGGAAAACGGATGCCGCTCACGGGAAAGTTCTCCACGGCGCGCTGCGTCTGTGCCCCGTACAAGGCATCGGCCGGGACCTTGATCTCTCCGAGGGAATCTTTTTCGATACGGAAGTTTTCCATAGTATTAAGAATAACGAACGGGCCCCAGGGCAGAATCTTCTTTAAAATGATATGTCATCCCCGAATGCCTCTATCGGGGATATGGTTTTCTCACAGTCAACGATGAACCATATTCCCGATGAAAACTTCGGGAATGACATACAATAGGGCGAATATAGCCTCAATTATACCTGCTCTCTTTCCGGTTTGCATCGTCTTTTTTAAAGAAAGAAGACCTATTCAGGCGCGGCAATCCATTGACCAAAGCAGGAATAGACCTTATAATAATGAAAGCAAAGGAGCACACAATGAACAACCCCGTCAAATACGTCTGCAACCCCAGCCCCAGCTACAGCATAACCATCCGGGCAGAGATCGAGAACCGGATCGGCATGTTCGCGAAGATCGCCACGGCGATCAGCAGCGCCGGCGGCGATATGGGGGCTGTGGACATCGTGCGCGTGGAGAAGGGCAAGATCGTCCGGGACATCACGGCGAACGCCCGCGACGAAGACCATGAAAAGGCCATAGTCCGCGCGATCAGGACGGTATCGGGGGTGAAGGTACTGCGCGTGATGGACAGAACCTTTACCGCGCACGAGGGCGGAAAGATCGAAATAAGGAGCAAGTTGCCGGTGCGGGACAGCACGGACCTCTCCAAGGTGTATACTCCCGGCGTGGCCCGGGTCTGCATGGACATCCATCAGAACAAACAGCATGCCTACCGCTACACGATCAAGGGCAATGCCGTGGCAGTGGTGTCCGACGGCACGGCCGTCCTCGGCCTGGGGAATATCGGACCGGAAGCGGCGCTGCCGGTCATGGAGGGCAAGGCGATGATCTTCAAGGAGTTCGCCGGGATCGATGCTTTTCCGATAGTGCTTTCCACCACGAACGTGGACGAGATCGTGGCCGCGGTCAAGGCGATCTCGCCCGGCCTGGGCGGGATCAACCTGGAGGACATCTCGGCCCCACGCTGCTTCGAGGTGGAGGCGCGGCTCAGGAAACTGCTGGATATCCCGGTGTTCCATGACGATCAGCACGGGACGGCCGTGGTCGTCCTGGCGGCTCTCATCAATGTTGCCCGGCTGATGAAACGGGACCTGAAAAAATTCAAATGCGTGGTGGTTGGCGCCGGAGCGGCAGGGTCGGCCATAACAAGGATGCTCCTGTCCTCGGGGGTCAGGGACATCGTCGTTTGCGACCGCAAGGGCATCCTTTCCCCAGGGCTGAAGGGAGCGGGGAACGCGAACAAGCGCGAGCTGGCGAGATTGACGAACCCGCGCAAGGTCAAAGGCGGCATACCGGAGGCGATGAAGGGGGCCGAGGTGTTCATCGGCGTATCAGGCCCGAACGTGATCACCGGCGACGACGTCCGGAAAATGGCCGACGATCGCATCGTCTTCGCCCTCGCCAATCCCAATTCCGAGATCGCGCCCGAGGAGGCGCTGCCCCTGGTCCGGATCATGGCAACCGGCCGGTCCGACTATCCGAACCAGATCAACAACATGCTCTGCTTTCCCGGCCTGTTCCGGGGCCTGCTCGACGTGAAGGCGACCGGCGTGAACGAAGCGGTGAAGCTCGCGGCCGCCCGCGCGATCGCGCATTGCGTGGACAAAGAAGAACTGCACGAGGACTATATCATTCCGAGCATTTTCGATCGGAAGGTGGTAGCGTCGGTGGCCGATGCCGTTGCCGAAGCGGCGCGGAAGACGGGACTGGCCAGGAAGTAGCGAGTTCGGAGTGAGGAGTTCGGAGTGAGAGGCGAAGCGAAAGCCCCGGTACTTAGTTCGGTAGCTTTGAGATAAGCTGGGAGTAGCGGAATTTTTTCTCCCAACGAAGAACTCCCAACTCGTTACGGCTTTAAAGGAGAACCATGAACCGCAACCACGAACGGCTCCACCGCGACGAGAAAGACCTCCGCAGCCTGGCCATGACGGAGTTGCAGAATATCTATGCCGGTCTCGGCCTCACCCGGGAAGAGCTCGATCTGCTGTCCCTGCCCCGCCGTTCCTTCACTGTCAGTTTTCCCGTAAAGATGACCTCGGGCAGGACACAGATGTACACGGGCTACCGCGTGCAGCACAACGACGCCCGGGGCCCGGCCAAGGGGGGGATCCGCTTCCACCACGAGCTGGATGAAGAGCACGCCACGGAGCTTGCGCTCCTGATGGCGCTCAAATGCGCGGTCGTGAACATCCCCTTCGGCGGCGCCAAGGGCGGAGTTGCCGTCAACCCGCTGGAGCTTTCGCGCATCGATCTCGAGAACGTCACCCGTGGCTACATCAGGGCCATCGCGGACCATATCGGTCCCTTTAAGGACATTCCCGCGCCCGATGTCTATACCGATGAGCAGATCATGGCCTGGATCCTGGACGAGTACGAACGGATCAAACGGGAGCATGTTCCCGCCGTGGTCACGGGCAAGCCTCCGGAACTGGGAGGCATTGCCGTGCGCCGGTACTCCACCGCGCTGGGCGGCGTTCATGTGCTGGAGCAGGCCTTGAAAGAGCGGGGAATGGCCGGCTCCGGTCTGCGGGTGGCGGTACAGGGGTTCGGCAATGTGGGGGAGCATACCGCGCGCATCCTGCATGAACGGGGGTACCGGGTCGTTGCCGTGAGCGATGTGAATGGAGGCATCCAGGACCCTGCAGGTCTCGATATCCCTGCGGTGAGGAAACACCGCGATGCCGCAGGAAGCGTTGCCGGGTATGCCGGCGCCAGGGCGATCACCAACGCCGGGCTGCTTGCTGCCGAATGCGACGTGCTTATCCCCGCGGCTCTCTCCAACCAGGTCGACAAGAGCAATGCCCGCGAGGTGAAGGCAACGGTCGTGCTTGAAATGGCAAACGCGCCGCTCACGGCCGAGGCCGACGAGATCCTGTTCCACAGGGACGTGACGGTCATTCCCGATATCCTGGCCAATGCCGGCGGAGTGGTCGTCAGCTACTTCGAATGGAGCCAGAACCTGAGCAACGATACCTGGCCGGAAGACAAAGTGCTGGCCCGGCTCGCCCTGACCATGGCAGCGGCCTATGCCGATGTGCTCGCCCTGTGCAGCAACGGCCGGTGCCGGATGCGTCAGGCGGCTTATGAGCTCGCGGTCAAGCGGATCCTGCAGGCAGAGCGCCTGCGCGGCAATCTGTAAGCAAACTTTTCTGTTCACCATCATTTCCAAGCTTTGACACAGAAAAAAGCCGATAAAATATGATTTTCACGGATAGCAGGTCGCCCTTATCAGGTGTAAAGTTCTTCCGGTTTGTCTTCTTCATCTCAACTAAAATCGCATTTCTCGGAAATACGACAAGCTTTCTTTCTGCTACTCCCGTCGAACGTGCTCTTCACGGTAATTGTTATAATTAATCATACGAGCTTCCCTCAGAATCACCTGCTGTCGTAATGCAACCAGAAGGAGGTGCTCATGAAGGATTACCTTGGCGAGAAAGGTTTGTGCATCGTATGCAAAGAGTCGATGACCACGATCAGCGCCGATGTCGAGGGAGGAACGAAGCTCTTCGTCTGCGAAAAATGCCTGGAAACGACAAAGCAGAACTTTATCTGGATCTGCATGGGGTGCGGCAATGTGTACATCCGGCCGAAGGCGATCGTGCTCAAGAAACTGTCCGACTCTCATCTGAAGAAGGCTTATCAGGCGTGCGAGGATCTGCAGCTCATCCAGGGACTCGACCGCTGCATCGAATGCGATCCGGAAGGCATCATGGAGGCGGTCGCAGCGGCGAAGAGCGAGAAGGGAGGTCACTGTTAAACGTCCCCGTCTCCGGACCGGGCGTGCGGTATGGGATCAAAGAACGGGATCGCGCAGGCCGGAAGTCATTCGACCCTTGATCGCACAGCCGAAAAAACCCGTCAATTTTTGGTTGCCTTTATGCCTCATTTTCCTCTATAGTCGGGAGTGGAAGAAGAACATCCCCGGAAGGAGAGAAGATGAGCATGAAGGCATTTGTTGTTCTCGCCTGTATCATGACCCTGTCGTGCGCACGTCTTGCGCCCACAGTGGACCCCTGTTTCACCCCGGGCGGCAACTGCCTGGCTACGGTCATCGAAGAGATCGGCAAGGCGAAGTCGGAGATACTGGTACAAGCCCATTCGCTCAGCGCGAAACCGGTCGCGGATGCGCTGATCAAAGCAAAGGAAGCGGGCGTGAAGGTCGAGATCATCCTCGATAAAAAAGCCCATGCCGCCCAGAACAACGCGGTCTATTTTTCCGCGCTCAACGGCATCCCGACCCATCTCGACGCCCGTCATGCGGTCGCGGACAACAACGTCATTATCATCGACAACGGGACGGTCATTGCCGGGAGCTTTAAATTCACGAAAGAGGCGGAAGACAGGAACGCCGAAAACGTGATGATCGTGAGAGCAGCCGGCGTTGCCGGCAGCTACCGGGAGAACTGGGAACAGCACAAGGCCCATGCCGAGACGTTCAAGACCGGTCCCGTGGCACAAGCCCGGCAGGAGCCCGTGGCCGAGAAGAAGAACATTAATAATAAAAAGAAGAAAAAGACCAATTAAGCGAAGCGATCCCGGTCTGCCGGTCAACAGGGTCCGCCGGGTGCACCTCAAAGAGAGAGCATATCCCACTTTATGAAGACCAAAAAAAACCTTATCATAGTCGGCGACCGGGTCCTCCTCGATCCCGACGAACGCATGGATAAAACACCCTCCGGTCTTTACCTTCCCCCGACGGTCAAGGAAAAGGAAAAGATCATGGGCGGTCATGTGGTCAAGACCGGTCCCGGATATGCCATACCCGACGCGGCCCCGAGCGAATCGTGGACCACGAGCAAGAAGGAAGTGAAGTACATCCCGCTCCAGGCAGCGGAGGGCGATTATGCCATCTTCCTGAAGGACGCGGCCATGGAGATCGAGTTCGAGGAGAAGAAGTACCTGATCGTTCCGCATTCCGCCATCCTTGCCCTGGTCAGAACCGAGCTGTCCGACGAAGGGTGATTCGAGTTCGGAGTGCGGAATTCGGAATGCATGCGGCATCGTGAACTAATCGCTCCTTGAAACCAGCTACGGCGCGAATGTAACTCCTTCCCTTTATATATCCTCATATCTCCAAACTGTGCTAAAATGTGAATAGAGACAAGCAGTTGGGCTTTGCTTATCCTTGAAAATACAGGACTTATTCAATCCCGATTGAGGCATATATGGCAAAGAACGTAACCCATAAGATACTGGAAGCCCATCTTGTCGAAGGCGAACTGGTCCCGGGCAAAGAGATCGGGATCCGGATCGATCATACGCTGCTGCAGGATGCAACGGGCACGGTGGCCATGCTCGAGTTCGAGTCACTCGGCATCGACAAGGTGAGGACCGAGCTTTCGGCCCAGTACGTCGACCATAACCTTCTTCAGACAGACAACAAGAACGCCGACGATCATAAGTTCCTTCAGACGGCGGCGGCGCGGTACGGCATCCATTTCAGCATGCCCGGCAACGGCGTTTCCCACCAGGTGCACATGGAGCGCTTCGGCGCTCCGGGCAAGACGCTCCTGGGCGCCGACAGCCATACTCCGGGAGCAGCCGGGGTCTCGATGCTCGGCATCGGGGCGGGCGGACTGGATGTCGCCCTGGCCATGGCCGGGTATCCCTATTATCTTTCCTGCCCGAACGTGCTCGGCGTAAGACTGACCGGCAGGCTGCCCGATTGGGTGAGCGCCAAGGACGTGATCCTGGAGATGCTGCGGCGCTACGATGTCAAAGGCTGCATCGGCAAGATCATTGAGTACTACGGCCCCGGCGTTGCGTCACTTTCAGCGACGGACCGCGAGACCATCGGCAACATGGGGACCGAGACCGGCGCGACCACCTCGATCTTTCCTTCCGACAAGAGGACCCGTGAATATCTGATCGCCCAGGGCAGGGGAGAGGCCTGGGTCCCGCTCGCTGCCGACGAAGGCGCGACCTACGACGAATACGCGGAGATCGACCTCTCGAAGCTCGAACCGCTCATCGCGAAGCCCTCGTCCCCGGGCAATGTCGTTGCGGTCCGGGAAGCGGCCGGAACGAAAGTGGACCAGGTGATCGTGGGCAGCAGCGTCAATTCCTCCTTCCGGGACCTGATGGTCGCCGCCAAAATGCTGGAAGGCCGGAGGGTCCATCCCAACACTTCGTTCCATGTGAATCCCGGAAGCAGGCAGGTGCTCGAGAACGTGTACCACGCAGGAGGATTGCTTGCGTTCCTCACGACCGGCGCGCGGGTGCATGAGCCCGGGTGCCAGGGCTGCATCGGCATGGGCCAGGCACCAGGCACGAACGAGGTGAGCCTCCGGACATTCCCGCGCAATTTCCCGGGCAGATCAGGCACGAAGGACGACAAGGTCTATCTCTGTTCGCCCGAGACGGCAACCGCGGCAGGCCTCACGGGCGTGATCACCGACCCCCGGGAGCTGGGAAAGGAAATGGCCTATCCCAGGATCGAGGACCCGAAGGAGTACAAGATCGATTCCCGGTCCATCATCTTTCCGTCGCCGGAGCTTTCCAGGACCGAGATCGTGCGCGGTCCGAACATACGTCCGCTGCCGTCCCTCGAACCCCTGCCGGATAGGCTCACTGCCGAAGTGGTGCTGAAAGTCAGCGACAATATCTCGACGGACGGGATCATGCCCGCGGGAAACCGGGTGCTGCCGCTTCGGTCCAATATCGAAGCGTTGAGCGCATTCGTCTTTTCCCAGATAGCACCGGATTTTGCAAAGGACTGCAAGGCGGTCCAGGGACCGGTTGCGGTCGTGGGCGGCGAGAACTACGGCCAGGGATCGAGCAGGGAGCATGCGGCCCTGGCGCCCCGCTATCTCGGCGTCCGGGTCAAGATCGCCAAGAGCTTCGCCCGCATCCATAAGTCCAACCTCTGCAACTTCGGGATCCTTCCGCTCACGTTCAGGAATCCCGTGGACTACGAGCTGTTGAACAAGGGCAGCAGGATAGTGCTTCCTGATCTGCGTAAACGGATCGAGCGGGGAGACCGGGAGATCCCGGTCGAGCTGGCCGGCCAGACGATCATTACCCTGCTGGACGTGTCTGACCGGCAGCGAAAGCACCTGCTCGCAGGCGGGACGCTGAACTACGTGAAGGAACAGCTGATGGTGCAGGTATAACAAATCCTAAATCCGAAGCACGAAATCCTAGATTTGAATTTCGATATCGTTTAGAATTTCGAGCTTCGAATTTCGAGATTGTCATGGATAGAAGGTCACCTATGAATGCCAAAACTCAAAGAAGAGACACTACAGAAAAAGCTGAAGAGAAGACGAAAAACATCGGCTTGCGCGGCGTGACGGTTGCGGATACGAAGATCTCCGACGTGGACGGCGAGAACGGCATCCTGATCTACCGGGGGTACCGGATCGAGGACCTGGCGAAGAATTCGGCCTTTGAGGAGACTGCTTACCTGCTCCTGCACGACGACCTGCCGACCGATGAACAGTTGAAGGACTTCAAGCAGCGCCTCGCAAAGGCCCGGCAGGTTCCCACGTTCATACTGAATGCGCTCAAGACCTGGCCCCATGGCGCGAATCCCATGGACGCGCTCCAGGCGTCCGTGCCGCTCCTTGCCATGGCGGACCCGGAACTGGAAGTGGAGACGCGGGAGGCAAACGTGGCGAAAGCCACTCGTCTCATCTCCCGGATCCCCGGTGTTGTTGCCGCCTGGCAGCGTATCCGTCATGACCAGGAGCCGATACCGGCTGATGAGCGGCTGAGCCATGCCGAGAATTTCCTGTGGCAGCTGACCGGGAAAAAGCCAGATGCGGAAATTGCCATGGATCTGGATATTGCGCTGATCCTGCATGCGGACCATTCCTTCAATGCTTCGACGTTCGCCTGCCGCGAGGTGGTGTCAACGCAGGCGCACATGTACGCCGCGGTGGCCGCGGGCGTGGGCGCGCTTTCCGGAAGCCTGCACGGCGGCGCCAATGCGGAGGTCATGAAGATGCTGCAGGACGTCCAGAACGAGAAGGATCTGGCCGAATGGGTCCGGTCGCAGCTCGGATCGGGTAAAAAGATCATGGGCATGGGCCATGCCGTATACAAAACGAACGATCCCCGTGCCCAGTTCCTGAAGGAGATGGGCGGACGCCTGGGTCGAAAGCTCGGCCAGGAGCAGTGGCATCGGATGCTGAGGGAGATTGAAGCGGCGGCATTGGCCGAGTTCGAGAAGCGGGGAAAGACGACGATCAAGCCCAATGTGGATTTCTACAGCGCGCCCGTCTACCACCTCATGGGCATTCCCGGCGACCTGATGACCCCCGTCTTTGCCATTGCCCGCATCGCCGGCTGGACGGCTCATATCATCGAGGAGAAGTTCGGCGAGGCCCAGGGCAAGCCGGCGCTGTACCGGCCGTCCTCCGAATACATAGGCAACTACTGCGGCAGGACCGGGTGCGTGTATAAGCCGAAGGAGGAGAGGGCAAGCACCAAATAACAAGCACCAAACTCCAAATAAGCTCCAAGTTCCAATGATCAAAGCTCGAAACGTTTGAATTCTGGAGTGAGCGCATTCCCCGCAGCTTGCTGCAGGGAGCTTCAATATGATGGGTGCTTGGAAATTGGATATTATTTGAGATTTGTTATTTGTAATTTGGAATTTATTTAAGCGGGAGGCGCATGGCGACCAAGAGAACAGTGAAAAGTCGGAAGGCCAAAGCAGGGAATGCCGAGGCAAAAGCCACGTCCTCCCCCAAGGGGGTGAACAGTATGAAGGTCAGTTCATTAAAGTCTTTTATTGAAAAGCGAAAGAGCATTCAGTCCATCAATCCCTATACCGAAGAGGTGATGAAAGAGATTCCGCTCATGACCCGCGACGATATCGCTGCTCAGGCCGAACGTTCCCGCGAGGCATTCAAAAGCTGGAGCAGCAGGCCCTTGTCCGAGAGGACGGGGCTCGTCAAGAAGCTTGGAGACCATCTCCGGGCGGACAAACGGAAATACGCAGAGCTGATCACCAAGGAGATGGGCAAACCGATCAAGGAGTCCCTGGCCGAGATCGAGAAATGCGCCTGGCTCTGCGATTATTATGCGGAGAACGCAGGGAACTTCCTGAAGCCGGAAGAGATCAGGACCGAGAACAAAAAGAGCATGGTCCTGTTCCAGCCCCTGGGCGTGGCGCTCGCGATCATGCCCTGGAACTTCCCCTACTGGCAGGCGTTCCGGTTCGGCATACCGGCAGTCACGGCCGGCAATGTCATTCTGCTGAAGCATGCATCCAATGTCCCACAGACCGCGCTTTCCATCGAGGACGCCTTCAGGGCGGCCGGGTTCCCGGAGGACGTGTTCAAGACCCTGATCATCGATGTGAAGGAAGCGCTGAACTTGATCGACACTGACCAGGTGGATGCTGTTTCCCTCACCGGGAGCAACGCAGCCGGGGAGCAGGTGGGCGCCCATGCAGGAGCGAAGATCAAGAAACTTGTGCTCGAACTGGGCGGTTCCGACCCCTTCATCGTGCTCGATGACGCGGACGTGGAGAAGGCCGGCAGAACGGCGGCCAACGCGCGCATGATCAACGCGGGCCAGAGCTGCATCGCGGCCAAACGGTTCATTGTGATGGACAAGGCGGCGGAGGAGTTCAGGACGCATTTCATCGCGCGGCTGAAGGAGCTGAAGGTCGGCGATCCCATGGACGAAAGCACGGATGTGGGTCCGCTGGCGCGGCGTGACCTGCTCGAGGCGCTGAACAGGCAGCTGCAGGACGCAAAGAAGAGCGGGGCAGAGATCGTCCAGATCGGCAACGGCGCCGGCAGCAAAAAGGGGTTCTTCTTCTCGCCCGTGGCTGTCTTTAATCCCAGGCTCGACAGCAAGGTCATGAAGGAAGAGGTATTCGGACCGATCGCGCCGGTCGTCGTGGTGAAGAGCGAGGACGAAGCCGTCAGGATCGCGAACGACACCGAGTTCGGCCTGGGGGCGTCCATCTGGAGCAGGAACATCGACCGGGCAGAGAAACTGGCTGCCAGGGTCGAGTCCGGGTTCGTGGCGATCAACGACTCCGTGAAATCCGATCCGCGCCTGCCCTTCGGCGGCGTAAAGAAGTCGGGCATCGGCAGGGAGCTGTCGGAGTACGGGTTGAAGGAGTTCGTGAATATCAAGACCGTGGTGGTGAAAGAATAGACTTCGAGTTCGGAGTGCGGAATTAAGAAAAGGCATGAACCGCGAAGCATTGTCTCACAGGTCGCCACGGAGCCACGAAGAGAAAAAATTAAGGCGAAATGCTTTGTCTCGCGCAAAGCCGCAAAGACGCAAAGAAGGAGCGAACAACTGCTTATTCTTGTTAGCCCGTAACAGAAGCAGGGGATTTAGCGATTTTGTTTCTTTCGAATTTGAGGGCTGCATTAAAAGATTGAATTCCGGCTTTCATAAGGACTTCTTCGTGGCTTTAGTGAGAGACCGGGGTTGTTTTTTGCATTGTTTTCCCTTTGCGACTTTGCGGCTTTGCGCGAGACCGTTTTTGACTTGTTCTTTGTTTTTCTCCGGGTTCTCGTGCCTCTGCAAGAGACCGGGTGTATATTTTCCCCGTTAGGAGAGTGAATGAAAGCATCTGACCTGTTCGTGAAGCAGCTGGAAGAAGAAGGCGTGAAATACATCTTCGGCCTGCCCGGCGAGGAGAACCTGGACCTGCTCGAATCGCTCCGGAGTTCGGAGATCAAGGTTGTCATCACCCGGCATGAACAGGCAGCTGCCTTCATGGCAGCCACCTACGGACGTCTCACGGGAAAGGCGGGCGTCTGCTTCTCGACGCTCGGGCCCGGCGCAACGAACCTGGTGACCGGCGTTGCCCATGCGCAGTTGATCGGCGCTCCGCTTATCTCCATCTCGGGTCAGAAAGCTCTCCGGGAGAACCGGCAGGCGCGCTTCCAGCTGATCGACATCGTGAGCATGATGCGGCCGGTCACCAAGGATGCCCTTACGATCGTCGATCCCGGCATGATCCCGACCGTGCTCCGGAACGCCTTCAAGCTGGCCCAGGCTGAACGGCCGGGCGCGGTCCATATCGAACTGCCCGAGGACGTGGCCGAGACCGAGACGGTCGCTGAGGTCCAGTCGCGGGGCCTCGTGCGCAGGCCTGCCCCGGACCCCAAGGCGCTCCACCGGGCGGCTGATATGATCAGCAAGGCCCGGAACCCGCTCATCATCCTTTCCTCGGGCGCCAACCGGAACCTGATCACCAAGCAGCTCATGCAGTTCATCCACCAGACGGGTATCTTTGCCGTGCACACCCAGATGGGCAAGGGCGTGGTGAGCGACGACTCGCAGTACAGCCTTTTTGCCACGGGCATTCACCGCCGCGACTACGTCAACTGCGGCATCGACCGGGCCGACGTGATCATCACGATCGGCTACAATATCGTCGAGTATCCGCCCTATGTCTGGAACCGGGACCTGACCAAGAAGATCATCAACATCGATTTCGTGGAGGCGGAGACGGACAAGTACTACAACCCGGACATCGAGGTGATCGGCGATATCTCCTGCGCTCTTCGCGAGCTGGGAGAGCTGGTCCCGGCGCGTAAGAACGGCGAGGTGTTCAAGAATACCCGGGCCTTCCTGGAAAAAAAGCTCGCCCTGGACTACAAAAAACAGTATCCGCCCTCGCCCATGGAGATCGTCTCGCAGGTGCGGAGCGTGCTCGCACCCGAGGACATCCTGACCCTGGACAACGGCATCTACAAGTTGTGGTTCGCGCGGCTGTACAAAACGTACAAGCCGAACACGTTCCTGCTGGACAACGCCCTGGCAACCATGGGTGCGGGCATGCCTGCAGGGATCGCGGCCAAGCTGGTTAGACCCGACCGGAACGTGCTGGCCGTCGTGGGCGACGGCGGGTTCATGATGAACTCACAGGAGATCGAGACAGCGCTCCGCTATTCCATCCCGCTCGTGGTCCTCGTGCTGAACGACAACGGCTTCGGTTTCATCAAGTGGGAGCAGCAGGCCAAGGGGTTCGGGAGCTTCGCCCTGGACACGGGCAATCCCGATTTTGTGAAGTACGCCCAGAGCTACGGGGCCATCGGTATGAAGGTGAACCAGGGCGACGATCTCGCAGCCGTGCTGCGGGAGGCCTTCGCGAAAAAGAAGTTTGTGCTCGTGGAATGCCCCATCGACTATTCCCAGAACTACGAGACTTTTTCAAGAGAACTGGCCAGCATCGCCTGCGAGTTCTAGCGGCATAAGGCGGCAGCAGGTCGCTTTTCATCCAGGAAAATAACCGATTATGAAAGAACCGGATTCGAAATTGGTCTACTCGACAGAGTGGGCAGTGCCGAGAAAAGAAAAGCCTGCAGATCGCAAATCCGCGACACCTGCCGCTTCCGCAGGGAAAAGCGGGACGAGCGTTCGCTTAGACCGCAAGGGCAGAGGCGGCAAGTCAGTTACGGTAATAGAAGGGCTTAATCTTTCCATTAACGATAGCGAAAAGCTCCTGAAAGAGTTAAAGGCGAAACTTGGTTCCGGAGGAGCTGTTAAGAACGGGGCGCTGGAAATTCAGGGGGATCATTGCGAGGCGGTCATGGCAGAGTTGGCCAGGATCGGCTGCAAGCCGAAACGGTCGGGTGGATAACAGTTAGAGCGCTCGGCACAAGAGTCGAACATTATAGAGCTTGACTTGACCACCATGTCCTAAGATGCCGGAGACGGATCGAAGCCTTTAACGATCAGCCAAATCGCCAAAACCAGTTCCTGCAAGGCTATCGGAAGATTTAAAATAACCTGTATGGCGGACAGGGCGCCAATGAGGCGGAACAGAAAGAGCATGCTTGCTGTTACGGCCAGCCCGATCCCAATAAGGCCCCAGATCGATAACCATCGTGGAATGAGTTTTGATCGATAAAATATATAGTAATATATCAGAGCACCGATGCACCAGGGCAGTATCGCTGCAACATGGCTCACCCAATCACGTCCTGCTATTAATACAGCACTCAAGGTTTGGAAATAGGATGATTCCGGAGCGCCTGCTTTCACAAATTCCCGGCTTAATGCCAACAGTAGCAGCAACCCGAGCACACCGACAATATGGAACACTGCCTCAATCATCCTGAAGCCGGCAGATCCGAGAGCCAGAGCATGGTCATATTTTTTCAAGACCGGATAAAGAGAGATCCCGATACCAGCACATGCAGCAGCCATAATGAACAGAAGGAGGGCGCCTGTTATTACCTGGTTTTGATTTGCAGAAATTTTAATAAAATGATCGGGAGCATCTAAAATAGGTTGTGTAAAAGCAACACCAAGTATCCCGGAAATAATCGCGATGATAAATAGTACTCCCGCAGTTCTTGCCGTTTTCTTGTTTGTGCTCATCAGCATTCTTTCTTAAATAGCATTTATAGTTCAGAGTCGCGTAACAACCCCGACAGCGACGCTCACGTCACTTTGTTTATCCATCTTCGATCCATCCAGTCGTTCCAGCTGATAACTCTTATATCGCGTATCAAGGAACATCCCTGTCCGGCCGTCGAAAAGCCAGTCTACGGTGAATCCAGTAGATTGCCCGATAACTTCATGATGGCCATTGACTTTTACCCAAAGGAGACCCATGGGTATCGCCGAAAGTGCAACGGTTTGAGATCCGGAGTCCAGAATTTTAGTCAGCGCAAGGCCCGTCGTAGCAAAATAAATGTGTTTATCGTTAAACTCCGGAAAATCCTTCTGAGCAGGGTCTGCTTTTATCGTTGCGTACTAGAAGCGCAACAAAAACTCGATCCAGCTTATCGGCAGCTGGTAATTCATTCCCAATGAAAAACTATCGTCTGTTAAGCCCACATCAGCTGTTTTGAATGAATCGCTAAACCAATGCTCAAATCCTATGCGCAAGCGCATCTTTCCGTCGGGGATGCTGTCCTCGGCGAACGCGGCATGGCTTAAGCCGATCGTTACAATAAGCACGATACTGATGATCGTTTTATACACGGTTGTCTCCTATCGCGTCTGGATCGAATCCTTTGATAATGAGCCATATGGACATGACCAGTTCCTGCAAGCCAATTGGAGGCGCAAAGAAAACCATGGCCTTCATCAATGGCATGGTACCGAACATGCCGAACGTATGTAGCAAGGCGCCTGTTGACAAAAATAGAGCTGCAAAAAGACCCCAAGCCGATAACCATCGGGGGATGAGTTTTGATCTGAATAATAAAGAATAAAACAGAAGAGCGCCTAAAGTAAAAACAATGATATAGAGCAATGTGGCCCATTCTATTCGTGCATGTATTGAATTACCCAAAGCCTGGAAACAGGAAGCATCGGGAGTTCCCGGCCTTAAATAATCCTGACTTAAGCTTATGAGTGACAGCGAGTTAATCGCTATAAAAATAAAGAGAATACCCTCGAGCAGCCTGAAAACAATGTACCCAAGCGCTATTCTTTCATCAAACAGCTTAAAGAGCGGAAACAGCAGAACGGGAATCAAGATCATGGCAGGGGCACAAATAAGGTCGAATAGTATTCCTATTTTCACCGGCATTTTATTTGGGTAAACAGTAGCAAGATAGTCCGGGGCATTGAGGATCGGTTGGTAAATATTCGAGGCGACAATGTCAAAAACAAGCGCAATGAGAAATAATACAGCTACACTAATTGCAGTTTTTTTGTAAGTATTCATTTTCTTCACCCCGGATGTTGTTATACAGACCTCAGTTCACTACGGCAGTACGCTGAGGATATGCCGTTGCCTTGAGGTCGGTACAGTACGCTGTTCCTACAAGCCCATACTTCCAGCGTTCGCTGACATTTATATCGGTTACGGAATAGCCGGGTCCCGCGTCATTGAGCAGTTCGGCGTATGCCCGTTCATAGCGATCGTTGATCCTGATCGGAATAAGGAGCAGCAACTGAAAACCGCAGGCGCTGCCTGATACTGTCCGGCCCTTTGTCGGGTCATACGTGACGTCCGTCGATTTGAACGTAACCGGCGTTCCTGTACAACCCGCGCAGGCCGCAAGCAGTGCCAAAAGGGCCGCTTGCATTAGCGTCTTTTTCATCGGATCGCCTCCCCCGTGATCGTTACGCATTTCGTCGAGCCGAGCACCCACCAAAACCAGTTTTCCTGCATCGTCACGTTCAATAAAGCGGTCGCACCGGGAACGCTGTCAATGGCATTCTGGTACGCATTCTCGACGCGTTTATTCAGATCCCCGCCGAAGAAAGGGAGTTCGGCCACCGGGATGAAGTTATAGGGTGCGAGGATCATCATCGAACCGCAGGCATTCCCCCTGGCCTCTCCCAGTTTTTGATAGTGATCAGGCGGTCTCGGCAACACTGTTTTGTATGCCGATGCACAGCCTGTTGCCGTCATGCATGCGATCATCAGAAAGACAACTATGGATCGCGCTTCGACATCGTCCATTCGCGATAACATGCACACCTCCTTGATAAACAGATACAGCCGGGCTGTCCGCATCATGCGGTCTTTGATTAGACTTCATTTTTTCCCTTTTTGGATTCTATCGTCGAACGAAAATACCTCTTCCAGGGGGGTGCGGAACACCCTGGCAATGCGGAAAGCCAATTCCAGGGTCGGTGAGTATTTACCGTTTTCGATGGCTATGATGGTTTGTCGCGTAACGCCCACTTTATCGGCCAATTGCTGTTGAGTCATTTCATCGGCAAGGAAGCGTAACTTCCGGATGTTGTTGCTGATGGGACAGGGGCTCATATTAAAACCCTTTCCGGTAAAAATAGATCTTGGCCGTTTCCGAGACTATTGCTGCCAGGAACCCCGAATAAATAAGGGTAATGAACATCACCCAGGGTTGCATCCCTATCGCCTGCGATCCCATTGACAGGATAAAGCCTGCTATGAACGTCCAATGAGCAAGCTTTATGGCTTTCAACTCGATCAACTTGTCCCGCTCATCGGTAATGGTAGGCACATCCTCCTTGGTCACGATCTTGTTGATGATGAAAAAAATAATGTGAATGATGATTTGCGCCACGATTGCCACCGGGATCAAGACCAGGTAGGCCTTTCCCCAGAATTTGAAGTCATTGAGAATAGCCAAATTACCCGCGATGTACTTGTAATATACAAACAGGGAATAGGACCCGAGAATCAGTATGATGTTGATCAAAGATAGCAGTATCTGTTTTTCTCTCGGGTACATGGTTACCTCCGCTTGCCTTTTGATCTTTTCTTCATGTTAACTATTATAGACTATATGTATAATATATTTGACACTGTGTCAAGTATATTTTACATTTATCTCGATAATCGGGGGAAAGGGACATGTCGCCTGGGAGGGATTCTTTTATCGCTTTTCCATAAGCGTTATTATGTCTTAGAGGAACGGGTAAAGGAACCTGGTTTGCTGCGAGGAGATGCGTGAAAGAATGAAAACAATCGATCCCAAATCGGGTGTACGCGGAAACCCGGGCATCATCAAATTATTCCTGGCCGGCGATGTAATGACAGGCAGGGGCATTGACCAGATTCTGCCGCATCCGGGTGATCCCACGCTGTATGAGGATTATATAAAAGACGCGAGAGGATACGTTGAGCTGGCGGAAAAAGCAAGCGGTCCTGTCCCGCGCCCGGCCGAACCCGCGTATATATGGGGAGAGGCTCTCGGCGAGCTTGAAAAAGCTGCTGTTGATGTCAGGATCGCGAACCTTGAGACAAGCGTCACGCGGAGCGACAACTATTGGAAATGGAAAGAGGTCCATTATCGGATGAATCCGGCAAACATCGATTGCCTAACAGCTGCACGGATTGATGTGTACTCGCTGGCCAACAATCATGTGCTCGACTGGAGTTATGAAGGTCTCAAGGAGACCCTTGCAACGCTGCAAAAGGCGAACATAAAGAGTGCCGGGGCAGGGCTGACCCGGAAGGAGGCCGCGGCTCCTGCCGTCGTGGAGATAGAAGGAAAAGGCCGCGTGATCGTTTTCGCGTACGGCTCGCCCACGAGCGGTATTCACCTGAACTGGGGCGCGACAGAATATCAACCAGGACTGAATCTTCTGGCCGATTTCTCGGAAGATACGGTTCGGCGGATCAGGGATGGAATTCGAAGCGTAAAAAAAGAAAATGACATTATCGTATTTTCCATGCATTGGGGAGCTAACTGGGGCTATGAGATCAAGAGCGAAGAGATCGAGTTCGCACACCGTCTGATCGAGTCCGGGGTCGATATCGTTCATGGCCATTCTTCGCATCATGTAAAGAGCATTGAGGTCTATCAGGACAGGCTCATCCTGTACGGATGCGGCGACTTTTTGAACGACTATGAAGGAATTCCGGGTTATGAGAATTACCGGACCGACCTTGGCCTCATGTATTTCGCGGCCATGGACCGGGCAACAGGCGGGCTTGCCGAACTGAAGATGGTACCGACCCGGATCAAATACTTGAGGGTGAATCGAGCGTCGGCTGAGGAGGCCCTTTTGCTTGCCGATATTTTGAAGAGGGAAGGCAAAAGGTTCGGCACGGAAATAGAACTGAGTGACGATGCTCTCTTGACGTTGGTTCTGCCGATTTCTCAGGATCGCCAGGATTCAGCCCGTCCCTGATCGGGGATTAGCGAGGTGCATTATGGGAGAACTTGCGAAAAAAATGGAATTTCAAAGACCGGAGTTGGTCAGAATTTCCGACGTAATATGGGACCTGCTCCCGGACTTCAAGCACGGGATGAGGGTCCCCGCCCGGATAATAGCGACGAGAAAGCTAATCGATGCCATGGACCTTCAGGTCTATGACCAGATAGCGAATGTGGCAACGCTGCCGGGGATCCAGAAATACGCCTATTGCATGCCCGACGGCCACAGCGGGTACGGGTTTCCGATCGGTGGAGTGGCGGCATTCGACGTGAACGAGGGAGGCGTCATCTCGCCGGGCGGGATCGGATTCGACATCAATTGCGGCATGCGCCTGGTGCTCACAAACCTGACCTACGAACAGGTAAAACCTGAGTTGCGGACGCTTGTGGACAGGCTTTTCAGAAGTGTTCCCGCAGGCGTGGGGAGCAGGGGATTCGTCAGGCTTTCCCATAACGAATTCAGGGACGAGGTCGCCATGGACGGAGCGCACTGGGCTGTTCGGAGCGGATTCGGATGGCTGGAGGACCTGGAACGGACGGAACTCCAGGGCAGGGCCGGGTGGGCGGACAGCGCGAAAATTTCTCCCCGGTCCGTAGAGAGGGGCTTTAACCAGATCGGCACACTCGGCTCCGGCAATCACTACCTCGAGATACAGCGAGTGAAACCGGAGAACATTTTCAATAAAGAGCTTGCCGCAAAGTGGGGACTTTTCCCGGAACAGATCGTGATCATGTTCCACTGCGGTTCCCGGGGATTCGGACACCAGGTGGCTTCCGATTACCTCGAGCTGTTCCTGTCCGTCATGGAAGCGAAATACGGGATCAAGATCCTCGACCGGGAACTGGCCTGCGCTCCCTTTTATTCGCCTGAAGGGCAGGCATACTTCAAGGCCATGGGCTGCGCCGTGAACATGAGCTTTGCGAACAGGCAGGTGATCCTTCACCGGATACGGGAAGTATTTGCGGATGTATTCAACAAGACCCCTGAAGAACTCGGCATGCACATGGTGTTCGATATCGCCCACAACCGGGGGACCTTTGAAAAGCACGAGGTGGATGGAAAAGTGAAAGAACTGATCGTGCACCGGAAAGGGGCCACCGGAAGTTACCATCCAGGCCGGGAAGAGATCCCGGAGATCTACCGCGATGACGGATCGCCGGTCATCATCGGCGGGTCGATGGAGACGGGGAGCTATCTCCTCGTCGGCGGGCCGAACGCGAAAGAGACGTTCTGCTCCACGGCACACGGAAGCGGCAGGACCATGAGCCGGACCAAGGCGAAGCATATGGTGAACGGCCGTGAACTGATTCGGAAGCTTGAGGCGAGCGGCATCTATGTCAGGACCGCGAGCTATCCGGGCGCGGCCGAGGAAGCGGGCTTTGCGTACAAGAACATCGACGATGTGGTAGAGGCAGCCGCGCTTGCCGGCATTTCAATGCCCGTCGCAAAGCTCGTGCCGCTGGGGAATGTGAAAGGATAACGATGAAAGCAAATTCGAAGCACTAATTTCTAAATCCTAAACAAAAAGTCGAAATCAAATGTAAGAAAAATTTAGTTTGACTCATTCGATATTGTTTAGGATTTCGAGCTTCGGGTTTAGGGTTTGATTTATGAGATACCGTTTTCTTGAAGATATCGCCATCGCAGACGTAGCCTTCGAGGCAGAGGGAAAGACGCTCACGGAATTGTTTTTAAATGCGGCACTTGCTTTGACCAACACTATGGCGAAGGACTTGAATAGCGTGGAGCAGAAGGTGGTAAAGAACATTCAGCTCGAAGCTGATAATGCTGAGACGCTCCTGTACGGTTTTCTGCAGGAGCTTGTCTTTTATAAAGACGCCGAGCTTCTTTTGTTCTCCCGGTATGATATCGACATCAGGGAAGAAAAAGGGAAATGGCGGATCCAGGCGAATATTCACGGGGAAGAACTGAATCAGGAGAAGCACCAGCTTGTCGCCGATGTCAAGGCCGTGTCCCTCCACAATTTCAAAGTCCTGAAAACAGCAGAGGGATGGCGGGCCGAAGTAATCTTGGATGTCTAATAGAGAACAGGACCCTTTCATCTGCCGAACAAGAAGTCTTTTGAGAAGCGATTGACTTTGGAGCAGGTCCTTGATAGCCGGCGGAAATCGGCTGGGAGATGGGATGCCAGGTGCTGGTCGAGGGGCCAGCGCGCCCTACTACATGCTCAGTCCACTGACCGACTTTGTCGCGGCACTGGAGCGGCTCGGGAGCCGGGAAGACTGGTGCTCCACCGCCGGCGCTGCTCAAGCTTTGCCGAAGATCGGCAGGTCATAACCTTGCTGCGGGGACAGTGAGCGAATAAGATAACGTTCCAACCTTAAGAATCGAGATTCCCTGCAGCTGCTGCGGGGAGCTTCAATCCCGCGACTTGGAACCCCCCGGCTCCCGCCGGAGAGGAAAGCGCTGTAACCCGCGTCTTGCACTCGCGCTATCGCACACCCTGCATTCGTGGCGTAGCGCTCATAACCGCAGGGCGCAAGGCTCGTTAACACCGGGTCCAGGCGGGGAAGAGGAAGCTTCCGGCTCCTGCCGGAGGGGAGCTCCACTGTCGGTTCATCACTTCTTCAATTTCATTCCGAGTTTCTGCTCCACCGATTCGAGCTTTTTTTCTATCCGCTCCTCTTTCCCCTTGCGATCATCGATTATAATCGTCGTTTGAGCGCGCTCGGAATTTTTCATTACGATATCGTGGCATTTCCTGATCACTGCCATAACGGAATCCCAATCGCCTTCGAGAACTGTGTTCATTGGGTTGGCTTTGTAGGTTATGCCACTCTCCACAACGATTTTAAGAACCTCCGCGATTTGCGGACTGATACTTACACCCTTGCCCACCGGAACCACGCTGAATTCCACGAGCATGCCCATCTTCGGTTTCCTCCTGTTTCCGCGCAAAGTTGTATGCCAGCATAATCAAGTTGGCAGGCTGACCTTTATGAAAAATCAGCGAACTTTTCAAGTATACCAGTTATCGTATGGCCCGGCACGTGATCGAGTGGCTTTGCCTGATGTGCATGAGAGAAAAAAAGAGGGAATGCGAGCTGTTATCTCCAAAAGAATGATCGCGATGATACTAAGAATAGAATCACCCTCTCGAGACCAACTGCCTTTGGTAAAGCAACGTACTTTCGACTTCTCATTTGATGTAGACCGGAGCAGGGAGTGGTGTTTAAGGTGCCATGGCTGTTCCGCGCCGTGACGATTTTATCATGCCCTTTGAGCTGTTCTGAGTCATCAGCAGGATCTTCCCGGTCTTTGCGGAGGCAAAACAGGAGTAAACATTAGTGGCATTGACTAAACCTTTCCTGCGTAATAGACTTTCACTATCGGTGAGAAGGGAAACAACCAGGAGGTGAATAATGGCGATAAGCATGCCGAAAATTTTAGATTGCGTGGTGACCGACTGCTCGTACAACAAGAACAAGGAATGTCATGCGATGGCCATCACTGTCGGTTCCGGAGGCCACCCCATGTGCGACACCTTATTCAAGAGTTCGCAGAAGGGCGGGTTCATGGAGTTGATCGGCAGCGTAGGGGCGTGCAAGGAAGCGGACTGCAAGTTCAACCAGGCGCTCGAGTGCTCGGCTCCCGGCATCCATGTCGGGCTCCATGCGGACCATGCCGATTGTTCAACGTTTGTGTCACGTTAAAAATTATACTATGTTGAATCGCGCGCAGGCGCGGCGCGCAGGTGCATGCGATTGGACAAGAATATCAAACCACCCCTTCACGCCGATCTACTTAATCTTACTCAGGGCTGGGAGGGCTGAAGCAATCTTCGGTGTTTGCTTCAGCTCCCGCAGCTATCTGCGGTATTTTTCCCAGAGCCGTAGACCCAGTCATGCCGTTTGCTCATTAACGCCCTCAGGTCCATGCGGATCTCCTCTGTGGTAGGACGCCCCACATACCACCACCCGTTATATATCTTATAAATCGTACGATCGTGATCCAGGATAAAGGTATAGGGTATATATATTTCTCCGTGAATCTTGTCGGTCGTGTCCGCCATTTCCAGCTCATGCAGCAGCTTGCGGTCGGTATCCATCAGAAAGGGAAAGTCCGCGGCCAGCGAATTTCGGGTCTCGTTCGTATTCATGTGATCGTCGACCGAAACAATGATCATGTGACAGTAATTGACCCTCAATTCCGGCTGGAGCTGCACAACGTAGTTCGTCAACTGACGACGGTCCTTGGGTCAGAAATAGCCGCGGCTGAAAACGAGAACGCCGGGCATGTTCCGAAGTAAATGGGACAGTTTCTTACGATTGCCGGACTGGTCCGGCAGCTCGAAGTCGGGAAAATGCGCACCGACCTTCAAGTCCGATCGCATTGGATAATTCATTAAACGGAAACCTCCTCGTCATTTTTCAAATCGATTACCTTAATATATCTCACCACAACGCTATTATTGCTGTCTCTCGCGCTGGATTCAACATACTATTGATACTTCTAACTCCTCAAAATGCGCTCTTAGCACCTTCTCTGTACGGTAAATCCATCTGTTTTGTGATATGTAGAAAGAGAATGAAGATCAACAGAGGAGGGAATAGTTATGCCGGCTTATTTAATACTCTTTAAATATACCCAAAAAGGGACGGCAGCGATCAAAGAAAGTCCCAGGAGAGTGGAACAGGCAATGGAGATTGCCAAAAAGCTCGGTGGCAGCGTAAAGACCTTTTATCTGCTGATGGGACAATTCGATACCGTCTTTTTGCTTGAAGCGCCTGATGACGAAACTGCGACGAAGATTTCCCTGGCCATAAGTGCACTGGGAAACGTGAGTACCCAGACCCTGAGAGGTTTTGCTCTCGACGAGTTCGAAAAGATGATATCGGAAATGCCGTAACCCGGCCGAACGGCCTCGACTGCATCGAGCCTCACTTTCCTGTTTGAGGAAATGCCGTGAGAACGATTCTTGTCATGCCGATCGGCCATGTGGATCGGGAAACGATCGATTTCATAACAGGAGCTATACGGGAAACCGGTGAGTGCGATATCATACAGGGCGAACCGATTCCCGTGCCTCAAAAGACCTTTAACGCTCGAAGAAGTCAATACAACTCCACAAGGATATTGAAAGCGCTCGAGGGTCTAAAGCCCGATACCTATGAACGGCTCCTCGGCGTGCTGGATGAAGACCTCTATGTTCCTGAGCTTAACTTTGTTTTCGGAGAGGCCGATATGATTGCCCGGGTCGCCGTGATCGGCCTTCCCCGGCTGCGCCAGGAGTTCTACGGGTTGGAGCCGGACCGCGCTCTCTTTCTCAGGAGAGCGGCAAAGGAAGCAGTGCACGAGCTGGGGCACTTAAAAGGTCTCGGCCATTGTCCTGTTCCCCGGTGCATTATGCATTTTTCAAACAGCCTCGCGGAGACGGATATGAAGGAAGCGAAGTTCTGTGCCCAATGCAGAAACAAATTGAACGAGTTAAGATGACTTTATGGGTATCAGCGCTCTCTATGCAGCAACAAAGCGAACGCCAAAACAGGGGCCTCCGCGGAAGCCGGGAGGACCTCCCAGACCTTCACCGCCCAAGCCGAAACCCCCAAAACCACGGCCGTCGAAGGTGTGAACTAATAATTAAGGAGAAGGTAATGAAAGGATACGTAGTCGATATCGAAAAGGCGACAAAGGAAAACGGCAACTTCCGCAAAGTGCTTTATACCGCGAAAAACAGCCAGCTGGTGTTGATGTCGTTGAGGCCGGGTGAAGACATCGGCGAAGAGGTGCACGACCTGGACCAGTTCATCAGAATAGAAGCAGGAACGGGAAAGGCAATGCTGGACGGTGTCGAACATGGGATCGAGGACGATTACGCCATCGTCATTCCCGCTGGAGCCAGACACAACATCATAAATACCTCGATAGACTCGGAAATGAAGCTCTACAGCATCTATTCGCCTCCGGAGCATCGGGAAGGTGTGATCCACAAAACCAAGGCCGAGGCTATGGCCGATAATGAACAATTCGATGGAAGAACCAGCGAGCTGCTTGTTGGCTCCAGAGGCTGAAGCACGAGGAGTGCCGGGGATTGTGACGATAAAAGCAGGCTGAGGCCTGATGCTGACGCATCCCTCGCGGGAAATGCATAGAGAAGCACGGGTGTCGATAATACTTAATACCGGTGCATATGCTGTGAGTACTGTGGATAAAGTTATGTCTTTCACGCATAAGCGCTGCATTATATAGCCCGATTAATACTTCGGACCTAAAAATGGATTGTATTACAAAATGCTGCTAAAAAATTTGCGTAAAAAATTATTCTACTCACATGCTTTTACGTGCAGTTCTGCTATATTCCATAATATGGAACTAAAGCCGTTTATATTCATCATGCGTTCACCCAACGGGCAAGAATATGAGATGGCGGTGCCTGCCCGTAGAGAAAGTGACGCCGAGCGTCTATTGAAGAACCTTCTGGACGCGCTCAATTCCCGGGATAAGATTCTTTTTCTGAAAGCCTCTGAAGGCGCCTCCGGCTTGATTGATGCCGAAGAACGTAACCCTCCTACTCTTCAATTGGGCTGATAAGAACGTCATGCAAAAATAAAGAACCGAACTGATAGTAGCCTTTGTTTTATTTCCGCCTCTTAACCTTTCTCCTCATCCGGATCGTCCCCAGAACCGGAAACTGCATTACAGATTAATCTTGAGGCCCATCTCATTTTTCATATGCAGCAACGCTTCGGCATTGCCCATCGCATCATCCACCGGATGGTGCGTGTGAATCGTTTTCCTGAGATGCTTGAAATTCTGCCGGCTGTCCTTGACCAGACCTTTGTACAGCGAGCCGAGGTCGGTAGACCTGAATCCGAAGGGGTTTGATCCGATAAAATGATGAAAGTACCAGCTTATGAACTGCCAGTCAAAGCCTATATTATCGGCGATGAACGTCGGCCGGGTTTTCACTTCGTCCCTGATCCAGTTCGCGAACTTCTGCATCACATCCTTCGGTTCTTCGAATTGCAGCGTTTCCTCGCGGGTGAATCCCGCTATTGCCAAAGACGGAGGGTCCCACTTTTCGGAAATCGGTTTCAAACGTCCATAAAAAACACGGTTCAGGCCGGGCTCAACGATGACTGCTCCGAAACAAATCATCGAATAATCGCCGGGGATCGGTCCATCTGCTTCGATATCAACCATTACGTAAGCCATAGGTCACCCTCAAATGCTCATTGTCCATGATTCATTATAAACCTTTATGGAAATATCGCAGCCTGCCCACAACAGCATCCATGCATTCTGATACAATAAAAAAATTGTGAAATGAGATCAGTGTCATTCCAGTAATGGGAACCCAAAGGGCCGGATGAGCAGTGATGCTCAAATAAACCCGCCTCTCCTCAAAAACCATTTATCGCGGCCTGGACGAGAATCTGCGGAAGGGAGGAGCGGATCGTTTAAGTAAAAATTCAGAATTAAGAATAAAGGAGCGATCTCACATTTACTTTGCGTCTTTGCGCGAGACAAGAATCTGCTTTTTATGTTAAATCTAAAATGTGTTCACCACACGAAGTCACGAAGGCACGAAGCAAGACTTGCAGATTCTTATCTTTAACCTTGTGGCTCTGTGCCTCTGTGTCGGCCCTGCTTGATGCCTGCGAACGGAAGATCCGGGGGGAACGCTTGCTTATCCCGGAGGAGCTGTACGGCCCAGCACGAATACGGAGCATGCGGCGGTTCCTCAAAAGAGAGAACATTTATCAGACATCGTGGTTGCAAGAGCGATATGAAACGAGAGCCAGAAAGAACCTGCAGAGATCGATGCAAAGTCCAGGCAGACAAGGTAAACCATACAAAGGAGAAACCAGCTATGAAAGGATTAACTCAGTCAGGGATACTTATCATTGTTCTGGCATTTGCGGCAACTGTTTCAGCGGATGAAACAGTCGTTCAGATGAATCTTATTAATGAACGCGGTATCGGGAAGGCGATCGGAATGATTGCGCTTTCAGACACCACGACAGGGCTTAAACTGACGCCTGCGCTCAGCGGCCTTACCCCCGGATTTCACGGCTTCCACGTACACGAGAGGCCCGATTGCGGTCCGGGAGTAAAGGACGGCAAAATTCAGGCAGGAATCGCTGCAGGCGAACACTACGATCCGGCCGGAACGGGCAAACATGAAGGCCCAGCAGGGAAGGGACATCTGGGAGACCTGCCTTATTTGACAGTGGGGCAGGACGGAAAGGCTTCAACAGTCCTGTTGGCTCCGCGCCTCAAGCTATCCGACATAAAAGGCCGTTCGTTCATGATTCATGCCGGTGAAGATAACTACAAAGATGAACCGGCGCCGCTGGGCGGCGGAGGCGGAAGAGTGGCGTGCGGAGTGATCAAATGAAAGATTGCTTTTTCAATAATAATACAAATAGGCGAAATTAACCCTTTTAAAGCAGGCGCGGCTGTTCGCTCGACATCAGCCATTGCGATCGTTTCCGTTATTTCAATGGCGCATATCATGAAAATGAAGGTCGTGGCCGAAGGCGTGGAGACGGAGGAGCAGCTTGAATTTCTTATTAAGACGGGCTGCGATGAGATGCAGGGTTTCCTCTTCAGCGAGCCGATGACAGCGGAGAAGTTCGTGGAACTGATGACCGTGGACACATAGCGATCGCTGCCCGGCAGCGCGTACATACTTCAAATACTCCGTCTTTCAACCGGTAAATTGTGGGAATCATCAGAAGGCCTGCGATGCAACTTCGTAGGTGTACTCCCCACCCCCTGCACCCCTGCTTTTCCAGTCCTCTTTTCTCTAAAATACCTGCTTATTTCTTCCCGCCCGGCCAGCTCCATCATATCCTCCGATTTGATTTCTCGAAGGAGAGGTGCGAGGTCGTGTTCCGCATGATGAAACCGTGACGGGAAAGAATCATCTGCAGGCCGGATGTCCTGTCATTTGAGGACTCGCTATGAGATAGCGGCACAACTCCGTGTTCGGTCGTCCCTGCCGGCCTTGCCCGATACATATCTGAATGCCTGCCTGAATCCACGGTATAAACATCTTGCTATAGTAATATTTTCATGCTATAAAAGAATCGTTTTCACCGGCCTTTTTTATCTATTCTATCAACAACCATTAAATACCTTTCAGTGCTCAGTCTTTACCCCGTTGTTCCATAACTCATTCGAACCGACCGGGTTCAATCTCGTTAATTCAGTTCTGAATGATCTTTGTATAGACCTACCCAAAAAAATTATTTGGAAACGGATAAAATCTGATCAACACGGACTTACAAAGAACAACAACCCGTTCATGGTTCTCTAAAAGGGGGAGATGTTTGTTCTATCGCGCCGTTTTCCGTGTTCATCCGTGTCCAACTGCCTTTTTCCGGTTAATAAAAACTGGAATAACATACCATCATGAGAGTAGATAAAATCAACCTATCGCCTCGGACCATATTGGCCGGAGTCTGTACACTCTCGGCGTTGCCCATCCTGATCGTCGTATTGTTCCCCGGCTATTTTAACTTCGTAATCGCCCCCGCCCCCTACGTCGTTTTTCACAATATCGCCGAGTTCTTCAGCATAATGGTCTCGCTGTCCATATTCGGCATTGGCTGGTACACTTATGACCAGACCGGGGACCGGCACTCGCTTTTCCTGAGCACGGGTTTCCTCGCCATCGGGCTCATGGATTTCATGCATACCCTGGGCAATGCCGCCATGCCTGCCTTCGTAACACCCAATTCCTCCAACAAGTCAACCCAGTTCTGGATTTCAGTCAGATTATTTCAGGCAGCCGTGTTCCTGGTCAGCGCTTTCATTTATTCAGGGGATCAACGCCGCTGGTTGTCGAAACGGATCCTGCTTTCGGCGGCCCTTCTTGTGCCGGGTACGGTCTTCGCCGGCATCACTTTCTTCCCCTCCTCTGTGCCTGATACGTTCATTCAAGGTGTAGGGCTCACCCCTTTTAAAAAATATTCCGAATTCCTGGTCGTCGGCCTTCTGTGTCTGTCCCTGGCCGCATACTGGCAACGGATGGCGAGATCGGGAAGCAGGCTGCTCCTCTATTATCTTGCCGCCTTGATCGTCAGCATCTTCAGCGAAATCTGCTTTGCGGTCTACACCAGGGTGTTCGACACCTACAATGTTGTCGGACACATCTATAAAGTGGCGGCCTTTTCCCTCATTTATAAAGGCATATTCATTGTATCGGTGAAAGACCCGTATTCAAAACTTGCGGAGGGAGAACATGCAAGACGTCTTGCCTCGTTCCCGGAACTGAATCCGAACCCCGTTCTGGAGGTCGCCCCTTCCCGCGAGATTACATTTTTCAACCCTGCCACGGAAAAGACGCTCGTAAACCTCGGGATGGACAAAAACGATCCGGGCGTTTTCCTGCCCGGTGATATTGAAGCAATTTTACGGGACTTGGAGAAAAAAACTGAATCGACTTTATCTCGCGAGGTCACATTAAAAGACAGGGTCTTCGGCCAAACTATCTACCTTACTCCTCAGTTCAATGTGGCGAGGGTATATGTAAACGATATCACCGGGCGCAAGCGGATGGAGGAGGAACGCGAGCGGCTGCTTGCCGAGGTACGGCGCCAGACTGCGGAACTTGGCGTTCAGCAGATTGAGTTGCAGGCGCAGAACGAAGAACTGCGGACAGCACAGGTTGAGCTGGAAGCCTCCCGCCGAAATTATGCGGATTTATACAATTTTGCTCCTCTCGGCTATTTTACGCTCGACACGAACGGTATTATTCTGGAGGTAAATCTTGCCGGAGCGAATCTCCTCGGGATAGACAAACAATTTCTTCTCAACAAACCGTTTTCCGTTTTTATAGCCGGGCCTGATGATAGTGAAGTTCTCAGAAGGCATCGAAAAACGACTTATACCTCACAAAACAGACAGTCATGCGACCTTGCCTTAAAACGAAAAGACGGCAGTATTTTTTATACCCATCTTGAAAGCATAGCGGTTGAAAACATAGATGGGAAGGCTGGCTATATCCGAACGGCGGTAATAGACATTACCGAGCGCAAGCGGGCTGAAGAGGCCCGCTCCCGTCTTTCAGCAATAGTAGAGTCTTCAGAGGACGCGATCTCCAGTACGAATATGGATGGTATTCTCCTCACCTGGAACAGGGGCGCTGAAAAAGTATACGGGTATCATGCAGATGAGGTAATCGGAAAACACGTATCGATCCTTTACCCGCAGGAACGGTCCTCTGAACTCCCTCAACTTATCGAAAAAATAAGCTGCGGAGAGAGTATTGAACGCTTTGAGACGGTGCGGGTCAGAAAAGACGGAAAAACCGTTCAGGTTTCCATCACGCTTTCTCCGGTCAAAGACTCAGCCGGGAATATGGTCGCGGTCTCCGCGATAACCCGTGATATCACAATTCAAAAGCAGGCCGAGGAGGCGCTACTCAAAGAACACCGCGAAATTGCGCTGGCAAACAGGCTTCTTGATGTATTTGTTAAAGAAACAGGGAATGACCTGTATGACAAGGCCCTGAACATCATGCTTGAGGCGATGGAAAGCCGGCACGGCGTATTCGGCTACATCGATGAGCAGGGTGACTTGATCTGCCCAACCATGTCGAAGCTCTTCGACCAGTGTGAGATCGCAGGGAAATGTATCTGTTATACGCGGGATAAATGGAAAGGGCTGTGGAGCCGGGCGCTTTTGGAAAAGAAAACCCTTTTTTCAAACAAGACGGCAATAGTCCCAAGGGGTCACATGCCGATCCGGAACAATATGGCAGTACCCATACTGTTTCAAGGCAATGTTATCGGCTTGATTAACCTGGCAAACAAGGATACCGGATACACCGAAGAAGACCGGGACTTTATTGAAGCAATTTCAAACAAAATAGCGCCGGTGCTTTTCGCCTGGATTCAGAAAGAGCTGCGGGAAAACGAACGGAAGCGGGCAAAGGAGAGAATCAGCCGCCAAAACGCAGTACTTGACGGAATCAATAAAATATTCCGGGAAGCACTCGCCTGCGATACGGAAGATGAACTGGGACGCGCCTGTCTGAATGTTGCCGAGGAGTTGACTCAGAGCCGGTTCGGGTTTATCAATGAGATGGGTTCTGACGGTTTACTCCATACTATCGCAATCAGCGATCCCGGATGGGATCTCTGCGCCATGCATGACAAGGCAGGACATTGCAGGCCTCCGGGCAATTTCAAGGTCCACGGCCTGTACGGCCGGGTGATGCTTGATAAAAAATCATTTTTCACGAACGACCCGGCTTCCCATCCGGACAGCATAGGCACCCCGGAGGGGCACCCGTTTCTGAAGGCGTTTCTCGGCGTGCCGTTGATCCATGGTGGAGAGACCATCGGCATGATGGGGCTCGGCAACAGGGAGGAGGGGTATCGCAATGAGGACTTGGAGGCAGCGGAGGCCTTGTCCCAGGCCATAGTGCAGGTTTTAATGCGCAAGCGCATGGAGGAGCGGGTCGCTCATCTGGCATCCTTCCCGGAGATGGACCCCGCTCCCATTATCGAACTCCGTCCTTGTGGGGACGTAATCTACGTTAATTCTGTTGTGAGAACACAATTCCCCGACCTGCCTGTGATGGGGCCGTCACATCCGCTGCTTTCGAATTGGCCGGAAATCTCAGCCGGCTTCAGCGATGGAAAAACCTGCTTTCTCTTCCTGGAAGCTGAAGCGGGCGGAAAGGCGTTTTACCAGGCAGTATATTATGCGCGGCAGTTGGACGTCATACGCATCTATAATGCCGATATCACCGGGCGCAAGCGGGCGGAAGAAAAACTTATCAGGCTGAATGATGAACTCGAAAGGCGGGTCAAGGAGCGGACGGAAGATCTGGCAAAAACAGTCGCAACCCTTCGGCTTGAGATGGATGACCGACAACGCGCGGAAGAGGAAATCGTCCGTCTTGCCGCCGCCGTCGAATCCGCGGCAGACGCCATAGTCATTACCGAGCAGGGTGCGATCCGCTATGTAAATCCCGCGTTCGAGAAGATGACGGGTTATTCAAGAGACGAAGTCAACGGCCGCGATCTTCACCTGTTCGACAGCGGCCATCACGATGAGACATACTTCATAAAGGTGCGTGAGATTCTCAAGAATGACGGGGTCTGGACAGGACGTCTTATCAATAAGAAGAAAGACGGCACACTGTACGAAGAAGAGTGCACGTATGCGCCGATCAGGGGCAGGTCGGGCGAAATCCTGAACTATATGGCGATCAAGCGCGACGTGACCGAAAAAGTGCGGCTCGAGTCGATCGCGCAGGCGGTCGATACGATGAATAATATAGGATACATCTTCTCCGGGGTCAGGCATGAAATCGGGAACCCCGTGACCACGATTGCAATGTCCCTGGATCTACTTCTGAAAAAAATCGAGGAATTGGACAAACAGTCCATCGCGAAGTACGTGAAAGGCTGCATCGAGCAAATCGAAAAAGTGGAATATCTGCTCCGGTGCCTCAAAAATTTCAACATGTACGAGCAACTCGAATCCCGGGACATTGTACTCAGCGAGTTCATGGACAAGTTGGTGGAGCTGGTAACAAACGATTTTGTAAAAAAGGGAATCGCAATACTCGTCGTGGTTGAACCTGACGATGCTAAGGCCTACGCCGATCCCCGTGCTCTCCAGCAGGTGCTCCTGAATCTGTTTACGAATGCAGCCGATGCGCTTGTCGGACGAGTCGATCCGAAGATCACGGTCACCGTAAATAAGGCGAAAGTTGTCCGGATCCGGGTGGAAGATAATGGATGCGGCATTCCGGCACACAGGCTGCAGGACGTATTCAAGCCGTTTTACACGACGAAGGCGCATGGAACCGGGTTGGGCCTCATGATCGCCAGGAAGATGATCGCAAAGATGAA
>MHEA01000035.1:0-5294 GCA_001805085.1 Nitrospirae bacterium GWC2_57_9
CATGCTGTTTCATAAGTTAATCCGCTTTTATCAGTGTCAAAGATCTGAATTGTTTTTCCAGGTCCCGGCTTGTCCGGGTTAGGAGTTCAATGAAAAAGTTCACGTTCAAAAAGATCGATGCCTTTGCCTCGGGCCTCTCCACCGGGAATCCCGCCGGCGCCATTTATCTCGACAGTTTTAACGGCATCTCCGGACAGGAAATGCAGAGGATCGCGCTCGAACTCAGGGGCTTCGTGAGCGAAGTGGGCTATATCGCGAAGGTCGGACCGGACAGATATCAGGTGCGATACTTCTCATCGGAAAAGGAAGTCGAGTTCTGCGGCCATGCGACGATCGCGATCATGTACGATCTTTTGAAGAGCCGGGAACATTCCGCGGCCGGATCAAAGGTCTTCCTGGAAACGAACATGGGAGTACTGGATGTCGAAGACCGGATCGCGGCCGAGGACTGCGTATATATCACCGCTCCGGTGCCCGGCTATTCGAGAACGAAGATCGGACAGGAAGAAATATGCAAGGCTTTAGGCATCAGTCTTGACGCCATCGATCCCAATATTCCGGCCGGCATAGTGAACGCAGGCAACGAGACGCTTTGCGTGCCCATCGGTTCCCTGGACGCACTGCTCGAAATAGCTCCGGATTATCAGACACTCAAGGCGTTTTGTTCGACCAAGGGTCTGGACGTGGTAACCGTGTTCACCGATCACGTGGCGGACAGCGCGAGCAGGTATCGAACCCGGGTATTTGCCGCGCCCTTCGGCTACCTGGAAGACCCTGCAACGGGATCGGGAAACGCAGCCCTCGGGTATCACCTGCTCCAGAAAGATCGCTGGAAGGGCGAGAACATCATTCTCGAACAGAATGAGCACCGGACCAGGCCGAACATCATAAAATTATCGACAAAAAAAGGTTCTGATGGTATTCTGCGCGTAGCTTTCGGCGGAGCCGCCATAACTCGTATTGAAGGTCACTATCTTGTGTAGGCGGCGAGAATAGCAAGCAGCACTGGTGCGAAGCCCTGGTCCTGCCGTTGACGCCCTTCCGCACATTCACCCCGCCCCATATTCATTCGCACGTTCCTGATCAAGGGGGTTCTCCATGTATGCAGAAAGAATAAAAGAGCTGAAGAGCTCAGCCATACGCGACATCCTGAAGCTGACCGCGAGGCCGGGCATGATCTCGCTGGCCGGCGGCCTCCCCGCGCCGGAGATGTTCCCCCTGGACGCGCTCCAGACGGCAACGGCGCAGGTGCTGTCGCGCTACGGTTCGACCGCGCTCCAGTATTCGATCACCGAAGGCCTGATACCGCTCCGCGAGAAGATCCTCAAAAACCTGAACGGCAACGCAGCGCACCACACCATCGATAACGTCATGATCACGCAGGGCTCGCAGCAGGCGCTGGAACTGCTTGCCAAGCTTTTCATTGATAAGGGCACCCTCGTTTTCACGGAAAACCCCAGTTACCTCGGCGCGCTGCAGGCGTTCCGCCTGTTCCAGGCCCGGATCGCGGCCATCCCGTCGGACGAGGACGGCATCCGCACGGATGCTTTGCGGGAAGCCCTGCGGAGACAGAAGCCGGCCTTCCTGTATATCATGACGAACTTCCAGAACCCGACCGGCGTATCGCTCTCCCTGGACAGGCGACATGAACTGCTCGAGATCGCAAAGGAGCACGAACTGCTTATCATCGAAGACGACCCTTACGGCGAACTTGTGTTCGAAGGCGAGAAGCTTCCTTCCCTCTATTCCCTGGGCAGGGGCGGGAACGTGGTCTACCTCAGCACCTTCTCCAAAACCATCGCTCCCGGCCTCAGGGTGGCCTTTGCAGCAGCGAGCAGCGAGATCATCGGCAAGCTTACGATGGCCAAGCAGGGCACGGACCTCCAGACCAACACCCTCGGCCAGTACATCGTGAACGAGTATCTCGAAAGCGGCAGGCATCAGGAACACATCGACCTCATTCGCAGGACCTATGGTGCACGCAGGGATTGCATGCTGGCGGCCCTGAAAAAGCATCTTCCCGGGAGCACGACCTGGAATCGTCCGCGGGGAGGCATGTTCCTCTGGCTTGCGTTTCCCCCGGGAACCGACTCAAAGGATCTTCTGCTGCGCTGCATCGAGCACAACGTGGCGTTTGTTCCGGGCCAGGAGTTTTTCCCCGACGGCTCCGGCGCCCATACGGCCAGGCTCAATTTCTCGAATGCTTCCCTTGAGAACATCGAAGAGGGCATCAGAAGGATAGGGGCGGTGCTGCGGGATACTGCCGGCCACGCGGAAGAGCAGCCTGAAATGCTGCTGTGATCGTCCGGGTCAGGCTTGAACGAAAAATATTTCTCGCAGACGCGGAGCTCGCAGAGAAAAGCCAAATACTCTGCTCGTTCGCATTTTGCTGAAATTACAATTACGATTGCAATGCAGAAAACAAACCTGAAGACTTTGACACTGATAAGGGCGGATTGATTATGATTCGCACGGATAAGACATTGCCCTATCAGTGAAAATCATATGTTATCGGCTTTTTTCTGTGTCAAAGTTCCTGGTTTACTTGCCCTATTCTTTCTCTGCCCTCCGCATACGCGATCCGTTTAGAAATGGCGCCTCGGTCCAATGTCTACCCGAAAAACAGCTCTTTTGGTTCCGGCCTGTCCGCGTCAGGAATAAGAAAAACCCTTCCTCGTCAGCTCTGAAAATGATACAATCTGCCCCATAATGTTCGAAACATGGGGGGTATTTATGAGAACCGTTATTCGGTCTTTCATTCTGGCGCTGATCCTTTCCTCGTTCCCACTTCCCGCTGACGCTTCCTGGGTCCCGGACCGGCGCAAGTCGCAGTTCGAGACCACCTTCGGCTACGCTCTCTTTCCCTATCCCTACAGTCTGCCCGGCATAGGCTCGGGGCTGGGGCTCGTGGGCGGCGCCATGAACATCAAGGAAACGACCACCGATGTCTACGGCATGTACTTCGGCGGCGACGTGACCGGCCTGGCCGCAGGCGTCGCAGATTTTCACCTCATTCCCCGGAACCTGATTCTCGATCTCGGTTACAGCGGACTCACCAACGCCACCATCCAGAGCTACAGCGAGCGCGGCATGAACACGAACAAGAACGATTACACGAACGTCGAACTGGGCGACATGACCTATTACGGCTCCCGGCTCACAGCGACCTTTTTCGACCGAAGGTTCGAGATCTACGGGGCTTATTATCAGGGCAGTTCGCAGCTCAGGAACATCCGCGACCGGGACGGCGGGATCATCGTTTCCGCCGAGAACGCGGAGGTTCAGCGCGGCCACGTGACGATCATGGGGACCCGCCTGGACCTGACCGATGATTACGCAGACCCGCGCCGGGGGCTCCGCATCGATCTCAGCCGGTTCCTGACGCCGCCCCGGGATTCCGGTCCGGACTTCTATGTGCAGGATTACAACGTCACGGGGTATGTGCCCCTCGGCAGACGCAGCACCTGGGCCTTCAACTATTTCCGCTCCGATGCCCATGTGGACCGGCAGGGGGAGACCGATCCGGCGAAGATCGCGGAGGAACAGGGTCTCAATTGCAGCGACCCGGCGTTGACTGCCGAGGAACAGCAGTTCTGCAACGACTTCATCAGCAATACCATCGCGAACAACACCCACGGCACGTCAAGCTCCCTGGGTGGGTTCAGCCGGCTGCGGTCATATCCCAATATGCGCTACAAGGGCGCGCACACGATTTTCTACGGGACCGAGATCCGTTGGAACCTGACCGACGAATCCACTCCCTATGACATCTTCATCATGAGGGACGTGCGCACGTCCTGGCAGATCGCGCTCTACTATGAAACAGGAAGCACCGCGGACAACCGAAACGAGGTGGGCGACGTGATGCGTTCATCAACGGGCATCGGCCTCCGCATGGTAACGGCCTCGGGCGTCGTGTTCCGGGCCGATGTGGCAACAGGGAAGGAAGGCGTGTCGCCGAGCATCTTCATCGGGTACCCCTGGGAGCTGTAGCCGGCAAGTAACTGGTTATCTCGGGAGCAAGTGACATGCGAACAAATATACCCGTCATACTTTCGGAATTTCTATCTTGTCGATTTTGTATACGATCATCGGTTCTTTTTTGCAGGAGAGAAAAGCGAGAATACTTGTACGATGGGTGAAAGTACAATATCCTGACGCATGGAATTCCCTGCCGTGGATTCTCAGAAAAATTATGAAGGCCGATATTGGCTTTCGGCAAATCCACAGAGCTCAACTTATAGAAAACATTCATTGTGAAGAGGAATACGACGCAGTTCAAAAATACAATAGGCATATTTGGCTGAGTTTTCTTTGCAGCTTATCCTTTTAATATATAATAAATAGTGAATACCATGAAAATAACTTCGTTGATTGCAGGCATTCTACTTCTTCAGCTTCTAGTGTGGCTTTTTGTTCTCAGGTGGATTAAAAAGAAAAATGTGAGCTTGATAAAAAAAATGAGCAGCCAATGTCGCACCGCAAATCATAGAGTAGTAATTGAACCAACTTCAGCTTTATTTAGGGGTTCTGATGCAAAGTTTGGGAATATCAAAGGGAACGGCATAATCTGCTTGACTGAAGACAGCCTGTTTTTTGAAAAGCTAACAGGCCAGAAAATAAAACTCAAGCGAGCGGAGATAACAAATGCTGCCGTTGAAGAATGGTTCAAAGGAAAACCATCCTTTGCTACTGGCGGGAAACATTTGGTCATTAAGACAACGGATGGCAACAGAATAGGTTTCTTAGTGAGAGACACAGACATGTGGGTTAATAAAATAAAGTCTTTATGAAAGGACGGGAAACGGTCTCACACGGCAATACAGAGGCTTTTTCCGCCCGCTGAGCTTGCAGAAATTCCAACGCCGGTCCGGTTCCATCCTGAAGCCGAGGCAGAGATGCTGTCTGCGGCAAGGTTTTACGAGACCAAACAGAAGGATCTCGGAAAAAGATTTCTGGCGTCCGTTCAGGACGCAGTCAATCGAATCCAAGTCAATCCTCCTAATATCATGGATCTATAAGTTAACCAAAACGCATATTTGTGAAGTGAGATTAACGGCTGTCCCAATGTTCTCGGGACAGCCGTTCTATCTGGAAAACAGGCAGGAAGCACTCGGGGTATCAGCTCTTTCCGCGTTTCATATGTTCCTTCACGGTCGGGAACGCATCGATATTGGTATGGGGCAGGAAGAGCGCTGACATGTACTCATCCATGAAGCTCCTCGACACGGACAGTTCCACGTAGGTCATCCTCTTTGCGATCTCCTCGGCCTCATGCCGCAGCCGGTCGCAGA
>MHEA01000035.1:5471-11377 GCA_001805085.1 Nitrospirae bacterium GWC2_57_9
GTCCACCTCGGTGATAACGATCTCCTTGTTGATGGCGCTCTCCACCCGCCAGGCAAGCACGTACTCCAGGCCGCTTTCGCCCCGCCGGATGCGCTTCGAGCCGATCTCCTCCCGGATCTTTCCCTTCTGGTCGATAACGCCGTTCAAATACATTTCCGCCAGCGCATCGATCATGCCGGACCCGCAGATCCCGATGGGCTTCACGTCGCCGATGACCCGGTAGTTCACCTCGTAGGTCCTGGGATCGATCTCCACTTCCTCGATCGCGCCTTCCATCGCCCGCATGCCGAACTTGATTCCGCTTCCCTCGAAGGCCGGGCCCGCGGAACACGCAGCCGTCACGAGCCAATCCTGGTTCCCGAGCACGATCTCGCCGTTGGTGCCGATGTCGATGAAGAGCGAGACGCCCTCCTGCTTATGGATCTGGGATACGAGCACGCCCGCCGTGATATCTCCGCCCACGTAGCTGGCCACGTTCGGCACCGAGTAAATGATGGCCTGGGGGTCGATGGCGAGGCCCACGCTTTTGCCCCGGATGAGCGGAAAGGCCGCGGCTGCCGGTATGTAGGGCTCCTCGCGGATGAACGCGGGGTCGATGCCGTAGAAAAGGTGTTCCATGGTGGTGTTCCCGGCCACCACGATGTAATCGATCATGGACGGAGTAACGTGGTTCTTGTCCGCCAGCTCCCGCAGCAGGGTGCTGATATTCTCGACGGCCAGCCCCTGGAGTTCCTTCAGCCCGTTCCGTTCGGTTGCATACACGATGCGGGTGATCACATCGTCGCCGCACTTGACCTGGCTGTTGTACGTCGAGGCCGTGCCGACCACATGGCCGTTGGTCATGTCCACCAGGTACACCACGATAGTAGTCGTGCCGATGTCCACTGCCGCGCCGTAGCGCTGCTTCGTGGTATTTCCCGGGAAAAGGTCGAGCACCTCAAGCACTTCGCCCACGCTGAAGACCGATGCCGTCACTTTCCATTTGCCTTCTCTCAGCACATGGGGGAGCCTGGAGAGCATCATGTAGTTCACATGGAGGTTCGAGGCGCTGAAGCCTGCGCCATCCAGTGCTCGCCTCAGCCGTTCGAGGTCCGAGATATTATCGTCTATGGTGGGAGGATCGATCTCAAGGTAGATGCGAACGATGCGGGACTCGAGGCAGCCGCCCGCCTGTTTCATCAGCTTCAGGAGTTCCTCGGTCTTGGCGCCGGTCGCGATCTTGTGCTTCGCCTGCATGCGCGATTCCGGCGGGATCTCGACGACCAGATCGCTTTTGACGCGCGATACACAGGCAAGGGTATAGCCGCGTTCTGCTTCCTCGGCGGACAGGAAGGAGCGGGATTTGCCGCTCTCGATCTTCCCTTCCTTGACCACGACCTTGCATTTTCCGCAGTTGCCCTTGCCCCCGCAGGAGGACAGGACGTAGACGCCCGCCGCTTTTACGGCCCTGAAGAGATTCGTATTGTCGTCCACTTCGACGGTGACATTGTCCGGTTGAAAAGTGACTTTATGTTTCATCCGCGCAATATAGCAGGGAGCGGAATAGCGGTCAAGTGGATTTCGAGGAAGCAATTAGGAATGAGGAATGACGAATTAGGAATGCAGAATTTGTTTAAATGCTACTCTTCGTGGCTTCGTGGCGACCTGTGAGGAATGCATTTAAGATTTTGCCTGATCTTTCTTTCGCGTCAATTCGCGGCTAAAAAGAGCTTGTACCGTTGGCATTTTTAAGGGGGAGTTTCGAGGAATAAGGAACAGCACTCATTCCCGTTCGTCAGAACCGCCGTGCGTCGAGGAAACGTTCTTTCCAGTAGGGGTCGAGGAGGCTGTCCACGCGGACGGCCTTGCGGGCGGCTGCGGCATGGATGAAGCGGTTCTTGCCGGCATAGATGCCGACATGGGAATATTTTCTTCCGTTTTCGTCGAAGAAGACCAGGTCGCCCTTGCGGAGGTCCCGGCTGGGCACTACGCGGGACATCTGCTTCAGGTCGGTGGTGCAGTGAGGGAGGTCGATGCCTGCTCTCAAATAGCTGTACCGCACCAGACCGCTGCAATCAAAGACCTGAGGACCCTCGCCGGTGAAACGGTAGGGCCTGCCCAGAGTGCCCCAGGCCGCGATCAGCGCCCTTTCACCCGGACTGCGCAGGTGCCGGCCGCGATCCTCCGGTTGTTCAGGGGCAGCGGACGTGCAGGATATGAGGAAGAAACAGAGGATGAAGGCCGCCCGTTGTGTGTTCATGCTTCTCTCCTGTGGGTCGCGGGCCCTACTTTAATAAAATCCCCGGTCTCTGTCAATGATTGAAATCGATAAAAAGAGCAACCAAGTGGTATTCTTTTTTCTCAACCTTTTATCGTAACGGAGTCAAGATTCCCACAGAGAAGACGGGGGGCACGGCATTAGAACCAGGGAATTTCACCTTAGAGAACACGGAGGAAAAGCAGGATAAAATCGGTCTCTCGCAGAGGCGCGGAGCTCGCGGAGAAAAGCAAAGCCACCGCTCCCTGGACTCTGCGAGATATCGTGGACCGAGAATCAGGATTTCTCGCCCTGCTCGAAAGGACAAGGTGGCGGCGCTGCTTGCCTTTCTTTGCGGCTTTGCGCGATAATTCTTTTTCGTCTGATCTTTTATTCGTGTCGATTCGTGGCTAAAACGATCTTGTCTTGTCCTTGGAAATTGCGAGGAGGGGGGCGCTTCGAGGATCAGAGGTCACTACAATCGTCGTGCTCCGAGAAAATGCTCTTTCCAGTAGGGACTGTTCAGGCTGTCCGCTCTCACTGATTTTCCGCTGCTCGGCGCATGCACGAACCGGTCGCCGCCCAGGGATATGCCGACATGGGAGTACTTTTTCCCCAGCTGGTTGAAGAAAACGAGGTCGCCCTTGCGGATATCGCCGGACCTCACCGGGTGGGACCGCTCCCTGAGCGCTCTTGTGCCGTGAGGCAGGTCCATGCCGCCGGCGAGGTAGCTGTATCGAACGAGGCCGCTGCAATCGAAGCCCGAGGGAGTTTCTCCCTTGAACTTGTAGGGCCTGCCGATCATGCTCTCGGCCGTGGCCGCGGCCTTGTCCGCGGCGGCAGCCGAATACCCCTGGCTGTGCCGGAGCGGTTGGGCCGAGGCGCAACCGAAGGAGATCACGGCAAGGAAGGAAAGCAGAATTACGGGAAAGAACTTCACGGCCCAATAGTAATCAATTATCCTGTTCCTGTCAATGGGGCCAGGGAGCAACCTCAAAGAAGAACCGATTTCGCGTAAAGCCGACGGCCTTTTCAAGCTTCCGTTGTTGTTTTTCTTTGCGCGCTTTGCGGCCTTGCGCGAGACCGCAGTTGCTTTTCAACTTTATTACAGCAATTTCACTCTGAAGGGGATATGAGAAAAGGTCGTGATACCGGGAGCGGATTCAGTATAGATCAGGTTCGGAGTCATGAGTTCGGGGTCCGGAGGTCAGACGGGGAAGGATAGAAAGGACGATCCGGCGTTTCGAGAGCTGCTATTTTTTCGGCTTCCGGACCGATTTCTTGATCGAGGCGCGCAAAGCGCGCTCCTGCTTCGCCCGCTGGGAGATGCCGCTCCAGAGCCCGTAGAGCAGCACCTGGAGAATGAGCACCGACACGAAGCCGATCGGGATCCCGTATCCGAGAGACTTTGCCATTTCGTTGGCCGCCTCCTCGATCCTCCGGTACAGGATGAGCATGTTGGTCATGGCGGTGATGAACGTGACGGCAGCGCCGGCGATCACCCCTTCCAGGATTGCTTTCCCCTGAGAGGTATAGCCGATCCAGAGACCCGTCCCGTAGCTGGTGATAAGCGACAGGAGCGCCAAGAGCGAGATGCCCTCGGGGCCTTCGAGCCAGGGATGGTCCCCGCGCAGGAACCGCCCCACAGTCTCCATGTTGAATGTACCGTAGACCGCGGAGAAGCCCTGACCGGTCACGGACAGGAAGAGCGCAACCAGAACGATCTCGAGAGAGAACTTGATGCCGAAGCTGACGGCGACATCGGTGATGATCCTTCCGGTCGTGATGTTGCGGAAGAGCACCTTGGCACCGGTCTTCATCTCCTCTTTCGCCTGGGAGGGCGGAATCGGTTTTGCCTTGCCGGTCTTGCCTTGTTCTATGGCATTATAAATGATCGCGTAGAGGATGGGTATCAGGGGAAAGATGCGCGTGGTGTAGGATTCCAGGTCGAAGGTCTTGCTTAAGGAGACCAGGCCGATGGCGCCCGCGATCGCTATGGTAAAGCTGAGGAAGAGAGTACCCATAGGCCAGGATTATATCATATATGGCTGTTTCAAATCCATCATGATGGTCGAGCAGGGGGCCGCCTGGGAAGGCTTATTTTGCCCTCTTGTCCGCGTGGGACGCGAGCTGGTTATAGAAGTCCTTGCCCAGGAAGGTCTCTATGGTCTTTTTGAGGCTCTTGTACATGGGATCGCCCTTGGGTTTCTGCATACAGGGGATGTGGTCGAGATAGGGCGTGTCCTGGATAGAGAGGACCTGCTTGCCGTCCTCCGTCATATAGAAGGAGAGGGGGTATTGGACACAGTCGGCGAACTTGAACTCCTCCCAGACCAGGTCCTTGTCCAGAGCAAAGGTATGGACCGCGCAGTATCGCATGCCTTCCTTGTTGGTATAGACCAGGGAGCAGGTCTTGTCGTGGATCAGGACGCAGCGGAAGTCTTGTCCGCCGAAAGCGCGCTTGATGGCCTGGGCCTCGTCCTCGTGGATCTCGCACCCCTTTGGGCACTGTTTCTTGCAGTCGGCCAGGATTGTGCCGTTCTTTTTGAGCACGTCGCGGTTTTCGGGGCCGAGATAGGAGAGGATCTCGTCGAAGTGGGCCTCGACCTTCTTCACCTCCTGCTCGGGCACGATGCAGGCCCGGTAACAGCACTGGGACTTGCAGTCGTAGCCTTCCACGTCGCAAGTGTAGGGACGGGAGAAGATCTCCGGATTGACCAGGACGCCGCCGATCTCGATAAACTTCTTTACTGCCATGCTGAACCCTCCCCTGAAGCCATGCTCCATGCTTCCTATATCTAGTGCCCCGCCCATCTGCCTATATCTTGTGGTCCTGCCCGGGCAAATCAGAGCCCAATATTAAAACTATCAGCCCCGGTTGTAAAGTCTTTTTTGATCCTCGGGGAGAAATGCCGGGACGCCTCCTCAGGGTAAGGCGGCACGGTCCCTTCCCGCCCTTCCCGGCAGCGCGATTTCGCACGAAGATTCCACTGTTCTTCCGGTTCCTGGAGTTAGGCGGTCCGGCACCTCCCTCTCGGGGTCGAGATCAGGCTCGTGCTCTTTCGGGCCACTGGTTTTTCCGGAGTCGGTCTGCCGCCAAGGTCGGTTTACCTCGCGCGCGGCCGACATACTAACTTACATCTTGTGGTCATCCCGGCTTGAGCGGGAGAAAAACAGGGTCCCTTGACGCGGAGCGGCTTCAAGACCGGCAAAAAGAAGGTTCGAGAAAGCGCTCTTGATACCGAAAGTGCCTTCATCGTGCGAAGTGGGATGGTCTCGCTGCCTCTGATGGAAAAAAATGAGGCTCGGGGAGATTTTTTCTTGACAAAGAGTAGCAATTTTGATAATTACACATTAAATTTAATCTGTGATGGCGCCGTCGGAAGTCGCGGCGGATGAGCACCAACAACAAACCCTTTCGTGGGAACGAAAGGCGGTGCTCGCGGGGTCTCCCGAGAGGTCGGGAGAAGCAGTATCTGCGGGCGGAGAAGGAGGCAAAGAGGTTGCACGCGTTGGGAACCCACCTGCTGTTAGAGTTGAGGGATTGCAACCCCAAGACCCTAGGAAGTTTACAGTTTGTACAAGACACACTCAAAAATGCCGCATTGGAGGCAAAGGCGACTATTGTTGAGGTCGCTTTCCACGAATTCAGCCCCTTTGGCATCAGCGG
>MHEA01000035.1:11428-13001 GCA_001805085.1 Nitrospirae bacterium GWC2_57_9
CGGCTACGCCGCAGTAGATGTGTTCACCTGCGGGGACCTGATAGACCCCCGGGTCGCCGCAAACTACCTAATCGAAAAATTCGAGTGCAAGAACCCGTCTATCATCGAGATGAAGCGCGGGATCCTTGGGACGGAGAAGCTGCCGCACAAGCCGATCACGCAGGGAGAACCGGTCTTAGCATGATAGAACCCAAGAACTTCAAGTGGTTCATTGAGTATACGAGTCCCCAGGAAGGCCATATCCACGGGATCCGTACGATTCATTACGCGAGCCAGACCAAGTACCAGACAATGGAGATCATGGAAAGCGGGAGCTATGGCCGGTGCCTCGTCCTGGACGGCAAGATGCAGTCGTCCCTCACCGACGAGTTCATTTACCATGAGGCACTGGTCCATCCTGCACTTTTGACCCACCCGAACCCCAAGCGGGTGTTCATCGTGGGGGGCGGCGAAGGAGCCACCCTCCGCGAAGTACTGCGCCACAAGAGCGTCGAGTACTGCATGATGGTCGACATCGACGAGGAAGTGGTCCAGAAGTCCAAGGAACTCCTGCCCGAGTGGCACCAGGGCGCCTTTGACGACCCCCGGACCGATCTCCGCTTCATGGACGCCCGGAAGTATCTCGAAGAGACCACCGACAGCTACGACTGCATCATTATCGACATTTCCGAACCGGTCGAGGAAGGCCCGGCTTACCTCCTGTTCACGCGGGAGTTCTACGAGATCGTGAAGGAGCGGCTTTCCCCGGACGGCACCATCGCCCTTCAGGCCGGCACCACGGCCCTGCACCAGCTTTTGAACTTCACGGCCGTGGACAAGACCTTGAACGCGGTCTTCCCCGTGGTCGCGCCCTATAACGTCTGCATCCCGTCCTTCGGCCTGCCCTGGGGCTTCACCCTGGCCTCGAAGAACCTCGACCCCCGCAAGTTCGATCCGAAGCAGCTGGACGAGATGATCAAGAAGCGGATCAAGGGCGAGAACCGGTACTATGACGGCATCACCAACCAGGGCATGTACAGCCTGCCCAAGCACATCCGCAAGGCCATGGCCGAAGAGACCAAGATTATCGAAGATAATGCGCCGCTCTTCACGTATCACTAGCGCCGACGGCGAAGGCCCTGCCGCGGCCTTCGACCCCTTTCCCTGCGGCGTTTCCTATCGTACGCCTGACATCCCGAGAGCTGAGCGCCCGGCATTAGTTTCCCTTGCGCGTGGCGGAAGTGCTATCATACGCTCATGACCGCTCCCAACCGCATAGAGGACGAGCAGTTCCGCACCCCCCTGTTCGACGCGATGGTCAACCTTGCCGAAAGCCGCAAGGTCTCCTTCCACACGCCCGGACACAAGAGCGGCAAGGGTATTGCCACGCGCTTCCGGAAGTTCGTGGGGCCGCGCGTCTTCTCTATCGATCTTACGACCCTTGATGAGGTCGATTCTCTCCAGAACCCCACGGGCGTGATCAAGGAAGCCCAGGAGCTGGCTGCCAAAGCTGCCGGTGCGGACCGCTCATACTTCCTGGTCAACGGGACGACAGTGGGCAACCACGCAATGGTGGCGGCCACGACCGGCCCGG
>MHEA01000035.1:13054-13304 GCA_001805085.1 Nitrospirae bacterium GWC2_57_9
ATCATGAGCGGCGCCATGCCGATCTTCTTCCAGCCGTCCTTTGACCGCGACCTGAAGCTCACCCTGAACATCACCTTCGAAACCGCGAAGCGGGCCATTGACGGCAATCCCGGGTGCCGGGCCCTGCTCATCACCAGCCCCAACTATTACGGCCTGTGCGCGGACATCGAGAAGATCATTCCCTACGCCCGGGAGAAGGGCATGCTCGTGTTCGTGGACGAGGCCCATGGGCCGCATCTCAAGTTCAATC
>MHEA01000036.1:0-147 GCA_001805085.1 Nitrospirae bacterium GWC2_57_9
AATAGATATGCTTTGACCTTCGAACCAAGATACTCCTCGCAAAAAGCGTTGACCGTGCCCGCGATCGTAGCGGCATTATCAGTCCGGAAGATATCCAACTCGACGTAGGGAATGCTCCATAGATCAAGGCTCTTCTGAATCAATTCA
>MHEA01000036.1:176-294 GCA_001805085.1 Nitrospirae bacterium GWC2_57_9
TTTATAAAGAGACCCCTGGCCGGGCAAGAAGATCGACATAAGAGCCTTCAATAAGCTGTGAGGGTTCAATACCGAGCTTCATCATGAGTTCATTGGCCTCCCGGACGCCGTTTTCGGC
>MHEA01000036.1:309-492 GCA_001805085.1 Nitrospirae bacterium GWC2_57_9
AAGGACGACCTCAAGCTCCAGGAAGTGCCCAAGGCCCTCGACTTTGTCCAAGTGGACCCGCGTTCTTCCGACAAGGAACAGCGTACGGTGCTTCCGTACCCGCCCTGCCTGTCCGCAGGCCAGAGACAACGACTCGCGCAGGATTCCGGGCGCAGACGTCGGCGAACGAAGATAGAACGATTC
>MHEA01000036.1:515-627 GCA_001805085.1 Nitrospirae bacterium GWC2_57_9
GGCGATAGAAGATAAGCTCGCCCTCTTCCTCTGAAAAGGCGCGTAACTTCAACCTTCCCGAGTCGCACCGGAAGAACGTGTCGTCCTGGATAATCTCGACCGGGCCCTTGTC
>MHEA01000036.1:643-785 GCA_001805085.1 Nitrospirae bacterium GWC2_57_9
TTCGGCAAAAGTGCCTCGACGCCCGCGATACGGGCCTTGATTTCGATGTTTCTTGCCATGGGGGACATCCTTTCAGGCGCTTCGATTATTTCTTTCTCCGCATGAAATAAACGCAAGCAACCGATTTAGATCGCAGCACGCT
>MHEA01000036.1:826-981 GCA_001805085.1 Nitrospirae bacterium GWC2_57_9
ATACCCTGTGATATGCGGCGGACCCGGCGCAACGTGAAATTCCGGCGAACCGGAAAGTACCATGACTGTAGATGCGAACGTGAACGCACATTGCCGGTCTTTCTCCCTGGAGACGGGGAATTCCGCCGAATCACGCGAACTGAGCGTCCTCTTCA
>MHEA01000036.1:1160-1330 GCA_001805085.1 Nitrospirae bacterium GWC2_57_9
CTCTCCTTCGGCTTATACCGGCTGACTTTGCCTGCTGAGCATTCAAGGCTTTGTACCGTGGACGCCCCGCCGACGACGTAGTTTTGCCCGGAGGCATGTTTGATTCGATGAAGAAAGGCGATGGCGTCGTCCTCCGAGCACTGATTCAATACGCCGCGCACAATGCATGA
>MHEA01000036.1:1394-5185 GCA_001805085.1 Nitrospirae bacterium GWC2_57_9
TTGTTGTTCATACCGTTCAAGGCAATACACCCTGCCTGGGTCAAGACGAATGCTTCCAAGTCGGAGTCTTCATGCCTGATATGCAGGACCAGCTGAAATCCATCAGCATAGGATTCGATATCCATGTTCTGACCGATCACCGAAGACGTTCCGTCCTTCGCACTAAACCCTGCGCTGCTGCAACGGTCTTGCACAATCGCTTTCCCGCCGGCGATATATTCATCCGCAAACTGAAAAACCAGCATTGTGTCGAAATCGACGCCTGAGCCATCCGAGATTCCCCTGATTTCCTCCAGAAGCTCGGGTGTCCATCTTTTTATCGCAGATATAAAATCTGTTCGGCTAAGAAAAAGTTTGATGAAGGATTCCGAATCGATGTTACAATTCGCCTCGAATGCAGCCTTCCACGGCGTCAGCAACGCATGGATTTGGTCTCTCATCGTTCTGCCGTGGATCAAACCCCGATTGAAGGGAGAACCGTCGAGGGCCAGCAGGTTCAATTTGCGAGGACTTCCCTCATTTGGCATTGAATGGTCTATCATACTGTGAGGTCCTTACTCCGGGCAGCTTCACCGAAAGACAGGGCGCATGAAGCTTCGCTCATAACTGAGGAAACATTCAGTTTCCCGGTAATATTTCATAGCAGCCTGGCATTCAGGATCAGCCGCCGCCTTTTCTCGATACTCTTCATAGGCGGCAAGACTGGGAAACGAAAACAACGCGATTGCAATATTGCTTGCACCCTCATGCGGCATAAAGTATCCGTGATGTGTGCCGCCGAATCTCTCCACGAGAGGAATCCACATTTTCCCGTAGATTTCAAACTCTTTTATTTTGTGAGGATTGACAATGTATCTGAGATAGCAAGTGACCAAAGCAATCTTCTCCTTTCGTACATTCGGCTTTATGCCTCATGGTGTTGTGGAACCCCCGTCTCCTCTACAAATACAACCCTCACAACAGCCGTCAGAGCCCTTGCCTTGTGCTGATGCTCTTCGCCGTCGGGAATGAAAACGCCGTTACCCTGCTCGAAGATCCGGACTCCGTCTCGAAACTCGATCTCGAAGCGGCCTTCAACGATATAGCCAACGTGCCCTTTCATACACCAGTGCGGGTGCATTTCCCTGGTGTATTCGACAAGTCGCAATTTCTTCCCGTTGTGGGCAATCACCTTTTGACGCACCCCGGGCATCGGCGACTCCCAATCGAGCGCGGCAAAATCGATCCGATAGTCTTTGATGTTCTCCATAAAACACGCATGATTCCGGAATTTATATCTTCTCCCCGCAATAAAGAAAGGACGTCACGCTGAAAAAATATTCTTTTTTCTCGTTCTTTTCAATCAACTCTCTGTGAAGCTTTTCATGCTCCTCTTTTCCGATTAATCGAGCGATGTCCTGCATCCGGTCGAAGCCGTATGTTCCTTCCCGGTAGCTGGTCTCCATGAGATTAAACGAATCCGGCTTTCCCCGGAACTTTCCGCTGCCCTCGAATAACCCCCGGAGTTTTCTCCCCATTTGACCGTCGCAATTGTCCATCCACGGTTGTTTCCAGTCTGAAAAGGCGGCAACGGCCCTTCTCGCAATGTCCTTGCTCTCCGCATTATAGAGCATCGTGTCCCAGTCCCAGTGCGCGGCCAGCACTGTTCCACCGGGTTTCAATATGCGGTGAAATTCATCGATCATCGCGTTCTTATCGCTGATGCATTCAATGACATCGATCGTAACGATTAAGTCGAAGGCAGCATCGGGAAGGTTAAGCTTCCCATCGAATTTTTCACAAACAAAATTGATGTTCGGGTGCTTCTCACTCGCTCTTGTAATGAACGGTCCTGATGAGTCGATACCGAGCAGTTGACTCCCGGACCCTGCATTTGAAACAAGCCCGAGGAAATCACCGGTTCCGCAACCGAAGTCCAGGATGGAACATGCAGCGTCCGAGGACAGATTGAGGCAGGCAATGATGTGCTCGAACAAACTCTTTTTCCCTATAATGTTCATGGTTCTTCGATCTACCGTTGGAATCCATTCAACCTGGTATCTCTTCGCCTTTACGACGCAGCCGCGGCTATCTACGTTCTCGACTTCCTGACCTTATCCAGCGTGAGCCCGCCGACTCCGTAATTTTCATCCTTGTGTTCCTGGATAATGACGGAAAAGGCCGGCTTGGGGATATGGGTGACTTTGACCGCTGCTTCGGTCAGTTCCTCGATCAGTTGCTTCTTCTGTGCGGCATCGATCGTTCCTATGTCTACTCGTATTACCGGCATATGCACTTCTCCTCTCATAATGATATCGTATCGGGACTATGCTCTCTTCCTGCCCGGCAGCCCCTGCCTTATTGCTGACTCCAGTTCCGCAGAAAAGGACCGTGCATTCGACGCGGGGGGATGCAGGCGCGGGCGGACCTCAAGTCCTTCGGGTATGATCTCTCCACACCGGCACAGCCATGAAGTTCCCGAAAAACTCGAAGCTTCCAGTTCCCTTCCGCATAAGGGACAGAGGTCCTCGTACTCACTGGATAGCTTTGCCTTACCGGTCATTGCTCCTCTCCTCCCGGCTTCATCCCGAGAGTATACAGCACGCCCACATCCAGCCAGATCCCCTTATCTGTCCGCAAGGCCTCAACTTCCTTCAAATGCTCCTGCTTAAACCGCGCCTGCTCCGGGGGTGCAAGCTGACCGACCATCCTGCGGAAGCCCGCGTTCCAGACCACTTCCCACCACTGCTCCGCGCTGTCAAGGTGATAGCCGACATTCTTTGTCTCCACGCGGATATCCTTCAATCCCGCTTTTGCGAAGAGCTCCCGGCACCCGGCCTCGTTGGCAATGCGCTTCCAGGTCTGCGAAGGCATCTGGATTCCGTACCGGACCATCCGGTCGACCATGAGGTCCTTGAGCGGGTGAAAGTAGCTCTCCTGAAAATTGGAGATCATGACCCTGCCGCCGGGCTTCACCACCGAGGCAATGTGCGCAAGCTGAGCATGCATGTTCTCGACAAAGAAGATGCCGAAGGCGCAGACCGCAGCATCAAAAGATCCGCCGGGAAACCCGAGGGCAGTCATGTCCCGTTCGAGGAATTCGATGTTGCCCACATTCCGGGATGCAGCTTTGGTCCTCGCCTGGCTTAGCATGCCCGGTGAAAAGTCTACGGCGGTGACGCGTCCGCGCGGCAGCCTGCGCGCGAGCGCAACGGCTGCATGTCCGGTCCCGCAGGCGACATCGAGCACCTGCTCGCCGCCCTTGAGGTCCAGAAGCGACGCCATGTGGTCCGCGCTTGCCGGGAAGAACCGGAGCGGCTCATTGTCATATCCTCCCGATACGGTATCGAAGGTCTCTTTCAGTATTGCCTTGCGCTGCTGCTCGTCCATATCGGCTGTTACTCCTTTTCTTTTAAGCATCGAAGTTTTTTCCGAAGCTCTGTTTCGGAAATTGCAGGCTCTTGAAGCGGGTAGACGTCAAGCCTTGCGGAGACGAAAGTTCTCCACCTGCGAAGCATCTGCGTGAGGTCCTTTCGGGTGCCGAGATCGAAGATCACGACGGCTCCCCTGCCTGCCCGGGGATAAAAAGACGCTACTTGTTTCTTTAAACTTTTGATCCACTGCCTGAACGCAAGCCGGGCTTCGACGAGTTCGGGGGTCATCTTCGACCGCCGAGGAGCGCTTATTACCAGAAACAGCATTATTTCCCTCCCTCTTGGAGCACAACTGTGGACACGCAAATTGCAGCATCAGACCTTTGCGTCATTTGCTCTTAACCTGCCTGGGCTGGTCCTTCGTTTCCTCGAAAAAGG
>MHEA01000036.1:5276-7515 GCA_001805085.1 Nitrospirae bacterium GWC2_57_9
ATCCTCCATGGAGCGGGCTCCCTCGGGGCAGATTTTAATGCACGCACAGCATCTGATGCACATGCCCGGATCGGTTGTCACCGTGTCCTGCAGGGTGATCGCAGCCGTCGGGCAGACAGGTATGCATTTTTCACATCTGGTGCAGACGGTGTGATCGGTAACGGGAGCGACATTTACCAGGCCGGCTCGTTCCTTGTAGGGAAAGTTCCCGGGGACCTGGAGTGGCAGTGTTCCGCCATCGGTCGTGAGACTGCTCATTTTTTCGTTGATCGTCTTTCCGAATTCCCGGGCACGCATCAGGTCATCGCCGTCGGGCCGCCCCGCGGCAACCGGCACGGCAGCAGTGGAGTAGGAATGTTCCGCGATAAAAGCGCCGCCTGCCACGGGTCTGAATCCGATTTCCAGAGCAAGGTCCCTTAGTTCCCTGAGCGCATCTTCGTATGCCCTATTCCCATAGACAACAACGATAGCAGCAGGTGTATTATTGCCCTTCAGCCTCCGCAGCCTGGCGATCATGTCGACCGGCAGCCTCCCCGCATAGACAGGAGAGCCTATGAGCGCCAGTTCATCATGTACCTCCATCGGCTTTCGAGTAAGCGCAGCAGGCGGTGTCAGGTCAACGTGCTCCACCCTTGCGGACTCGATGGTCTCCGCGATCGCCTCAATTACTTTTTTGGTTGTTTGCGTCGGTGAAAAATAGACCAGTTTCGTGGAGTTAATATTCACGTTCTCCTCCTGAAGTGAATTTGTTCTTGCGGAGCATTGACCTGTTCAGCCGATCACCGGGCGAGAAGTGTCAAATGCCAGCATATAATAGTTCCTGCCTGAAAATTCGAAAACATCGATCACGGTCATGCCCAGCTTGCGCGTATGAGCACTGTACGAACGCTCGTTCAAGCGATTAATAAATGTTATGCCGATCGGGAAGCGCGACATAAATTCTTTTCGCATTTCCTCGAACAGGACAGGAAAAAGGCCTGACCCTCGCAGCGCCGAGTGGATGCAGACAGGGCCGTACTGAAAACTTCGTTCCGGCAGGATCGATTCACCTGATATCGACAGCGGTCCAAGCCGCGAAACCATGAACGGGAAAATGGGCCACCTTGAAAAGAAACGCCACGTCCCGGCCATGGCATAACCCATGATCTCTCCCCGCTCCTCTGCTACGAACACCCCGCGCTCTCCCATCAGTTCCAGGAGCTGACTTTCTGAGAAAGGCGTGGTCACAAAGCCCTGCTTCCTTTCATCCGGAGAGAGGTTGTCATAGAGGTTCGCCTTCTGCAGCGCGACGATCCCGCTGATGTCATTTCTGTTTCCGATCCTGGTAAGCATTTATTCCCTCTTTATCTTTCGGTTTCCATTTCCATCACCCTTCGCGTTCCGCTCTCTTCCCCCCAAAGACATTGATTGTCCTCGTACCGGGAATAAACCGGCCGTCATGGGGGACTCCCGGGGGGATATGATATTCCTGCCCCGCCTTCATTGTGATTTCTCGACCTTCGATGCCGAGCGTGTATTCACCTTGAATGACGAGAAAGTATTCGTCAAAAGGGTGAACGTGCTCCTTCGAAACGCCGCCGGCATGGCATTCAAAAAGCACTGCTTGTGCTCCCTTCGCTCCGTCGAATACATACCCATGCACGCCTTCGCTCCTGTAACGTGAGGCAACTGCATTTGCGGTGTCTCGAATAAATTCCGGGAATCGATCCATGGTACCTCCTGTCTTATAGCCTCTTCTGCATCCAGACAATGTCCAGGTCCTGCCCGAACTTCGTCAGGATCTTTTCGAACCGTCCGCACTCCCGGAAGCCGTGCTTTTTGTGAAATGCGAGGCTCGGCGGATTAAGAGCCGATATGTTCGCAAGGAGATTGTCGACGCCCAGCTCGCGTGCCTCCTGTTCCAACCTGTTTAAGAGCAGCGCACCCACACCCTGCCCTGTATGGCCCGGAAGCAGGAAATAGCCGGCCTCCGCCGTGCGATCGAATGCCGGATAGGGATGATATTTTTTCAGAAAACCGAACCCGATAACATGCTCCGCCCTGTCCTCGACCACGAAAAAGGCGTTTCCGTAAATGATCGTCTTCAGAAAATCGAACAGCCTCCTGTCCAACGGTTTCTCGGGATAGGCGGCGTACCCGTGCTCGACATAATAATTGAAGATGTCCACGATCTGATCGCAATCCTGGTCCGTTGCTTTCCTGATCGAAACATCCGGAAGGCCTTTATTTTGCCTGACTT
>MHEA01000036.1:7560-7855 GCA_001805085.1 Nitrospirae bacterium GWC2_57_9
TGATTGTCCGGTATATTTCTTCGGCAATATCCTGATCAAGCCCTGCCTCTGCGGCCTTTGTCCGGACCTTTTCGATCACCTGCCCGACCCGATGCGGGTCCCGCACGCCGTTCTCGCTTTTTTTCAGCTTGCCCGCTGCGGAAACCAGCCTGCTTCTATCGGACAAAAGACTAATGATGCGCGAATCGATCTCGTCTATCTCGCGCCTGATCTCTTCAAGGCTCATCGTTGCCCCCCTAAGTGGAGCCCCCTCCGGCAGGAGCCGGAGGCTCCCCTCAACATCGCGACCTCCCGG
>MHEA01000036.1:7950-8215 GCA_001805085.1 Nitrospirae bacterium GWC2_57_9
GCCGGATAATGCCGTCGAACCGGCCGCCGGCCAGCCCCAGGTCCCATACCCGTTCGTCGATCCAGTCCTTCCAGAGCGACAAATACCACTGTTCGAGACGCTTTGTCGGTGCGAGGACCACATCGATATTTACAAAATAGCCTCCCCGGCTCAGAAGACGGTACGTCTTTTCGAACAGCGCCGCTTTCTCCTGCATCGTCAAGTGATGTATCGCCAGCGAAGAGGCAACGAAATCGAATGGTCCCTGCAGCAGGTCTTTCCGTAT
>MHEA01000036.1:8382-12896 GCA_001805085.1 Nitrospirae bacterium GWC2_57_9
GAATGCTCTTCGGGCTTTCGTTCTTGACGAAATGGCGGTAGAACGACTGGAGGATCGAGAGCATACGCCACCGCTCGACGATAAAAATATCCGCGTTGTCCCGGTAGCCTTTTGCAAATTCCCGATCTGCCCAGTGCGTTTCTTTGAAATCGCTCATGGTTCTTCCTTCAAAAAGATGTCTAGATCCACTCCAGATTCGTGTCGGTCAATGCTCCTCCTGCGTCTCCCGTATTTAAGGTTTCCGCAGGCTCGATCAGCAGCACCTTGCATTCTTCCGCGCAGGAAGTCTTATGCTCGGCGCCTTTGGGTATGACTGCCATGTCCCCCTTGTGCAGAAAGAGGATCTTGTCTCGCAGATCGATCCTGAGCTTGCCCTCGAACACCACGAACACCTCATCGGTTTCCGCGTGTTTGTGCCATACGAAATCCCGCTTGACCCGGACCAGTTTGAAATAGTAATCATTCATCCGGGCGATGACCTTGTACGAATGCAGGTCCTGTATTTTAGAGAACTTCTCTTCGAAATTGATCACCGGTACGCTCATCCGATCCTCCTCGTTCTCTATTTCCCCTCTGCGCCACGCAGAGGATAATCGTAGATCAGGACTTCCGAGGACGCGACGCCGGTATCAATAAGCCACATCCGTTCGCCATAGAGGAGATAGACATAGACGAACCGGTCGATCTTTCTTTCGGGCGATATGGGCACCTGGAACGGGACCTTCAACGCATGCACCTGCCCGGTTATCTGCATTGGGCGCCCCCCTCGGCATTGGACCGTGTCTCGGATTCTTTCAGCTCCTTGCTCACGAAGCAGTGGATGATCGTGCGGTAGACCTCCTCGGCTACAGCCGGGTCGAGCCCCTTGGCTGCGGCCCGTTCCCTGACGTGCCGGAGCACCTCGTTCACGCGCTTCGGGTCGCGCACGCCCTGCCCGCTCTTTTTGAGCCTGCCTGCCGCGCTCACCATGTCCGCCCGCTTTGCGAGCAAGGTAACGATCATCGTATCGAGGTCGTCGATGCTCTTTCTTATTCTCGTTATGTCCATGGTCAACTCCTATAGTATAAAAACAAGTCCTAAAAGCTTTATCTCGCGCAAAGCCGCAAAGCCCTGCCGCATGTTTAATGACGGCGTTTAGGGTCCTCGCACCCAGCGGTTGCGAGAGCGCAGGGTGACGCCAAGAAGGGCAAGGCTCTCTCTGCCTTACTCTAGAGATTTAAGCGTCTAAGATGTTATTGGTGAGGACCATGTCTGCTGCTTGTTTGTTCCTGACTTTCTTTGCGGCTTGGCGGCTTTGCGCGAAAATAATCTTTTTGTTTGCTGTTTCGGCGCCTGTCCGATGTCGGGCGCTACAGCTCCACAAACTCCTTCGGCGCCAGATTGTCGCTCATGCTCCAGACCGCGGCCTTCCCGTTCTTCAAACGGTAGACCGCCATCTGTTCATACCCGTCCTGGTCCACCCACGGCTTCAGGAAGGGCCTCTTTTGCACGATCTCCTTCTTCAGCTCCAGGTCTTCGACGAGTTCCACCGTACCGCGCACCCGCACCTGAGTAAGGTCTCCGAACTTGCCGTTGTTGAAGCTCATCTCAACGTGCGGATCTGCCGAAAGCTGCCGGTGCAGCTCCTTCATCTTTCCCGTATGGAACACCAGCCCGTTCTCGTCCGCCCGGTAGAGCCATATTCCCCTGACGCGGGGCTCGCCGTCTTCAACGGTCGCAAGATGAAATACCATGTTCGCGTTCAGGAATTGCAGTATTTCGTTCTTGTTCATAGGTTCACCTTTTATTTACTTTCATTCGACCCCTTCAGGGGGAGGGTGGTTTGAGCACTCCGCACTCCTCACTCCGAACTGACGTTATGCCTCTGCCCCAGGATAACCAGAACCACCCCGGCCAGGATGACGGGCATGGCGATCAGACCTGTTTTCGGAAAAGCCTCGCCCCCCAGCCATACCCCGAGCAGGACTGCCAGGGTCGGGTTGACATAGGCATAGCTCGTTGCCACCGCCGGACGCACGTTCTTGAGCAGGTACGTGTAGGCCGTATACCCCAGCAGCGATCCGAAGATCGCGAGGTAGACCACAGCAGCCGCGGACCGCAGGGACGGATGAGCAGGCACCCGTTCCCCGGCAAGGAGCCCCACCACGAGCACCAGGAGCCCGCCCGCGAACATCTGCGAGGCGCTTGCCATCATGCCGCGCGGCATAGGCACATGCAGGCTCAGGACAGAGCCGAAGGACCAGGATGCGGAAGCGAGAATGAGCAGGGCAGCACCCAGCGGATGTGCTCTCAGGTCTCCTTCCATGTTCAGCAGAACGATCCCGATAAACCCGAGCAGCATTCCCAACCACTCGTTCCGGGCCGGCCGGTGCTTCCAGAGCATTGCGAACAGCACGGTCAGAAGCGGCGAGGTCGCGAGCACCAGTGCGGCAATGCCTGATCCGACCCACTGCTCCGCGTAGACCACGCCGGCCGTCCCGCCCAGGAGCAGGAATATCCCTATCACGGCCGACCCTCCCCATTCCCGGGCTGTGGGCGAAGGAACGCCCTTTGCTTTTAAGTAGACATACATTCCCGCTCCGACCAGCATGTACCGGAACCCCGCGATGAAGAACGGGGGGAAACCTTCGAGCGCGATCCGTATGGCCAGGTACGTCGAGCTCCAGGCAATGTAAAGCGTAAGCAGGGACAGGATGATCTTTACCTTTTGCTGTTCATGCATGGACGGTTCAACACTTATCCGCGAAGGCGAATAATCTCCTGAAATCGAATTCAACACCCTGTGCGGTCCTGCTGTTCTCGAAGCCATCCCCGAAGGCCTCCGTAAAATAGGGCTGCGCTCCCCCCGGCAACGCCGCCAGGTAGGGCCTGAGCCCTGCCGAAGACCACCAGGACGTGACCGTGGTGATGTCCGGGAACGCGAGATGATAATCCCGGTAGAACACCCGGATGTTCCGGAAGCCGGCCCTGTTGAGCGCCTTTTCGTATGCCTCTTTTGACGGGAAATACCACGGAGACTCCCAGCGGTCGAAAAATCGCTCATAACCGAGAGTGGCAATGGCATGCCCTACGGAATCGAAGAATTCATTGCAGAAATTGTCCGCCGGCATCTGAAAGGCGATCCTGCCGCCTCGTTCGAGGGCATCGTAGGTACGCATCAGCGCTGCCTGCTGGTCCTTTACCCACTGCATTGCCGAGTTCGAGAAGGCGAGCGTGAACTGCCCGCTGAACTCCATTTCCTGGGCGGACGCGCGGAGCAGCCGCAGGTCCGCGGCTGCCACTGCCCTTGCTTTCTCGAGCATCTCCTCGGACGGATCGATGCCGGTCACGCTGCCTTTCGGAGCCAGACGCTTCAGTTCAACGGTCAGTTTGCCCGTGCCGCACCCGATATCGAGAATACGGTCATCGGACCGGACCGCGCTCAGGGCGATCAGCTCCCTGCCCGCGTCGATCTGTGGAGCCTTGACCGTGTCATACTTTTCCGCGTCCCATTTCATGACAGCCTCCTTTTTGCACAATTGCCGGTTATGTTTCTTTTTTCCGGGCTTTACCAGCCATTTTTTCATCGAATCTCTTTTTGTTGATGACGAAGCGTTCGTGAGTTCCCCTGCTGATCACCTCGACCTCGTCCCGCGCCTCCACGTCGAATACCAGACGCCTGCCCTCCACGGCGACCAGTTTGACCCGTGCGGTCACGGCCATCCCTGCCGGCGTTGCCGCGGTATGGGACACGTTGATGTGCGTGCCGACCGTCTGTTCTTCAGGCCAGTCGAGATGGGGTTTGACCAGCCTGATGCAGGCCCATTCGATGAAACCGACCATGAACCCGGTAGCAAAGACCCGGGGCATTGCCTTGAACTCAGGAGACTCCGGATAGAGCGCCGGAACGGTTTTCAAATCGTTCACCGGGAAGGTAAACTCAGATTCAATACCGGGTTTGAGCGTATCTTTCATACTGGTCGCCTTTCGATCACATCAGCCATTCACGTCATCCCCGAGTGTCCCTATCGGGCCCTGCCGTTGCTTTACCAACGGCGCCGGGGTTCTAGCACCTTCGGTTGCGTTAGCGGAGGTGGATATGGTTCATGAAATCTGATACGGCCAAACCGGATTCCCGATTACAACCTCGGGAATGACGGCGTTTATAACTCCGCCGTCATCTGGGTGAAGCGGCCCAAGCCTTTGACCTGGACCCAAAACAACAAAGGCCACGGAAACTTTTATTTTCCGTGGCCTTGTGGGCGTTCTATTTGTCTGCTTGCTTCGATCAGAAGTTAATAGAATCCCCCTCAGCCACGGCAATAGCCAGCCATGCTGCTTTACGTACGACCAGACCGGTGGTGAGGGTGAGATGCATCATGTTTTTGAATATAGGCGAAGTGATTTTCGCTGTCAAGAAAAATGTGCGGCTTGTATAAAAAATTCTGACTTATGCTCACCCCGTTCAAAACACCGCGCAGCCGAATCGGGTCGGTTAACGTGCAGGCAATGCGCAAGCCAGGCCGAACAACTTG
>MHEA01000037.1:0-5250 GCA_001805085.1 Nitrospirae bacterium GWC2_57_9
GATGAGAACAACGGATCCGGCAACAATTCCGCCGCCCAGCACGCGATCGAGTTCGTTGATCCGGGTAACGAACCGGTCTTCGTCCCGCGTCTGGATGTCGCCGAGCAGGAGCGGCTCAGACCCGTCACGCCGCTTCGCGCTCCCGACGTCCTTTGGCTTTTCCAGGCGCTCCTCGACCATGGTGTTCCATTGGCCGCAGTCCGGGCATTTGCCCATCCAGCGCGGCGATTGCGTGCCGCAGGCCTGGCAAACGTAGACGGTCTTGGTTTTCGGGGATTTCATCAGAAAAGTATTCTATTGGTTCGGGGCGGGAATGTCAAACGCAAATCTCCGGACCTGCCCGGGTTCTCATCCCATTGCGGTCACCCGGTCAAGCAGCTCCTTCGAGGAAAAAGGCTTCAAGATGAAATTCATGTTATCGTCGACCATGCCCTGCTCGAGGATCACATCTTCGGTGTAGCTGCTCGTGAACAGGACCTTCACGTCGGGCTGTTTCCGCCTGATCGCCTGATAGGTATCCTTCCCGTTCATCTTCGGCATGACGATGTCCAGGATCAGTGAGTGGAGCCGGTCGTTATGCTGTCTGAATTTTTCGACTGCGTCCTCGCCGTCGACTGCTTCGATCACCCGATAACCCAACCCTTCCAGGGCGACCTTGATGAGATGCCGGTCGTCGGCATCGTTGTCGGCTACCAGGACCGTGCCGGTCCGGGCAGCGGTGACCGCCGGCGCTGCAGGACGGGTTGCCGCAATGCTGGTCCTGATGAGGGGCAGATAGAGGTGAAAGCTCGCCCCCTTTCCCGGGCTGCTTTCGACGGTGACGTAGCCCCGGTGCTGTTTGACTATATCGTACACAATGGACAACCCGAAGCCGGTGCCCCTGCCTGCCCCTTTGGTCGTGAAGAAGGGTTCGAATATCTTCTGCATCACCCGCTCTTCCATGCCGGTCCCCGTATCGCTGACGCTGATCAGCGCGTACGTGCCCGGTTTGCCGTAACCGCGGGCTGCTATGAAAGACTCGTCGATGTCTGCCTGCCGAGTCCCGATCGTGAACCGTCCGCCGCCGGGCATTGCGTCGCGGGCATTTGCGGCCAGGTTCATGATGATCCGCTCGATCTGGACCTGATCCGCGGCGACCATCAGGTCGTCCTTGCACTGATCGAGACGGAGCTCGATATCGTCGCGCAGCAGACCTGCAATTATCCGTTCCATGCGGCCGATGATCTCGTTCAGTTTGAACGGCAGCAGCTGTACCGTCTGTTTTTTACTGAAGGTGAGCAGGCTTTTGGTCAGGTTCGAGGAACGCTCCGTGGCCGCCAGGATCCGGTCCACGTTCTCCCGCAGGGGATCATCCTTCGCCATCCGGAGATAGAGCAGGTTTGCGTATCCGACGATCGCCGTGTTGATGTTGTTAAAATCGTGGGCCACGCCGGCGGCAAGCCTGCCGATGGCCTCCATTTTTTGCGCGTAGCGAAGCTGGCCCTCGAGCTCATTACGCTGCGTCACGTCCCGGTCGATGCCCCGATAACCCGCGAACCGGCCCGCCTGATCGAAGAACGGGATGCCGCTGGTCTCGAGAATGACCAGACGGCCGGTCTTGTGGAGATTGGTGTTCTGGAACATCAGAAAGGGCCTGTTATTCCTGGTAAGGGAAACGAAAAAGTCGGCGGCCCGACGGGCTTCTTCACGGGGCATGAAGTCGAAAAAGGTCTTTCCGACCACCTCTTCCGGCTCGTACCCCAGAATATCGCGTATCCTCGGGCTGACATAGGTATAGACGCCCCGGTCGTTCATCTCCCAGACCCAGTCGCTCGTCGTCTCGATCAGGTTCTTGAACCGTTCCTGGCTTTCGCGAAGAGAAACCTGCACCTGTCTCGCGCGCTCATAGAGCAGTGCATTTTCTATGGCAACGGCCGCCTGACCTGCCAGGACTTCCAGAAGCTCGAGATCGCTCTCGGTATAGGCTTCCTGATCGCCTTTTCTTCCCAGGGTCAGAACACCCTGGAGCCGGCCCTTGAAGATAAGGGGCATCAGCAGTTCCGCGCCCGTTTTTTTCATGAAGGCGCCGACAAAATAGAATTCCTCCCCGGCCTGTTTCTCTTCGAGTTCTTCGAGGATCACCGTCTGTCCGCTCTTCTTTACCCATTCGACGATCATCCCGTCCAGGTTTCCCTCGGAACAGCGAACTTCCATCATGCCGAGGCTGACCTGCCGGGTATACACGCCGTCCGTGCCCTTCAGGAACAGGCAGGCATTCTCGACGCCCAGGCTCGTCCTGATGCTGTTCATGAGGTAATCGAGCATTTCGTGAAAATCGAGGATCGTCAGGACCGCCTTGCTCGAATCCTTCAGCACCTGCTGATAATCGAACTTTTTCTGATAGACCAGTTGCTGAACCCAGCGCCTGATGTTGCTGCTGAAGGGAGTGCCGAAGAAGACGAAACCGATGAAGAACAGGGATACGACGATGGTCAAGGAGGACCCTATGAGCGGCTCTAATAGGACGAAAAATCCGATCTGTATTCCGGAAAAAATACTGCCCAGCAGGAGGATCGTTACGGTCCGGGAAATGATGATACGGATATCGAACAGCCGGTGCCGGGTGATGGCATAGAACGTGAGCACCACCCAGGGCAGGCTGAAATAGGAGCCCAGGCCCGGTTCGAGTCCGAAACCGCCGAACAGCTGCAGCACGCCGGCGAGAAGCGCTCCGCCTCCGCAAAAAATAAGGACGCCGTGAGCGAAATAATTGAGCTGCGCTTTTTTTATCCCCGTAACGCGGCGCCTGAGCCGGTAGACTTCGTACATGACCCATCCGATGAGGACAAGCCCGATGAGCCTGAGCGGTTTTGCAAGCGGGCCGGAATGATCGATGAAGGGAATCAGACTGTAATTCCCCCGTTCTATCAGGTCCGTGAACAGGCTCACGCAAAAAACAATGAACCAGAAGGGGTACAGGATGAGCCCGGCCTTGCGGGCTGCCTGACTGCGCTCGTCGCGCATGTAAAAAACGAACTGCAGGCCGGCGGGTATCATCATCCAGCTGAACCAGTTCGTCCTGGCGAGGACGGTAACGTCCAGACCATAGGAAGCCCGGACATACATGAGGCCTGTTATTAAGGAGTAAGCAGCCGTGAAGAAAGAGAAGGCCGCAACGGATTTATTGACCGGGCTGTTCCGCGGATTTTGCTTTACCAGAATGAACGAGAGAAGGATTTCCAGCGTCCCGATCAGGATCAGCGGAAATCCTATTAATTCCAGTAGCTTATGTTGTTCAGCGGAAATCAGCATCAACGCAGGCGTCCTTTTGATCGGCATGAGAAATGCAATTTATTGTTCATCATATATCAGATTTTTTTTAATGTAAATACCTAAGTCGGGGTATTTTCAGGGTATCAAGCTCAATTTATAATACCAAAGCTTGACAAATGAATTGTTCGTGTATATTCTTTAACAAAAAAATGCAACGGGAGGATCTCTTGAAAAAACAATTAATTAGACTGTCAGTATTCATTCTTTTAGTCTGCCCGGCCTTGTCGCAGGCCGCTCCTTTTTCTGTGGTCGGGCCGCGAGCGCTCGGTATGGGCGGTGCATCCGTCGCTGCCGTTAATGATTCGACCGCGGTATATTGGAATCCCGCCGCTCTTGCCCATCACAAGAAGGTGGACATTCGGATCCCCGTTGAAGCGGCCGCGCAGGACCACATCGGGCTCGAGGACAAATGGACCGAGATCAAGGACATTTACTCGAAGGTCCAGGCCCACGACCCTGTGGCGATCAATGAAACGATCAGGTTGTTCCAGGAACTGGACAGACCGGACACCGGCGCTGATCTGGATGTGTCCGGCGGTCTCCTGATCTCGTTCCCTGTTTCCGGATCATCAGCCGTAGCGATCAGCGGCATGGCGCTCTGGTATGCCGGGCTATTTCCGTCGATCGATACCCTGAACCTCAGCCCTGATCCGGTGAGCACGAATTTCGTGGGCAACAACGAATCCATGGTAACCGGCATCGGAATCGGCACCACCCAGCCCGCCCTCTCCTTCGCCACCTCCCTCGGAGAGTCCTTCTTCATAGGCGCAAATGTGAAGATGATCTATGCTGAAACGTATATCACGTCGCAGACCATGACCTCGAACTCGTTCGACGATTTCATGGATGATCTGACCGACAGCAAGACCGAGAGCAGCGAGGCGTCCATCGACATTGGCGTGCTCTTTGCGCCGGTCGAGAGCGTCCGGATCGGGATCGTGGGCAGGGATTTGAACTCGCCCTCATTCCCGGTTCAGGGAAGGATCGCGCAATCCACCGGATCGGGTGTGAGCAGCACTGTGGCGACGGGCGAGATCGAGTTGGAACCGCAGTACCGGGCGGGCGTCGCCTGGCAGCCTTATGAGACGTTCACCCTGGCGGCAGACTACGATCTGACGCGGAACAAAACGCTCACGCCCGGGTACGAAAGCCGTATGGCGGCCGTCGGGCTGGAGAAAACGTTCCTGGATGAGTACTTCAATATCCGGCTGGGCGCGAACAGGAACATGGAGGACAGCAGCGCAAAGACGGTCTATACCGGCGGCCTGGGGCTTCGGCTGTTTGCCCTGCGGCTGGATCTGGCAGCGGGGTATGACTTTGACGAAAAACAGGGGGCGGCATCGGTGAACCTGGCGCTCCGGTTCTGAGCGCGAGCCCTGGAAAAGATGCAAAAAGACAGCTGCCGAACGGGCAGCTGTCTTTTTTTTGCGGTTTGAGAACATACGGGGAGGAACGGCTACGGAGTGGAGTTACAGCCTGGGCAGCGGCTCCGAGAGCAGTCCGCCTACCGTGAACTGATAAAAGCCGTCGGCATCACGGTTCTTGAGGAAAGAGAGTACGGCCGATTGCTCATACGCAAGCCGCGCTGATGGTTTAAGCCTGACCGTAAGATTGATGATACCACGTTCGCGCATGACCATGTCGCCCGTGATCTGAACTTTAAGTTCCCGTCCTTCCAGTTCCAGTTTCCGGATCATCATCCGGTCGCCTTTGATATCCGCTTCCAGCCACCCCTTGTCGAAATCCAGGTCCGGGATGCTGAATCCTTTGATCTTGAGTTCCCGCGATGTTATGCCCTTGATCCAGAGACGTCCCTTCCCCGTATCATTGTTCAACTCGAGGTTTCCGCCTATTTTCCCGGTCAATTTGAACCCGGAATTTTTGAGCAAGGCATAGGAGGAAACATCAAGGCCGTTCGCGTCCAGCATCAGATACTGG
>MHEA01000037.1:5260-7587 GCA_001805085.1 Nitrospirae bacterium GWC2_57_9
CCTGCTGCATCTTCACGAGCAGTTCCCCGCCGTACGCAGCTGCCTTCATATTGACGTAGAGGGCGCCTCGAAGCAGGCTCAGGAGCGAGACCGAAGTGTTGACCGACGCACTTTCGAACAGGACCTTCCCCTGCCGGTCCGAGAGCACGACATCGGAGAGAACATAGGAGTTGAAGAAACGGGGGCTGATACGGCCTACCGACAGGTCGAGAGGGGTGCGGAGCCGCACTTCCGATTCGATTCTTGCCTTGACCCGGTCAAAGGGGAACAGGAAGAGAAGGAAAAGCAGGAAAACCGCGAAAAAGTATCCGGCGAAGGAAAGCCTGCGGATAAGTATTTTTTTGTCCAGCATAGCGTTACCCGGCGCTCGATACGAGGATCGTCGTGTTCAGGAACTTCGGGTTATCGAAACGCGGTTTGAAGTAGAGTTTTCTGATGCGAAGCGTCGCCTTTTCGAGCTGGTTCACATAGTTCACGACGTCGTAGAGCGTGATATTGTCCAGCCGCACCTCGACGATGCTCTCCTTGAAGGTTCCCGCCTGCACCCCGGCCTGCGGTTTGAGCGATACGATCTTGCTGCTCAGGTTCGTCCGCCTGGTTATGTTCTCGATCTCGGTCAGCAGGGGCCCGCGCTGGGCCGCCGTGGCCTGCAGCTGCTCCAGCCGCTTTTGCATCTCGAGGTACTGGTCCTTGAGCAGCCGTATCTCGGCGAGATCGCGTTCCTTCTTCGGGATCGCGTCCCTTTTGCGGGCCAGGTCGGCATACAGCGGCGACAGCACGAATACATACAGCAGGATCAGCGCCGCGGCAATGCCGCCATAGATAAGGATCTTTTTATCGCGTTCTTCGAGTTTCAAAAAAATACCTCTATAAATTAACCACGGATGAACACGGTTTTAAACCACAAGTCTTTCGTATTCAAGCTTGGGCCTTGCAAAATTTATTAGCAGACCAACCCGCAGACCGGATATCTTCAAATAGTTCAGGAGCTGAGCACGATGAATATCTTCGATTCTCTCGACTGATTTGACCTCAACGATCACTTTGTCTTCAACAACGAGGTCCGCACAGTAAATCCCGACTTCCTTCTCTCGGTATAAAATCTTGTACTGTTGCTGCGCGACAACGTTTTGCTTTTTCAGTTCCAGATCCCAGACGAGTGCGTTTCCATATACCTTTTCCAGCAACCCGCAGCCAATGTAATTATGAACATTGAAGGCAGAATCTATTATCTCCTTCGTGACGTCCTTGTGAAGCAGTTTATCCTCTATTGTCATGGATTGACGTAAACCGTATTCATCCGTGGTTAACAAAAACTCGTAGTTTCTGGGCAATTACAGGCTTTGTTTCAGCTTGATATCCAGCCGGAACTTCACCTTGTTGTCGGTGCCCATCCGCGTGTCCAGCACATTGATCTCGCCGAAAAGCTCCGACTTCTGCAGCTCGGCCTTGATCTTGTCCACCGCTTCGAAGGAGGCCGCTTCTCCCTGGAGTTTCAGCCGGTCTCCCTCCATGTTGAACTCCTGGAAACCGACGCGGATCTCCTTCGGGATGCCGTCGGTCACCGCTTTCATGGCGTCCAGCGCGGACGTTCCTGTCCCGAGCACGCCGAATTTCTTCCGGGCGTCGTCCAGGCTGCTGCGCAGCTGCCTCACGGGGTCGCCCACGATCTTCCCTTCGGGGACCGCCTGCCGGTAGAGCGCCTGTATCTCCCTGTCCAGCCTGCCGTAGGTCGTTTCGATCATGTAGAATTTGACGCCGAGGTTCACGAGGAAGAGGACCGCGACGAGGATCGAGGCGATCAAGACTGTCCGTTTTCTCCGGCGCAGGCCTTCATCGATCAGATGATAGGCGAATTCCTGCTTGCGGAAATTGACCTGCTCCGAGAGCGCGAGGCCGAGGGTAAGGGGGTCCGATGCCTTTTTCCCTCCGAACTCAGGTGAGAGCTGCTCGACAGTAATGCCGAGCTCCGCAAAAAGGGCTTCATGGTCCGGGCAGAGGACGCAGATCTTTTCCACCCGCTCGTTCTGTTCGATCTCGATTGCCTGGAGCGTATGGCGGATGCTTGCGGTGGAACCGGAAAGCGAGAAGCTCCGGAGCCCCTTCACGGTTTCTCCGCTCCGAAGGCAGATGTCGTTGCCGCAGGACAGGATGGTGCACCCCTCGGCGGTCATCATCCGGGAGAGGGCATCAAGACCGATGTAGGACGGTACGATCACCTGGGGATCGATCCCGGCGGAGGCAAGCAGGTCGAGGTGCTTCCGCAGTACCTCCTTCGGCAGCATGATGCCCAGGACCGGGGCCTCCTTGGGGGCATCGGCGGCCTC
>MHEA01000037.1:7628-7859 GCA_001805085.1 Nitrospirae bacterium GWC2_57_9
CGAGATCGAAGGGCACGAGGGCCTCGAGCTCGAAGGGCAATGCCTTCTCGACGCGCTTCCGGTCCGAAAAAGGGAACCTGACGAGGCGCTGGGTGAACAGATGACCCGGGATGGACGAGATGATCCGGGCGCCTGTCCATTCCCGCGCCTTCTCCTTCAGAATGTCCACGAGTTCGACATCGGTGGCAAAGGACCTGCTGAAGGAGTCCGTCAGTTCCTTCTTGCGGAAAT
>MHEA01000038.1:0-2254 GCA_001805085.1 Nitrospirae bacterium GWC2_57_9
AGGTTCTTGACCGCCAGGGGATATTCGTGCCGGACATAAATATAACCATGCGTCGCGCCGATGGCATAGGCATTGACGACCATGCCTTCTATCACAGAGTGCGGATCGCCTTCCATCAGCGCACGGTCCATGAACGCGCCCGGGTCGCCTTCGTCGCCGTTGCATACGACTGCCTTGATCTTCGCGCCCGATTTCTTCGTATGCTCCCACTTGAGGCCTGCCGGGAAGCCCGCGCCGCCGCGTCCGCGAAGCCCGGACTTCTTCACTATATCGATCACTTCATCAGGCTTGTATTCGGTCAGGCATTTTGCCAGAGCGGCATACCCGTCCTCGCGAATGGCGTCGTATATGTTGCAGGGATCGACAAAACCGTTCCGGTGAAGCGCCACGCGCTTCTGTTTTTTGTAAAAGGGAATGTCCTGCATGGCCGCGTTCGGCTCGGAGAGCGAGAATTCGCGGTAGAGCTGTTTCCGGTAAGGCATGCCGTTCAGGACCGAGGTCGAGAAGAGCTCGGGGATATCGCTCACCTTCACTTTTTGATAGAAGGTCTCCTGGGGTTCCTGGATCATGACCGGGCCGCGCTGGCAGAAGCCCTGACACCCGGTCTTGACGATCTCGAGTTCAACGCCCTTTGCCTTTGCCTCTTCTTCGAACTTTTTGACCAGCTTATTGGAGCCCGATGCCTGGCACGCGGTGCCGCAGCAGACGCGCACGCGGTGGGTCTCTTTCTCGGAGCGCTCCTTCTTGAGCCGAACACGGAGCGCATCAAGGTCACTGATGCTGTTTAACCGCTTAAACGTGAGTTCCATGTTCGCTCCTCGCCATCGCAATAATATCGTCAACCATCTTGGGAGTAAGTTCGCCGTAGAGGTCCTGATCGTTCACGGTCGCCACCGGCGCCAGGGCGCAGCAGCCGACGCAGCCGACGGTCTCGAGCGTGACCGAGAGGTCCTTCGTGGTCTCGCCTTCCTTGATGCCGAGTTTGTGCTCCATCTCGGTAAGCACCGCCTTGGCCCCGCGCACATGGCAGGCCGTACCCATGCAGACCTTGACCACATTCTTGCCGCGCGGTTTGAAATGGAAATGTTTGTAGAACGAAGCAACGCCGTAGACATTGTTCAGGGACAGATGCAGCCGGTCGGCGATCATCTGCATGGCGTCCTCAGGCAGGTAACCGACCTTCTCCTGGACCCGTTGCAGCACGGCTATGAGCATGCCCCGCTGCCCCTCGGCATCGTCAAGGACCGCATCTACTTTTTTCACTTCATCATTCTGGAGCACGGTAAAAACCTCCCTTTACAGCATTTGGTGACAGAACCAGCAGCAGTGGTGGAACAACCAACTGAAAATAAAAGAGAATAGGCTCTTTTAAAAGGTGTTACCGGAGACAAGCAAAACTTGTTACTTAATGTAACTTGTCAAATAGAAGAAAGAACGAGACTTACAGGAAAAGGGAGTTCATATTAGCAACGGGGTTTTAAAAAATCAAGAAAAATTACTATTAAAAAATTTCATATCGAAATTATTATTCTCTATCTTCTGCAACTCCCCAATCCGCAGAACGATGACTGCGAATTTATACCCTCTTCGTTTGACACCCGGTACTCCTCCTGCTATTATTTTACTGTAATTGAAGTTGCCTTGCGGCGGCTTCGCCTCACGCTTTATGCACATCACTCGAAAGTTCACCTCGGCAAGGAGACCACCTTCATGAGCGTACTCGCAATGATCCTGGCAGGCGGAAAAGGCGAACGGCTGCATCCGCTCACCATTCATCGGGCGAAGCCCGCGGTTCCCTTCGGCGGCATTTACCGGATCATTGACTTCACGCTCTCCAACTGCATCAATTCGGGAATACGCAAGATCGCGGTGCTTCCGCAGTACAAATCCCTGTCCCTGGACAAGCATCTGCGCCTTGCCTGGAACTTTTTTTCAGGCGAGTTGAACGAATATATCATCTCCGTGCCACCCCAGCAGCGAGTGGGCGACAAGTGGTACCAGGGAACGGCGGACGCGATCTACCAGAACATCTATATGATCGAAAAGGATGCGCCCGACCATCTGATGGTGCTGGCAGGAGACCATATCTACAAGATGGACTACTCGGAGATGCTGCGGTTCCACGAAGAAAAGAACGCCGACGCGACCGTGGCCGCTCTCGAGGTCCCCAGGACCGCGGCCTCGTCCTTCGGGGTGATAGAGGTTGAGCGGGATTACCGCATCATCGGGTTCGAGGAAAAACCGAAGCATCCGA
>MHEA01000038.1:2276-2522 GCA_001805085.1 Nitrospirae bacterium GWC2_57_9
TCAATACGAAGAAGGCCATCGAGCATCTGGAGTTCGACGCCCTCCGGGACACGGCCCACGACTTCGGCAAGAACATCATCCCTCAGATGATGAAGACCGACCGGGTGTTCGCCTACAACTTCGAGGATGAGAACAAGAAGGCTGCGAAATACTGGCGGGACGTGGGAACGATAGACGCCTACTGGGAAGCGAACATGGACCTGGTGAACGTGGACCCGCAGCTCAACCTGTACGACCGGGCATGGC
>MHEA01000038.1:2559-4241 GCA_001805085.1 Nitrospirae bacterium GWC2_57_9
CTCGGCATCGCGCTCGATTCGATCGTGGCCCATGGGTGCATCATAAGCGGCGGCCGGGTGCAGAACTCGGTCCTCTCCCCCAACGTGCGGGTGAACAGCTACAGCGAAGTGCACGACTCGATCCTGATGGAGAACGTCGAGATCGGCAGGCACTGCCGCATCCGGAAGGCGATCATCGACAAGGACGTCATCATCCCGCCCAATACCGAAATCGGCTACAACCTCGAGCAGGACCGGAAGCGGTATCATGTGACGTCATCGGGGATCGTGGTGATCGCGAAAGGCACCGAGGTGTGCGAGGCGGAGCGCACGGCTGCCATGGTGGCGGAAAGACGGTAGGAACAGCCATCGGAAGGCGGATAGGATCCCTTATCCGCCTTTTTTGTTGTCCTGAATTTTTATTGGCGTCACACACGAAGCCACGAAGTCACGAAGTCACGAAGAAAAGCTAAAAAAATACTTTATCTCGCGCAAAGACGCAAAGGCGCAAAGAAAAAATAATGGTTCTTATCATGATCTTCTTTCTGCTTACCCCTTCGTGCCTTCGTGGCTTCGTGTGAAAACTGGTGTTGCTTTTTTTATAGCGTGAACATATTAGCTTTTACCTGGAAGTAAAACACTATCCGATCACCCGCGTCATCTCCGCCAGCTCCTTCCTGCTCCGACTGGGCGGATCCTCGTCAGGAACACCGACCGGCAGAAGCGCAGCGATGGATCTCTCTTTTCCGTACCCCAGCAGTTTCTCAAAGGCCTCCTGCGCCACCAGCGGTCCTGTCATCCAGCACGAACCGTATCCAAGCGCATGGATCGCGAGCAGCATGTTCTGCACGGCAGCAGCAACACTCTGGAGCCCCGGCACCGGCCGCAGCCTCCTGATGTCCTCGGCAGGATATCCCATCCTGGCGAGCAGCTTGTCGGTCCCCGCATCGTAGCCTTCCATGAAGACCGCGATCACGACCGGCGCACGCTCGAAAAAGGTGTAGTAATTGCCCTTATAAGCTGCAAGTCGCTGCGACTGCTTCTCGCTCTCGGCATAGGGGATCATCTTGTCCACCATGGAGCGCACGGCCTCTGCCATCTGCTTTAGAACAAGCTTGTCCTTGATTACCAGGAAGCTCCAAGGCTGAGTATTGTTCGCGCTCGGCGCCCACCTGCCCGCTTCCAGGATCTTTTTGATATCCTCGTCAGGCACCGGAGTCTGCTTGAACCGTCGTATGCTTTTTCTCCCTTTGATAGATTCTATCAATTCCATGGTCTCTCCATCCTTCTCTCTCGGAGCTCTACTTTATATTTCTAAAATTTCATCGATACTGCTCACCGCCTTCGAAATTCTGGAGTCAAGATCGCCGGACACCAGGATCCATTGTCGGCATGTTTTTGTTAATGCTTCAACGAACCGTCGATGCATCCAATCCCTGATATGTTCCCCGTCTCGCAACCCGTCTTGTACAAAAGGAATTTCCGTGCCCGTTAACAGGTAGAGATCATAGCGGCGGTTATTGGCAATGGTCTCGACCTCGGCGCTTTGCCGGCGAAGATAGCGTTCATGCCAGATGGAGGTGGCAAACGGGTCAGTATCGCAGATCAACACCTTGTTCGCTGAACGTGCTGCCCGGTCCTCTCTGCGAGCCTGCTCCGCCGCGATCGTTACAAATTCTTCAGATAACCAATCATCCGTGATA
>MHEA01000038.1:4248-6330 GCA_001805085.1 Nitrospirae bacterium GWC2_57_9
CCTTCCACTTTTCGACACAATATTCCCTGCCGTACTCCGGCACCCAGTTCGTCCGGTAGTGCTCCGCGAGCTTTTGTGCCAACGTTGTTTTGCCCGTAGATTCGGCGCCGACAATGCAAATCCGTTTTACATAGAATTGACGCATGCACGGAGAAAGCCATTCAAGGCAGTTAAGAGGATCGTTGCGAATAATCGTGCCTGAGCAGGGATACGTAAGCCGACGCCTGTCCACCATTACATGGGTTGCACTCAATGCGCGTGCATAGCCTTCACCGTAATCTTCAGAAGTGAAAACAACCTCTGGCGCATACCCCAGCACTTGGACCGTATAAGTTGCCCAACCCGGCGTATCGTCATCGGCCAAAATATCCTCAACTGCTATAACCTGCACTTCGGGGTGAGCCTCACCGATACAGGCAACACGATTTTCAACGGGGACGGTCTGATCGGATTTCCAACAAACAAGTACGAAAAGGACTTCGCATTGCGAAGAGGCAGTTTCTATCAAAAAATGGTGCCCTCGATGGGGCGGATAGAACTTGCCGATAACGACGCCCGTGCGGAATGGTTTCATTGCAAAATAATCCCTGTGTTAAACCGGGATACATCCTTACGCCATGAAAGATAGCCGGCCACGCACAAACCGATAAAGAGGCCGTAGAGTACGGCGGTGAGATAAAGCCCCTTTGGATATAGAGACCAATATAGATCATATCAGCAGTTATCCAGACGAACCAGTTCTCAATGCGCTTGCCGTTCAGGAGGTATTGGGCTATCAAGCTAAGCGCTGTTGTCAAAGCATCAAGAAAAGGCGCTGAATCGTTGACCCTTATAAAATATTCCCGCATACCTGCTGTGGCAACAGCACCAATGAAAAACAATATCAGGATCTCCCGGCTCGATGCATGATTGATTTGCAATTCAGTTCGGCCTACCCCGCCGTAAAGCCATTGCCACCATCCTGTAAGGCCGAGCACAATATAAACGACCTGTAACGACATGTCGCCATAGAGCCGAGCCGACAGGAACAAGAAGATAAAAAAGACATTATTGACAATCCCGACAGGAAAGTTCCATATGTTCTGCTCAACTACCAGCAAGACGCAGACAGTACCGGTAATAAATCCAAGCACTTCTGTCAGGCCGATCGATATCCATTTCTCTATGGATGCTGCCAGCAGAAGAACTGATATTATCGCGAGGATCGCCCACAGCCATTTTTGAACGTTTTTCATTAATGTACGATAGGCCTATCGGCAGAAGCGATCTGCTGCAGCCCGTATTCACATTCATCGAACGGCTAGTCCGATCTTCTGATGCAGGTTTTGCGAATCGATTTCACCTCGACTATATCACACATGCAAACTTGCCTTCAATAGACCAGAAACAAAAAAGGCTTCCCAAGCGGGAAGCCTTTTAAACAATCATATCGTTCGGCTATACCATCTCCGCCAGGTCGCGGATCAGTTTCTCCGAATCCTTCCATCCCAGGCAGGGGTCGGTGATGGACTTGCCGTAGACGTTCTCCGTCACCTTCTGGGCCCCCTCCTCGATGAAGCTCTCGATCATGAACCCCTTGACCATGCCCTTGAGCAGGGATGAGTGCTGGCGGCTGCGCATCACTTCCTTGGCAATGCGAGGCTGTTCCGCGTACTTCTTGTTGGAGTTTGCGTGGTTCGTGTCGACGATGATGGCAGGGTTGACCAGGCCGCGCTTCTTGTAGGCCTCGGCAAACGTGACCAGGTCCTCGTAATGATAGTTGGGAATGGCCATACCGTGATAGTCGACCGCACCCCGAAGCACCGCGTGTGCCAGCGGATTGCCGGGTGTCTTGACCTCCCAGCGGTTGTAGCTGAAGGTGTGGGGCGCCTGGGCTGCCTGGATAGAGTTGAGCGTCACTTCATTGTCGCCGGAGGTCGGATTTTTCATGCCCGCGGGAATATCGAGGCCGCTGCAGGTAAGACGGTGCGACTGGTTCTCGACGGACCGGGCACCCACAGCCACGTAGCTCAAAAGGTCCTCGATATAGGGATAGTTGCCGGGATAGAGCATCTCATCAGCAGCGGGCAGATGGGATTCCTT
>MHEA01000038.1:6370-13771 GCA_001805085.1 Nitrospirae bacterium GWC2_57_9
TCGACGATGTTCGGCTCTTCCTGCAGGTTGGGCTGGTGGGCCATGCCCTTGTACCCGATGCCGGTCGTGCGCGGCTTGTTCGTGTAGATACGCGGAATGATGACGATCTTGTCTTTTACATCCGCCTGGACCTTAGCGAGCCGCGAGATGTAATCGCAGACGGCGTCCTCGTCGTGCGCTGAACAGGGCCCGATGACCAGAATCAGCTTGTCAGCCTTGTCGATAAAGACATCCTTGATATCCTGGTCGCGCTTCTTCTTGATAGCGCTCAGCTCTGGTGACAGAGACATTGCCCCCAGGATGTCCTGTGGCAGCGGAATTTCGCGAATATATTCAAAGCTCATGGTTCTAGTCCTCCTCGTCACAGGAATTCCCCCGTGCGTGACGAGCAGTATAGAATCGGTCCGGCGTCAAGTCAAGCCAAAAAGGCGCCAATGCCGTCCTCCGGCCGCTCGCGCTTCCAAAAAAGCTCTGGTCTTTTTCCCGATAATATTGTATAAAACTCGTGCTATGGCAAAGAAACAACTCCCCTCCAAAGGAAGGTCCCGAGGCAAAGGCAGCCGCTACGAGCGGAACGTAATGATCGGCATCGTCGTCGCCGCCCTTGCCATCGCGCTCACGCTCTGGGGTCCGCTCCGCACCTACCGGTTCACGGACGGGAAGAAACCGGCGCAGCAAGCCGAGAAAAAGCAGGATGCCGTTGACCGGGACGCCAAAAAGTCCGAAAAGAAGGATAAAACCGCTGGCGCGGAAAAGCGGGATGCCCGGGCGGTCAAAAAAGGCGACGCTGCCGGCGCCGACCGGAGGGCGCTCGTCGCGATCGTGATCGACGATCTCGGGCAGGATCTGAAGGCGGCCCGGGAAGTCCTTTCCCTGCCCGCCCGGGTGACGTTCTCGGTCATGCCGGGGCTTCCGAACTCGCGCAAGGTGGCAGAACTCGCCAAACAGGGCAACCACGAGGTACTCCTGCACCTGCCCATGGAGTACCGAAGCAGGAACGGGAAACCCGCCCCGGGCATGCTCCGCTCGGACATGACGCCCATGGATTTTCTGAACACTCTGACGGAGAACTTGAACTCCGTGCCCGGCGCGGTCGGCGTGAACAACCACGAAGGCTCGGCTTTGACCGAAAATACGGAGGCCATGAAGTTCCTCATGGCCGAACTCAAGGCCCGTGAACTTTTTTTCCTCGACAGCCTCACCAGTTCCAAAAGCGTCGCATATGCCACGGCCAAGGAATTCGGCCTGAAGGCGGGGAAACGCGATGTGTTCCTCGATAACGACAGCGATAACGCGGAATCGATCCGCAAACAGCTCGACGAACTTTCGCATATCGCGAAACAGCGCGGCAGGGCGGTAGGGATCGGCCATCCTCATCCAGCCACCGTCAAGGAGCTGCGAACGTGGATCGCTACAACCGCTGAGCAGGGCATCGAGATCGTGCCGTTGTCCCGGCTGATGCAATAATTATCGAAAGCAGAAAGCAGGATAACAGGAAGGAAACAATAGCCGGTTGCAGCTTCTTAATCTTCTCATCTTCTTCTTAACATTCGTTTGCCTTCTTTTCATAAAACCATGCTCACCCTCGGAATAGAAACCTCCTGTGACGAGACCGCGGCCGCAGTGCTCCGCGATGCCGCCGTCCTGTCCAACATCGTCTCGTCACAGATCGAGGTCCATAAGAAATACGGCGGGGTGGTTCCCGAACTCGCTTCCCGGGAGCACCTCAGGAACCTGATGCCGGTCGTCCGTGAAGCTCTTGCCGCTGCCTCCGTCGGGCTCGCCGATATCGATCTCGTTGCCGTCACCTATGCCCCGGGCCTGATCGGCGCCCTCCTCGTGGGCGTGTCCGCTGCAAAGGCGATCGCCTATGCCCGGGACATCCCCTTCATCGGCGTGCATCATGGGGAAGCACATATCCTTGCCGCGCATCTCGAGTATCCCGACATCGGCTATCCCTATGTCGCCCTGCTCGTATCCGGCGGCCACACCGCGCTCTATCACGTAAAAGGACTGGGAGACTACCGGCTTCTGGGCCAGACCCGGGACGATGCAGCAGGCGAGGCCTATGACAAGGTGGCGAAGCTACTCGATCTCGAATACCCGGGAGGGCCGGTGCTGGACCGTCTCGCTCGGGAGGGCAACCCGGGTTCCGTCAAGTTCCCCCGTGTCCAGCTCGAGGGATTCGACTTCAGCTTCAGCGGCCTCAAGACGGCGGTCAGGAACCATGTCGCGCTGTTCAAGAGCAGGGACCAGGGGCTCACTCCCCCGTTCCCGGTCAGCAATGTGGCGGCAAGCTTCCAGGCAGCGGTGGTGGACATGCTCGTGGAGAGGACGATGAAGGCGGTGGCGGATACCGGCGTGGACAGGATCGTGATCGCCGGCGGAGTCGCTGCCAACAGCTCTCTCAGATCGAAAATGCGGGAACGAGCGGAGGAGCGGAAGGTCCGGCTCTACCTGCCCGGAATGGGCCTTTGCATAGACAATGCCGCTATGGTCGCCCTTGCCGGGTACCTGCACTTTGAGCGGGGGGAACGGTCCGGTCTCGACCTGAATCCTCGGCCCACCATGCCTCTGTGACCTCCTTATCGAGGACCGGATACCTCAACGGCGGGCCGGGTCCATGCTCTGGCAAGCACGCCTGATCAAAATAGTTCTTGCTATTTCGCTAATTTCCTGTATTATTCCTTTCGACTGTTTAACAATGCGGCAGGAGTACGACTGAAACAGCCATTTCCCTGCCCTTCATATCATCGATCTCTAACCCCCCTGTTTTCAGCCAGTTCCCTTTCTGAAAATGTTGCAGCACCTATGGTTGGCGAACGATGGAGTTATGCCGTCATAGGTGTGCCGGCGCTGTCTTCGTTCTCGGGGATACTTTGTGTCCCTGCGGCCTGCACGCAAACCCCTCACCGGATCTCAATGACTGGATAGTTGCCAGCCGGGAGATCAAAGGAGACGTATGCCTTTTTCGAAATTGCAGCTCGCAGCACCCATTCTCAAAGCAGTGAACCTGTGCGGTTATGCAGCGCCCACACCCATCCAGGAGCAGGCTATCCCCAAGGCCCTTGCGGGACAAGACCTGATTGCCACGGCCCAGACCGGGACCGGCAAGACCGCGGCCTTCATGCTTCCAGCGCTTCAGCGGCTGACCGTGCCGTCAGCGTGCATCAAGCGTTCCAAAGGTCCCCGGGTGCTCGTGCTCACCCCTACCCGGGAACTGGCAAACCAGGTCACCGACGCGGTCAGGATCTACGGCAAGTTCATGCGCGTCCGGAGCGGAGCCATCCTGGGCGGTATGCCGTACTTCGAGCAACAGCGGCTCCTGTCCCAGCCCGTTGACATTATCGTCGCAACGCCGGGCCGGCTGATGGACCATATGGAGCGGGGAAGGATAGATTTTTCCCGCCTCGAACTGCTGGTCCTGGACGAGGCCGACCGGATGCTGGACATGGGATTCAGCGAAGCCGTGGACACTATCGCGGCTGCCACGCCTGCAAGCCGCCAGACCATGATGTTCACGGCAACAATGGACAATGCCATGGCGAAACTGGCCCAGCGGCTGCTCAGGAACCCCGAGCGGGTCGAAATCGCCGGAAAGAAGACCACCCTGGAAGCGATCGAGCAGCGTCTGCACGCGGCCGACGACATGCAGCATAAAAACAGGTTGTTGAAGCATCTGATCGGGGACGCCGGCATGACCAGGGCCATCATCTTCTCAGGCACGAAAAAGAATGCCGACCAGCTGGCCACGGAACTGCACGCCCAGGGGCATTCAGCCGCCGCCTTGCATGGGGACATGAGCCAGTTCGCCCGCAACAAAACGATCATGAACATGCGCCGCGGCCGCATTCGACTGCTGGTCGCTACCGACGTTGCTGCCCGGGGCCTCGATGTCACCGGCATCACCCATGTAATCAATTATGATCTGCCCAAGAACGCAGAGGACTACGTCCACCGCATCGGCAGAACCGGCCGTGCCGGTGCAACGGGCATCGCCATATCCTTCGCCTCCGGAAAAGAGGTCGATGCTCTTCGGAGCATCGAACGCTATATCGGCCAGTCGATCCCCCAGTCGGTCATCCCCGGTCTTGAACCGGCCCGTCCGCTCCGTCGTTCCGGCGGCAGTTCGATGCCGGCGTCAGGAAAGCGGTGGCAGGGCTCTTCCGCAGGAAAGCGCCCTGCCCAGAACGCTTTTGGAAGAAACGCCTATGGCTCGAGACCGGATCGCAAACCGAACACAGAGAACAAGTTCTCCCGTGATGACCAGAGAAGTTTCAAGCAGGACGGAGGCCGGGCAGGAGATTTCAGGAAGACCAGGCCGGCCCGCCAGTCGCGCTGGGCGTAGCAGAAGAAGATACGGTCATTCCGAGGACGGCCTCAAAGAGGTCGTCCTTTTTTATTGCTGTCCACTTCTTCTTCTGAAGACTTGCCTTTGTCATTATAATCACTGTCTGGATAAAACCGCGTTTCTTTGCATTCCTAATAATTTCTCCCCGGCATTCTCATCTCTGCGAAGGGTCGTCAACCACTGATACCCACATTTTCAAGAAGTTAGATTTTGGCACGGGCAATGCAATATATCCAATCAAGAACGGACGAAAAGGAGGAACAAAAAAATGAAAACCACATTAACTAAGAAAACTGCATACCTGGGCGCAGGCGCCGGCCTGGTGCTCTTCGCACTCTTCGGACTGCTGCCCGGAAGTTTGCTCGGCGGAGCGGCCGGCATCAAGTTCGCGGGCCTGCTCTTCGGTCTTCCCCTCGAACCCGGAATCATATCACGGTCCCTGGTGCTCATCTCAATGCTCATCGGGGTGCTCGTCTCGGGCATCGCCATTGTTACTGCAACATCGACAGCAGGCTGGCTGCTCGGCAGCATCGTACAAGCCTCGGGTGCGGTACCGGCAGTTGCAGCAGAAGAGAAGACGGCTATCAGGCGCAGATAATGAATGGATCGCCGTTAAGACATTTATAAACTTGTTTAAAAGGAGATTGATCATGAAGAACGAGACGGTAAAGACGGGAATGAAGATCGGAGCAACGATAGGCGGGCTGGTGTTCGTGGTGTTGGGGATCGTCCCGGGGTTCTATTTCGGGAGCTACGGTACGCTGATCCTGCTCCAGAAACTGATGGGTGGAACGGTGGAGCCGACATTGATCGTGCGCGCGGTCATCGTGATGGGCATCGGGGTGGGCATCGCCTGCGCGGCAGCGGTGAGCATCGTGGTGGGCGGCCTTATGGGCACGGCCATGGGTTATGTCGTTTCGGCGCCTGCAGCCTTGCGGAAGAGCGCGCCGGAATCGGCATAATCGACGGATCGAGACAGACGCATAATCCAAGGGCGGCCTTTCCAGGCCGCCCTTTTTATTTTCAAACAGGAACAAAAAAAGCCCCGGTTTACACCGGGGCCTTGACTGGTTTAATGATTACGTTTTGTAGGATTATGCGCTCTTGGATACGTTGGCTGCCTGGAGACCCTTGGGGCCCTTGACAACTTCGAACGTAACCTTATCTCCCTCGTTCAGAGACTTGAATCCGTCCCCGGTGATGGCCGAAAAGTGTACGAACACGTCCTCGCCATTGTCCTGCGTGATAAAGCCGAACCCCTTGCTGTTGTTGAACCACTTCACTACTCCGTTTGCCATTCTTGTTTCTCCTCTTGCTTCTTTTTTGAAATTATCCGGGGAGTTTCCGCGGATGATTAAAGGATACCGTTTTCTCCATACCTTGTCAAGCGCATATTAAAAAAAAGCTTTATGGCAAAATTTGCTGTGTACTGCCGGTCAGCAGCGTTCCCGCAAGACTGAACCATCCTCCTGCTTTGCCCTCTGATAGGACCTGGCCTGGTGCATGAAAGCCTCGAGCCGGGTGACCGTATGGGAATCGCCCTGCCCCTCATAGGCGAGGTTCAGGAGCGGAACGTTCTCGTGGTCCTCGCGTACCCGCTTCAGCACCGCCGTCGCGATCGTTCCCGGCATGCACGTGAACGGCATGACATTCACAATGCCGGAAGCATCCCTGCCGATGTAATCGATGGCCTTGCCGACGGAAAGCACCGCCTCTCCCTCAAAAGAATGGTGGATGTAGGGCCGGGCGCGGTCCAGCGTCTCCCGGATGCTCGGTTCGTGAAGGCTGCGGAGGCTTCCGTTGAACCCTTGCAGCAACCTCTTCTCATCGCGGTGCTGGATGTGGCCGGTAATATATGCCTTGAGCAACGCTTTCCATGCCCGGTTCATTTTTGCCGATGCCGCGGCCGTGGTATTGATGTAGAGCAGCCATTCCGATACCGGTGCGACCCAGGCCTCGCCGCCAAGCCGTTCAATCTGGCGCACGACCTCCTCATTGCTGAACCGGTTCGACCGGATGTAAATCTCACCCACGATGCCGATGACCGGCCTTGTCCGTTCCCGGATAGGGATGGCCATGAAGTCCTCATAAGCGTCGCGGAGGACCGGCAGGAGATCAGCCCGATTCTCGATCGCCCGAACGACTCTTTCGAGCGAAGCATGGTAGACCCGGTCGGTCTGTCCCGTTTCCTTTTCATAGGGCCGGTGTTCCCAGAGCGCCTTCTGGAGCATGTCGACGGCGAAGGCGCCTCTCCAGCTCATGAGCACGAAGTTCTTATCCAGGGAGCGCACATCGTCGTGCAGTGACTCGTCCTGCATCGGCGCCAGGATATCCACGCGCTCCAGCCCGAGACGGTCGAGCACCTGGCGATGGTAACGGTTGTATTGGCCGAACCGGCAGGGGCCCTTCCCGGTCGGCATGAAAAAGGCGCTCCGGTCGGGGTCGAAGTTCGCTCTTCGCGTCGCCTTGACCATATCGCCCGTGGTGAGTGCGAGCGGATAGCATTCCCTTCCGGAACTGTGCTGCCTCCCGAGCCGGACCGTTTCCTGGTCCGATTCGGGAAGTACCTCGGCTTTTACGCCGCAGGCCCGGAACGCCGCGGCAAGAGCATGTGCGTGGTCGGCCATGGGGGGGAGATAGACCGTCTTCGATCTGAGCGGGTCATTGGACCGGACAGTCGCCGGCGCCGGACGGCGTTTCCCGGTTCCCGCCTGTCCCAGGCTGTCGAGGAAGGCTTCGATCCTCGTGATCGCGCCTGCATCTGCGCTGTGCTCGTCGATCTCGAGCTGCAGGAACGGTTTCCCGTCCATTTCCTGCCTGAAGAAATGCGTAATGAACGAATCCGGACCGCAGCCGAAGTTCGTAATATAAACGGGAAAGAGCTGCGGATGGTCCCTGACCAGGGCCGCCGCCGCGAGGATCTTCTGTCCGGACCGCCAGTAGAGGTTCTTCTGCCCGGACAGGTCCACCTCAGACAAGGGGAGACAGTCCATGGGGATGGCCTGGACCCCGAGATCGCGGATCTTGGCGGGGAGGTTCATGTTTACGCC
>MHEA01000038.1:13814-14949 GCA_001805085.1 Nitrospirae bacterium GWC2_57_9
GTTCTTCAACGGTCCGGTGGAAGCGGTCCTGCACTACTCCCGCACGTTGTTGCGCCCGCCGTACCACGGCCTTTCCCTTGCCGAGCAGTCTGCCGACCGCCGCCATGCTCGCCGAAAAATTGCGTTCGTCATGGAGTTGAAGTACCGGTTCTATCAATCTTGTTTTGCCGGGACTGATCGAAGACCGCGTGATGTACGGAAGGGCTTGCGCATAGGGACAGGCCTGGGCGGTTCCGGGCTGCCCGGGGTGGGACGGGAAGCGGATGAAACTGGGCAGGAAGAGCAGATCCACTTCTTTGTCGAGCAGGTCCTGGACATGCCCGAGCGCCACCTTCGCGGGGAAGCACGTCTCGGCCACGGTCATCTCCAGCGCCCGGTTGATCATGCTTCGGCTGGTTCGTTCCGACAGAACCACCCGGTAACCGAGTTCCGAGAAGAACGTTCGCCAGAACGGGAGGTAATCGTTCACATAGAGGGCGCGAGGAATGCCGATGGTCGGAGCCTGGTCCGGTGCGGAACGGTCCATGAGGCTTGTGAACGCCTGATCGCGCAGGGCGAAAAGGTCAGGCAGCGCTTCCGCTTCCGGCGACTTCCTTTTCACATCGTACTTCTCGCACCGGCTGCCGTAAAAGAGCGGCTTCTCTCCATCAAAGCTTACTCGCCGGATATCGCAGCGGTTCGCGCACTCGGCGCACTCAAAGGTCGTAATGGTGTAGGCGCGCCGGCTCAGGTCGAATCCTTTGAAGGTGCTCGTGCCCGAACTCCGGGCCTTAGCCAGGAGGGCAACGCCGATGGCGCCGGTCACTTCATGGTGGGGAGGAACGGTAATGGGTTTGCCCGTGATGATCTCGAACGCCGACACCACGGCTTTGTTTGCCGCAACGCCTCCCTGAAAGAATATCCGCTCCCCGACCTTCTTTCCCGCCACCACTTTATTGAGGTAATTATAAGCTATGGAATAGGCCAGCCCTGCGGTCACGTCCGCCACCCCGGACCCGGTGTTCATGGAGTGGACCAGATCGGATTCTATGAACACAGTGCAACGCTCACCGAACCGGCACGGCGATTCTGCCTGCAGCGCCCTGTCCTCGAACTCCTGCTTGATATGGATGCCGAGCCGCTCTGCCTGTTCCTC
>MHEA01000038.1:15053-16822 GCA_001805085.1 Nitrospirae bacterium GWC2_57_9
TGACTGTATCTACAGCGGAGTCTATATGGACGGCGGCAGCGGCCTGGGCCGTTATCTCGTCCTTTATCAGATCGGCCCCGACAACCTCTCCGATCAGATACCTGCCGGAACCTGTTATCCCTACGCCGGAAATCACAGCGCCCGCGACCTCGTCCCCGATCTCTCTGAGCCCCCTGCTTACCGCAGAGAGGGGTTTCCCTGCCGTAAGTATATATCTCCTGGCAGCAGTTTCCCCTTCCTCTGTCAATACGACTATGTTTGTGCTTATGGAGCCTATATCAAGGCCGATATAGAGCCTCTTACCGATTATATCCGGTTTTATCCTGTCTTTCTTCCCCATCTCTTTTAGTGACAGGGGCGCAAGCCCATTTTTTCCCGCCTTATGGGAGGATATGAACCCTTCCAGTTTTTCTGTCTCAAGGGCGCCCTTACCCTTTTCCATGGCGTGGAGTGCGGCCCCTATGGCCCCCATTATGTTGTAATGCTCGGGGATAATTATATCTTCATCCCCGCACCCGATGGCATCCCTAAAGGCCCTTCTCATTCCTGCATTTGCCGCAACCCCTCCCTGAAAGCCCACAGGGGTCTTGAATTCCCTCCCTTTTCCTATGGTGGCCTTGAAGTTCCGTGCAAGGGCATGGCATAGGCCTGCCACGATGTCATAGTCATGAGCGCCCGCCTGCTGGAGGTGTATCATGTCGCTCTTGGCAAATACGCTGCACCTGCCGGCTATCCTCGGAGGGTTCTGGGATTTAAGCGCCAGTGAGCTGAATTCTTCTATGGAGATGCCCAGCCTTGCCGCCTGCTGGTCAAGAAAGGCCCCGGTTCCGGCGGCACAGACGGTGTTCATGGAAAAGTCTTTGATCTGCCCCTTTCCGTCAGGGTCCGGTTCCAGAAGTATAAGCTTCGAGTCCTGTCCCCCTATCTCGATGACTGTCCGAACTTGCGGATGGAATGACAAGACTGCCGTCCCATGGGCCACTATCTCATTGGTGAAGGGGGAGTCCATGAGGGTGGATATAAGTTTACCGGCTGAGCCGGTGACGGCAACGCCGTTAAAGCCCCCAGGAAAGGCCTCTTTTACCCTCTTCAACATATCAAGGACAACAGGGAGGGGTTCCCCTTTGGTCCTCGAATATTCCTTGTAAAGGACGTTCCGTTCCTGGTCGAGAACCGCCACCTTGGCTGATACAGACCCTACATCTATCCCTAAATATAGGCCTTCCCTCTTCATAAAGCTCTCCTGTTTCTTTTTCGGAAACTATCAGAAAATATACCTTAAAAAAAGCGAATTGTCAAAACCAGCAAGCCCCTCAGTAACAAATCTCTCCAGCCTCCATGAGAAAGTAATATCCCTAAAATTGAAGGTAAAAGAATGAAAACAATTAACGTTCCTTTGCCGGACAAGCTTGGAATGGAAGTCGAGAACTACATGAAAAGTGGATGGTTTACTGATGAAGCCGAGCAGATGTGTACCGCATGGAGATTTTTTACTTTCCCTTTGTCTCCATTGTTTTAAGAATAATTTTTATCGCACCCTTTTGTTCCTTTGACAAAGTTTGAACAAGTTTCGCTATGGTAATGGTCTCTTTATAAAGTTCGGTCGGAATTTCAGGTTTCTTTTTTGCTGTTACAGATTGTTTCCCGCACAATATCCAGTCCGCGGACACTCCGTAAATCCGGCTTAGACCCCACAATACATCGGATGGAACCAACCGCCGTCCAGCCTCATAATGCTGATATGCCTCCTTCGTCCTTTCCTCTCCAAG
>MHEA01000038.1:16844-18526 GCA_001805085.1 Nitrospirae bacterium GWC2_57_9
ACACTCCCCTATGTTCTATCACCTCTAAGCTCCTTAAGTCTCTTGCCGATGTCTTTTAAGAACCGCTCCTTATCCATTCTTGATAAGTAGCAACTTCCTGTTGTCATGTAAAGCCAACTATGCGTAATATTTTATTGACAGGCCAACTCTTAGTTGTTATAAAATAATGGTAATGCAAATGCTCGGCCAGATATTGACTAACGGGAAGTTCATCTCACCTGATGAACTCCAATACGCCCTTGATCGACAGAGGCGCACCCATGAACTTTTGGGAGAGATACTGGTGGACATGGGCGTTCTGGAAGAAAAGGAACTTGAGATTGTTCTCTCTATTCAGGATATTTCTTCGCCAACGGATGCAGTAGGATTGGCCGCAGGTACTAGGCGTCTATTGGGCGAGTTGCTGCTACGTGGCAGGCGCATCACTCTCGGACAGCTTGAATTTGCCTTGAAGGAGCAGCAAAGGGTCGGAGAAAGGCTTGGAGAGATATTTGTCCGCTTCGGGCTTCTCAGTAAATCCGAGATCAATACAGTGCTGACCTTTCAAAAGACCCAAAGCGGCGAGATCCCTGGTTCTGAGCTTTTGAAACTTGGTACCCTCCTGCTTGCAACAGGGTATATTTCCAGTGAAGAGCTTGAAAGGGCATTGGCTTGCAAAGGCCCTGAAAAGAAATTAGGGCAGACCTTAGTTGAGCTTGGGCATGTTCAATCCGATCATGTAGACCACTGCATTAGGCTTCAGTATCGGCTGGTTACCGCCGCGCTGATTACAGCGCTATCTCATGCTCGTGAAGCCTCCAATGAGCCTGTTAGAGATGCAAACGGGCGAAGAGCCGCAAGAAATATTGCCGAGGCAAATCAAGTCTAATGAATAATGAGTTCGGCAAAAACACCTTCCCAAGGCAACTGTGGGAAATATATAAGAAAGGCTTCGCAGGAGGACTGCGCGTAGAAAGGGGGAGCCTGTGGAAGGAGATATATTTTGACAAGGGGCTTCCCGTCGGCTCCCGCTCCAATATTCTGAATGAGTGCTTTGGAAGGCTTCTGGTAAGCTGCGGGAGGCTTGGCGAGGAGGCTTGCGAAGAGTCGCTAATACTGATGAAAGGGCTGAACAAGCTACAGGGAGAGGCCCTGGTCAGGATGGGACTGATTATGGAGGACGAACTGCCGGAGCTACTTAGACTTCAGTTAAGGACAAGGCTCCTCGACCTGTTCGGCTGGAAAGGCGCAGCATACAAGTTTAAGGAAGGAGATACCCGGCATGTCGTTGCCCTGAACGAGAGGATCGGGGAGATCATCATTGGCGGGGTAAGGGACATATACCTGGATTTGGGAAAGGAGCTTTTATCTTTAAAAGGGAAGTATTTGAAGAAGGGCGAATTGTATGACGAAACCCTCAAGGAGCTTGGGCTTGAACAATCTCCCTTGATTTTCGACGGAAAGCCGGTTGACGGCATCTTATCAATGGGAAGGGACCCATCCGCCGTCCTCTATGTCCTCCTCCTGACAGGGGCAGTATGTCTAACAGACGTTTCAGGGGACGCAGAGAGACTTGCTCGGTTCTATGGAACCATTAAAGACAGGAACCACTTTGATATACTTGGGGTGACCCAAGGGTCAAAAGAGCCGGAGATCAAAAAGGCGTATTACAACCTTGCCAAGCAGTACCACCCTGACCTCTA
>MHEA01000038.1:18560-18892 GCA_001805085.1 Nitrospirae bacterium GWC2_57_9
TCCAACGAGGTATTCTGCCTCATAGCCTCCGCCTATGAAGTCCTGATCGACGGCAGGAGCAGGATGGAATACGAGGAACAATTGAAAAGGGGGAGCGTGGGAGGTGATGCTACATCGCTCAGCAGGATACTTCTGGCGGAGATGGAGTTCAAGAAAGGGCAGAATCTCCTCAGATTCAGCAACTTTAACGGCGCAGCAGCATGTTTTCAAAAAGCGGTTGACATGAACCCGGATGAGGGGGAGTTTTATGCTTACCTTGGATGGGCTATTTATAACAGCCCTGGCAAGTTGAAGGAAGAGTTGGCAAAGGCAAAGGAGTATGTAAAAAAGGC
>MHEA01000038.1:18907-19466 GCA_001805085.1 Nitrospirae bacterium GWC2_57_9
GAAGGCGACATTGAGGCCGCTGTGAGGGAGCTTAATAACGCCCTCAGGTATAAGCCGGACCTGCCGGAGGCTTTGAGGGAGATAAGGCTCATAAATATGAGGAAAGAAAGGCCGGAAGAGAAGAAAGGCGGGATATTCGGATTCTTAAGGAAAAATAAAAATGGCTGATAAGAGGGATACAAAAAGGCAGCAGAAGAGGTTGACCCTGAGGTTCGGAAAAGAAAGACCTGAAAAGTTCGGGTTTACCGAGGATATATCGAGAAACGGCTTATTTATAAAAACGGTCTCTCCATATTCCCCGAACACACGGGTATATATAGATATTATAACTCCCGACAAAGGCATTATAAGGGTGGAAGGGACAGTAAGATGGATAAAAAGGGCGCCGGCAACCCTCGTACACATGGTGAATAAGTGCGGAATGGGAATCATGATAACACAGATAAAAGAAGGGAAAGATAAATACGATGCATTCTTTATCTCATAAAAAAAGGTTGATGAATGACTGAAAAGCGAACTTCAAAAAGACACCGTAAAAGGCTTACCGTGAAGTATGGCG
>MHEA01000038.1:19551-19834 GCA_001805085.1 Nitrospirae bacterium GWC2_57_9
CACCAATTTATATATAGAGCTTCCCACCTCAGGCGGAGTTGCAAAGATGAATGGGGAGGTCAGATGGGTAAATAATCTCCCGCCAAACCCGATGCTTGGAATAGAGGGCGGCATGGGGATTATGATAACGGGAAAACAAGAGGAAAGCGTGAGCAAGGAGGAAATCTCCTCGGCAACGGACCTCATTCAGGCTGTAACCAAAACATCCAATGCCCTCAAGATGTATATGTCAAATAACCCCCTCCTCCAGAGGTTCCTTGAGGAAGTGAAGGAAAAGATGGGA
>MHEA01000039.1:0-3980 GCA_001805085.1 Nitrospirae bacterium GWC2_57_9
TGAAGTGCTTCTTGAGGTCTATGACTTCGAGAATGGTTTTAGACATAATAATAACTTCAAATACGAAATTCTAATTTCGAAATTCTAAACCAGTATTTCGGATTTCGTTATTAGTATTTCGTGCTTGTCATTCATAATACAACCAGCACCTTACCTTGTGCCCCGGCACGATCTCCCGCAGCTCGGGCTCACAGCGTTCGCACCGTTCCCGTATCTTCTCCGTCACGCGGTTGCACCTGCTGTAGAACCTGCACCCTGCAGGGATGTTGATCGTGTCCAGCACATCGCCCTCGATGGCCTGGAGATACCCCTTTTCCCTGATGTTCTGCGCGCTCGGGACCGACGTGAGCAGCGCCGTGGTATAGGGATGCTTGGAGGTGAACCACGAGGACAGGATCTCCTTTGCCGGTCCGTACTCGAACACCGTTCCGCCGTACATCACGGCGATCGCGTCCGCCAGCCGGGAGATGATGCTGATGTCGTGGCTGATCAGCATGGTCGTGATCCCCAGTTCGGTCTTGAGTTCGGCCAGGAGGTCCACGATCTTCGATTGGATCGTGGCATCCAGTCCGGTCGTGGGCTCATCCGCGATCAGGAGCGACGGCTCGCAGGCAAGCGCCATCGCGATCATGGCCCGCTGGCACATGCCCCCGGAAAGGCCATAGGGATAGTTGTCGAACCGGAGCCGGGGTGAGTCGATCCTGACCCGGTCCAGCCAGGACAGCGCCCGCTCCTTCGCTTCCTGCTCGCTCCTGACGGCGGTATGGAGCTGGATCGCTTCGGTTATCTGTTTGCCGACGGGAGTGAAGGGATTCAGCGAGGACTTGGGGTTCTGGAAGATCATGGCGATCTCTTTCCCGCGGATCCGGTCCATCAGGTGGTCGGTATGCCGGTCCCAGCCTGCCTCTTCCTTGTTCACCTGCATGATCCTGTTGTCTTTCTTCGTGATGGTTACGTAATCCTCCAGTTGGTGCAGCAGGTTCCGCTGGAGGGAGTCGGTCTTGAACCCGATCTTGCCGCTGATCACGCCGGGCCCGCCGCTGATCAGGCCCATGACTGATAGAGCCGTAATGCTCTTGCCGCTGCCGCTCTCGCCCACCACGCCCAGCGTCTCGCCTTTCGCGATCTCGAGGCTTACGCCGTCGACGGACCGGATAAAGGCCTGCTTGCTGCGGGAGTAGAAGTAGGTGCGCAGGTCTTCTATTTTGAGCAGCGGTGCCGCCGTCATTTGCCCTTCTTCTCTTCCAGGATATTGTTCAAGCCGTCGCCCAGCAGGTGGAACCCCAGGATCGTGAACAGGATCGCCAGCGCCGGGGCCGTGGACGGCCAGAACTTGCCCTGCATGAAGTAGTTGGCCCCTGCCTGGACCATATTGCCCCAGGACGGCGTGGGCTCCTGCACGCCGAACCCGAGATAGCTGAGGCTGGTTTCCATCAGGATAGCCTCGGCCATGCCGAGCGTGGCCTGGATGATCAGGAGCGACCGGCAGTTGTGCCACAGGATGTGCTTCAGAATGATGGTGCGCGTCGGAAGGCCGAGGGCCATGTCGGCCTCGATGAAGTTCTTCTGCTTCAGGAACTGGATCTTCCCTTTTATATGGGAAGCAACGACAGGAACGTTCGTGATGCCGACCACGAGCATGATGTACCAGATGTCGGGCTTAAAGGCGGCGATCACGAGCAGGATCAGCACGAGGCGCGGGAAGGAATCGACGAGGTTCGTGAAATAGGTGATGCCGGTATCGAATCCCGTCTTGGCGGGATACCCGGACAGAACGCCGAGCACGGTGCCGAAAAAGAGCGCGATGAACACGGCAAGCAGGCCCGGCAAAAAGTAGGCCTGGATCCCGACGATCAGGCGGGAGAGCATGTCCCGGCCCATGAAGTCCGTGCCCAGGATATGGCCCGGCGTGCCCGGCCCCGCCATCATCAGCTCCAGGTCGATGTCGTCCGGATTGTACGGCAGAAGATGGAACGAGCCGAGAAAATAGGACATCACTACGAGCGTTACGATCAGAAGCCCGTAGCCCACGTAGGCAAGGTCTATGGGGTCCGCTTTTTTCCAGAAAGGCAGATCCGAGAATTCGCCGATCTCTCCGGCTATTTGAGAGTAGGATTTCATAGGTTAGAATAAATGCCTTCACCGCGACGGCGCGAGGGACGCCAGGAAGGCAAGCGGAAGTGCATATTTGATTTTAAATCTCGCATCTGGTTTTAAACCCGCATCTTAAAGCTGTTGACATTGGTTTCCCTCGCGTCCTTCGCGCCTTCGCGGTTCCCGTCCCGGCTTTTTCTTTTTATTCCGCACTCCGCACTCCGAACTCCGAACTACTCTTTGGAGGCTCTCGGATTCACCGCCACATACACCACGCTCTGGAACAGGCTCCCGAGCCGGACGAGCACTGCGGCCAGGATCGCCACGCCCATGATTACGGGATAATCCCGGTCCTGTGCCGCCTGCCAGGCCATCTTGCCCATGCCCGGCCAGTTGAACACCTGCTCGACGATGACCGCGCCGCCGAGGATGAAAGGGATCTTGGACGCGATGATCTCGGTCACGGGGATCAGGAGCCCTTCCTTGAACGAATGTTTCCAGACCGAGGCGCCTTTGGCGCGGGCGGTGCGAATGTAGTCCTCCGCCATGACCCGGGACATCTCGCTCCGCAGGAACCGGATCACCTCGCTGACCGTTCCGTTCCCGATCCCGAGCACAAAAATCGGCAGGAGCGCATAAAGCCATGCCGATCCTGAGCCGCCTGACGAATATCCGAAGGCCATGGGGAAGATGCCGAGCTTGTGGGTGAAGAAGTAGATGACGATGTACCCGAGCCAGAACACCGGGAGGGCCGAGATCACGTAGGAGAACATCGTGAGCGGCCAGGAGATCCGGTCCGTGCCGCGCACCGCCGAGTAGAGCGCGAGCGGCACCGCGAGCAGGAGCGTGATGAACAGGGAGCCGATCGTGAGCACGACCGTGTTCAGGCCCATGCGGAGCACTTCCTGCAGCACGGGCAGGCCCGTCCGGACCGAGGTGCCGAAGTTCCCCTGCAGCATGTTCGTAAGCCATGACAGATACTGCGAGTACCAGGACTTCGGCACTCCCATCGCCTCGCGCAGCCCTTCCCGCGCCTCCTCGGTCGATACTTGGCCTTCGAGCAGAACGCTGAAGGGGTCTCCCGGCGAGAGGTAAAGGATGATGAAGACCACGAAGCTTACCCCCAGAAGCAGGAGCGCCGTGATCGTCAGCTCCCTGGACAGGACCAGGGCTATGGGGCGAATGGCTGAGAGTTTCATACTCTTTCAGCCCTTTTGACATTCCGCATTCCGAACTCCGAACTCCGCACCCCGAACTTATTTCTGGTCCTTCTCCTCCATGAACCATTCATCGGCATAGGAGAAAAACTTGTACGGATGGATGGCCACGCGCCGCACCTTCTTGTGATAGCCGGCATAGTTCGTCAGAGTCCAGAGAAACGTATAAGGATTCTCTTCCGCCAGGATCGCGTGGAGCTTCCGGTTTATCGTCCTGCGCTTCTCATGGTCCAGAGTGAGCTTGCTTTCGTTGATCAGGCCGTCCACTTCGGGATTGGAGTAGCCGCCGAAGTTGTTCTTCCAGGAGCCGATCTCGCCGGAATGGAACAGGGACGAGATGTCGGCCGAGTCGTCGAACACCCAGGAGGCGAAGATGACGTCGAAATCATGCTCCAGGAACACGTCCTCCTTCCACGCCTGCCACTCCTTGAACTCAACCTTGATGTCCACGCCGATGTTCTTGAGATAGTTCTTGAAGGCGAGCACCACGCGCTTTACCGCCTCGCTTTCCTTCTCGATCGGCACCTTGAGCGAGAGCGTCAGTTTCTGGCCGTTCTTCTGCATGAACCCGTCGGCCCCCCGCGTGAAGCCGGCCTCCTCGAGCAGCGCCACGGCCTTTTGCGGGTCGAAGGCAGCGGGCTGCACATCGAGATTGTAGGCCCAGCTGCC
>MHEA01000039.1:3997-7784 GCA_001805085.1 Nitrospirae bacterium GWC2_57_9
AGATGATCGTGCCCTGGCCGTTGAAGAAGGAGTCGAGCATCTCCTGGCGGTTCACTGCGTACGTGAACGCCTTGCGGACGCGCTTGTCGGCGAGCAGCGGGTTCCGGGCGTTGTACCCGAAGAAGGAGTAGGACAGCGCGTTGTAGGGCTGCAGGACGAAACGCTTGTCGCCCTGGATCTCGGGGATATCGCGGGGGTTCACGAGTACGATCATGTCGATGGCATTGAACATGAGCGCCTGGGTCATAATGTTCTGATCGGCAAAAGGCTTGGCCACGAACTTGTCTGCGTGCGGCCTTCCCTTGAAATAATTCTCATTCGCGACCAGGATGATCTCGCGCTCAGCCGTGATGTTCTTGAGCATGAACGGACCCGTGCCGATCGGGTTCTGGACAAAGGCGTCGTCCCGGGTCAGGTAGAGGGGGTTGCTCGGGCCGTGCTTCGGGATGACCTTGAAACTGAACTTTGCCAGAGCGTTCAGGATCGGCCGTTTGAGCGTGAACCGGACGGTATGGTCGTCGAGCTTCTCCACGTTCTCGATGAACTCGTAGCGCACCTTGAGCGGCGTGATCGTGCGCGGGTGCATCATGATCTTGTAGGTGAAGACCACGTCGTCCGCGGTAAAGGGCTTTGTCTCCTCGCCTTCGCGCGGATGCCAGGTCACGTCCTTCCTGAGCGAGAACGTGTAGGTCCGGCCGTCGGGCGAGCGCTCCCACTTTTCGGCCAGCTCGGGCACGATCTCCTGCTTTTCGTTGATCCCGACCAGCCCGTTGAACATGAGCTCCGTCAGACGCAGGGAGATCATCTCGTTGCTCGTTACCGGATCGAGCGTAGCCGGCCGGCCGTATTCGCCGTAGCTCAGCGACCCGCCGTTCGGCCTCCCGTCCTTCTTGGGAGCGGCCTGGGCCGGATGCGAGGCTGCAGCAGCCATGAGAACCAGCGATAACAGAACAAGTGATATTCTTTTCATGTGAACCTCCTCGGACGAATTCGGAATTCGGAATGGAGAATGCGGAATGAAAGATAAGGCGGCTGACTGTTCTGTCCTGCCGCATTCCGAATTCCGCATTCCGCAATTTTGTTAATTGATCTTCACGTCCCCCGCGCTTTTGTGCTCCATGGCGTAGATGCCCTGGAGCGCCTCCTGGAGCTGGCGCACTTGCGGGAACTGCTTGCTCATCTCGAAATAAATCTCCAGGGCCTCGGAGAACTTCTTCGTGCGGTAATAGGCGTCGGCTAGGCTCACGAGCATAACGGGGTCATTGGACGCTATCTTGTTCTTGTTGCCCTTGTCCCGCCCTGCCTCGAGCAGCGGGACGGCTTTCGTATAATTCTTTTTGCCCTGGTAATACCTGCCCAGAGCTATGTTCAGTCCTGCATACCGCTTCCCCTCCCCGGCTTCGACCGCTACAGCCGATCGCTGGGCCACCGTGGGACAATCGATCCGGAGCCGGCCGCAGGACAGGAGGATTTCGGCGAGCAGGTCGGGGTCCTCTGGCTGTTTTTTCGAAAGATCATCCCAGGTCCCGATGGCGTCGAACTGCCGCCCCTTCTGGTACTGGTTCGCGGCCTGCCGCACCGTTGCGCGGTCGCGGTACTGCTGCGGCATCGACGAGGAGGAAATGAAGCCCGCCGTCACCTTGATCGACTGGTCGATGTTGCCTGCCAGCGCGTAGGCCTCTCCCAGGTAGTAGCCTGCGGTCTCCCTGACCTTGGCGTCGGCTCCGGCCTTTTCGAGCGCGGCCACGGCCGCCTGCAGATAAAGCTGCGCCAGGTCGTTCAGGAGCGATACGCTATAAAAGGACAGGACCTTTGTCCTGCTCATCGATTCCCGGTGCGAGAACCCCTTCAGATCCGCCCTCAGGACGAGCTCGAGTCCCTTGTCTGCCTGGCCGGTCGAAGCATACACGGTCAGGAGGCCCTTCACCTGCCGCATCGACGGAACCCTTCCCGGCCCTTTCAGCTCGGCAACGCTTTCGTCGGCGAGCGTTCCCGGATTCCGGTCCATGAGGCCGGACCGTTTGAAGGCGCCGGCGAGCACGGCCTTGGTCTCAGGATCGTTCTTGTCAATGCCCGCCCAGATCTCGTCCGCTCTCGCACTGTTCTTCTGAAGCGCATAGCACGAGCCGGCTGCCGCCTTTGCCGCGGCACGCGAGCGAGGATCAATGCTCTCGTCGGCTGCGAACTTCTCCAGATAGTTCAATGCGGGCTCCGGTTTACCCGATTCCAGCAGCAGCTCGCCCAGGTACAGGTCCACGTACCGGCTCCGGTTCCGGCCGCGTGCGGAAGCCAGTTTTTGGAGGTAATCCTGCTGCAGGGCAAGCGAGGCCTGGTACAAGGCGCGATGCAGCTCGGCGTTCCTGAGATAGATCATCCCGAGCGTCAACTGCGCGGCCCCCTGCCGGCCTTGGTCGAGGGAAGGCAGGTCGGCCCGAAGGGCTGCGGCCGCGTCGGCGTAGTGCCGCTTCTCATAGAGCTTCATGGCTTTCGCGACCGGATCGTCGGCAGCGTACGTAGCGGGGATATGCAGCAGAAAAACGAAGGATAAAAAAAGAATGACGCGTTTCATAAAAACTCCTGTCCTGCGACTCTTAATCCAGTGTCAATATTTCTGGTGCCAAGCATGAAAACGGCTTAAGCAGAGTATTTAGCCACGGAGACCACGAGAGCACAGAGAACTAATATTTTATGCCTTACCTCAGTGTACTCGGAGTCCTCTGTGGCAAAAACTGACTTCTCTATTTCATCAGTTCTTCAGCTTCATGACATAGATCTGGTCCCACTGGTTCACCTGCGCGCGGAAAGCGATGGTCCCATCGGGCGAGCAGGCTGCATCATGGTTCATCTTGGTCTCGGTCCTGACTGCCACGCTCGTTCCGGTCCTGATATCTGCGATGTAGAGCGGGTTGTATTCCTGCCGGTCGTTCTTGACATAGACGATCCTGGCGCTGTCCGGCAGCCACGCGGGGCCCGCTTCAATGTCGGGGATCACGTCCGTTGCCGCCACCTTTGCCGCCAGGCCGTCGCCTTCGGCCGGATCGCTTCCGTCGGCATTGATCACGATGAGCGACCAGATCTTCGGGTCCTTCGCCGCGTTGTAGTTCGAATAAAAAGCCACCTTCCTGCCGTCCGGGGACCAGACGGGGCGGAGGTCGTCATGCGCCCACGTGGTAAGGTTCTTCAGCGATTCTCCGGGTTTGTTCAGGTCGTTGATAGTCACGATATCGTGATTTTCGTTGCTGCCGTGCATCATCGCGATCTTCCGGCCGTCAGGCGACCACTGGGGATAGAGGTAGGCCTTGCCTCCCGGCGTGAGGCGCGTGAGGGCGCGGGTCTTGAGGTCCATCAGGTAAACGTCGCCGTTGCCGGTCCTGCCTGACACGAACACGATCCGGTCGGCAACCGGAGACCAGTGCGCTTGTCCGTCCTTTTCCTTGTGGTCCGTGAGGCGCGTTGCGGTCCTCCCCAGATCCTGGACGTAGACGTCATAATTGCCTTCGCCGCCGTTGCTCATGAACACGAACCGGTCTCCGCCCCGCGACCAGCTGATCCCCGCGTTGTAGCTTGTTTCTTCGTACACACCCGGGAAAAAGAACTTGTCTCCGTTTCCGGCGGAGAGCTGATGATAAACGGTATCAACCGGGGTGCCGTCGGAATAGACGATATGTATCTCCTTCTTGTCGCCGATGCTCCGTTCGAAGGCGAGCAGCGTTCCCAGCGGGGACCATTGGGGATTGGAGTCGTTCCGGCCGGACCGGATCGTTGTGAGCGGCAGCAGCGAGAGCGG
>MHEA01000039.1:7842-8194 GCA_001805085.1 Nitrospirae bacterium GWC2_57_9
GGATTGTTGCCGCAGTCGCAGGTATCCACGGGAACCGATACCAGCTCCGCCGGAATCCCCGGCTCTGCCAGAGCTGCCAAACACAAAAAAGCAAATCCTGCGATGCGGTACCCGGTCCTGCAGATCACGATCGGCTCTCCTCTCAGAGAAGCGGAATAACGAAGCGTTAACATTAGAGCATCTTTGCAGACGAAGGCAAAAACGGATGCTCCATCCTGAAGATCGCCCGGGCCCTCTCAGCAGAGGGGCCGGGCCTGTCCGAATCCTGCCGCTACAGGTTCTTTATCTGGTCCCAGTACTTCTGCCCCGCTGTCCGGGCCTCTTCAAATTTGCTGTCCCCTTCCAGGTTCTT
>MHEA01000039.1:8231-8506 GCA_001805085.1 Nitrospirae bacterium GWC2_57_9
TGATATGCCAGCGCCGTGTAATAGTAGGTATCATGCACCGCTTCGTCGTAATGCAGGTTCGGGAAGAAGCGGGTGTTCTGTTTCGCTTTTTTGAGATTCTCGATGGCCTTGAAGAAATTCTGTGCAGCGGCGTCCTTGTCCTTCTGGACCAGTTCATTGCCGCGTTCGTAATACGCATGCCCCAGGTTTGTGAACGCCACGGCGTACTGTTTGAATACCAGTTGCTGGTTCTCCGGCAGCGACAGTACGTTCTCGAACTCGCCGATCGCAGAATC
>MHEA01000039.1:8523-8858 GCA_001805085.1 Nitrospirae bacterium GWC2_57_9
CAAGGTAGATCTGGGCGAGGCGGTGATGGGCCTCCGAATAGTCCGGATGGCCCTTCTCGGTGCTCTGGTAAGCTATGATGGCGGCGTCGATCTTCCCCTGCTGCAGCGACCGCTCGCCGATTCTGAGGAAGTCCTTGTGCAGAACGACCTTGGCGCTTCCGGTCCGGTCCTCCGTCTTCCTGGCGAACTCGACCACCTCTTCCCAGTCGCGGTAGTCGCCGCCCAGGGCGACCTTGACGGTATGGAACCCGAGGTTCACGAGCTTCCCGTCCAGGATGGGCGTTCTGCCGATCTTGTCGGCATCGACGTAGACGTCGGCGGATGCCGGCTCGGAT
>MHEA01000039.1:8867-13104 GCA_001805085.1 Nitrospirae bacterium GWC2_57_9
AACACCGAATTGTTCACGGTCAGCACGAACTCCTTCTCGGTCTTGGCCTTTTCGATCCTGACCTTGTCGCTCACCTGCTGGTACCCGTGCTTGTACAGGACCAGGTTGACGTTCTTTCCGATACGGACGGGCACCTCGGCCTTGCCGTCGGCCCCGGTGCTGCCGATCCATTCGTCGTTCACATAGATGTTGACCGCTCCCAGGGGAGCGACGTCAGGCGGCACGCCGCCCTTCGCGGACAGAACGAAGTAGTTCCGGGCAGCCTCCTCCTCGCCATCGCGGTAGATGCGGCGGATCGCGCGGTCGCCGATGTTGATCTTCCCGCCTTTTTTCAGGTCCTCCACTTCGGCCCAGGACCCGTTGTCCTCGGATTTCTTGACCTTGAGCCTGCCGGTCTCCCGGTATCCGGCGATCTTTCCTGTCTCATCCAGCCGCGGAGCCATGAGCGCGAACTCCGTCCCGCGGCTGATCCTGTAGCTCTTGCCGATGTTCACCCGGTACCGGTCGCCTTCGGTACCGACCACGGTGCCTTCGAAGGGGAAGCGCTCGAGCACGGCCGCGGTGATCTCCTTGGCCGCGCTGTTGATATCGCCGGCGCTCCGGGCGCGCGTAAGCTGGCTCAGGATGAGTTTGCCCCCCGAGGTGTAGAACTTGGTTTCGATGACCAGCCCCTTGTCGTCCCTGGCGATGCTGCCCAGGACGATCATGTCCACGGTCTTGCGGAGGGGCGTTTCACGCCAGCCTTTGGCCGTTATCTTCTCGATGCCGAGCCGTGCCCGCTTGATGTCCGCTTGCAGCGTCTTGCTCGGCACCTCCCGGAAACAGGAGTTCTTGAAGAGCTGCGCGGCAAGGGCTGCCTCGGTCTGGGCCAGGATCTCCTTCATGTCGGCATTGGGGGTGTTGCTGATGAACCGGTAGATGCCCGCCCGAATGGGCTTGGGCGTTGAGGGATAGAAGTACCGCTGGATGGCAACCTCGCCTTCGAGGGTTATCGAGGTCTTCCAGGTTGGCGGAATGTGGCCGGAAGCGTTCAGCGAGAGCTGAGCCTTCTTGCCCGTCTCGCCCTCATAACTGTAGGTCAGCTCGCCCTTGGCGTCGGTCCTGCCGATCTGCTTGTTGTTCAGGCTGACGGGCACCCCGGCGATGCCGCTTGCCTGGCCGTACTCCTCGGCAAGGGCGGCAACGGTGATCAGGACCCGCTTCGAGAGCGCCGCCTCGATCCGCTGGCCCGGCTCCACGGCCCCGGTCTTCCGCCAGACCCCGTAGCCCGACTTCGTGATCGTCAGGTCCACCCCGCCCTTGGGCAGGTCCTGGTACTCGTACACGAACTCGCCCTTTTCGTTCGTGCGGCCCGTCTCCTTCCCGGCCGCATTAACCACGGCCTCCGCCACAGGCGCGCCCTGGTCCGTTGCGACGAGCGTGACGTACCGCGATGCCGCCAGATCCGCCGTGAAGGAATAGGTATCAGGCGAGCCGGATTTCGGCAGCTTCATCAGGAAGCTGCTCTTCCACGGCGTGACCCGGTAGCCGGGAATATCCGTGGAGACAACGACCTCCACGTCGGCGCCGGGCTTCTTCCGGATAATTTTGGAAAAGGCGCCGTTCGTGTCCGTGAAGCCCTGCTCCTCTCCGTCCACGGAGACTTTCGCCCGGGTGGCCGGCTGGCCGTCCATGGTGGCCTTCACCGTGAGTTCCAGTTTTTCGCCGCAGCCGGCAAGCACGAGGAACGCAGACAGGACAAGCATTGACCGCAGAACCAACTTCAACATAGAGCCTCCCTTGAAACGGCAATTACGAATTAAAAATTAAGAATGGAAAATGTAAAGTTCTCAATTTTAGTTTTTAATTGCCCGCACGACTTTTCAGAAAACCGCGATTCTAATATGAATTAAGAATGAAAATGCTAGCCAAGCTGCCAATTCCTAATTCGTAATTCCTAATTCTTAATTGCCTCACATCGTCGGCGGCTGGATGTTCACCTCGCCGGGATTGACGATCTTGTCCTCGTCGGACCTCGTTCCCTGGATGCTCTTCCGCTTCCCTTCGGGGATCTTCTTGAGCTTGAACTCCACCTTCTGCCCGCCGAACTTGGTCACTTCTACGGTCTGCGTGTCGGTCATGTAACCGATCCGGCTCGCCTCGACCTTGTACGTGCCCGGGATTATGTAGTCCTTCTCGGACTCGAACTTGCCGGCGATGTCGGCATTCACGGCCTGGGACGCCTTTTCAATGGCTGTCGTAGTGTTGATCATGTTGATGACCGTGCCCTGGGGGCTCTCCTTGGCGGGCGGTATGGGCTGCGCATTGACGTCCAGCAGTTGAACGGTCCCGTAGATCTTCGGCGAACATGCTCCTGTTGCCAGCAGCAGAACAACGGCCAGCAGATATTTTACCCGATCCATGTCTCTTTCCCTCCTGGGCCTGAATTGATATTCTCGAAAAAGATGTCATCCCCGGACGATCCCGCCGGGCTTCTCCATGATCCCTGATCTCTGAGCGAACGACCCAAATAAAAAACCGCCAAAGAAAACACCTGATCCTTTGGCGGCTCGACTAGCATGTAAAACAGCGGTCTTCTTCATTATGACGAACGCTCATAGTTGGAAAGGGAAGATGCTGTTCTAGTTAGCTTCGTGGCTCTGCGCCCCCCGGTTTCCCGGGGTTTGCTCTGAGCAAAGACAACTATTCAATATGTAGTCAATAAGTAGCATAAAATGTATCACTTAGGGAAATCGTTGTCAAGGGCGGATGCATATTATTAAAACTCTTTGTTTTTTCCGCACATTGCTTCCGGGTTTCGATCTCCCCGCAACTTCTTTTCCTTAAAAAAGCAGTTGCCATCATGCCGGTCCTGCTGTAATATACCGGTTTGTTTGAGCTCCCCCACTGGGGAGCTCGATTCTTAAGGTGTGAATATTATCGTATCCGCTCGCATTCCCCGCGTCTGCGTGAAATGAGCTCGCTGCAGAATTCAATAACTTCGGTAAAGGAAGGCAATGCTCCAGGTCACGAATATAGAAAAATCCTACGGCAAACAACTGCTTTTTGACGGTGTCGGCTTCACCGTCGGTCCCCGTGAACGGGTCGGACTGGTGGGCAGGAACGGCCACGGCAAGTCAACGCTCTTCCGCATGATCCTGCGGGAAGAAAGCGCCGATTCCGGCGACATTACCATGCCTTCGGGCTACACCGTCGGCCATCTCTCGCAGCACATCCATTTCACCGAGGACACGGTGCTGAAGGAAGCCTGCCTCGCGCTTCCGGTCAACGAAGACCATATCGACGAAACGTACAAGGCCGAGGAGATCCTGCACGGCCTCGGCTTTTCGAACGCTGATTTCGAGAAACACCCCGCGTCGCTGTCGGGCGGGTACCAGGTCCGCCTGAACCTGGCCAAGGTGCTCGCATCGGAGCCGAACCTCCTGCTGCTCGACGAGCCCACGAACTACCTGGACATCGTCTCGGTCCGCTGGCTTACGCAGTTCCTGCGCGCCTGGCGCAACGAGATGATCATCATCACCCACGACCGCGACTTCATGGACAGCGTCACGACACACACAATGATCATCCATCGCTGCAAGATGCGCAAGGTCGCCGGCGGCACGCAGAAGCTCTACGACCAGATCCTGCTGGAAGAGGAGATCTACGAGAAAACGCGCCAGAACGACGAGAAGAAGCGCAAAGAGGTGGAGCAGTTCATCAACCGCTTCAGGGCCCAGGCTACCAAGGCCAGCGCGGTCCAGTCCCGCATCAAGGCACTTGCCCGGCATGAAAAGCTCGACAAGCTCGACGAGATCAGGCAGCTCGACTTCAAGTTCCGCTCCGCTCCTTTTGAAGCAAAATGGCTCATGACCGTGGAGGACCTGTCCTTCGGATTCAAGAACGGACCGAAGCTGATCGAAGGCCTCTCCCTGGGCGTGGGCAAAAAGGACCGCATCGCCGTGATCGGAAAGAACGGCAAGGGCAAGACCACGCTCCTGAACCTGCTGGCGAACGAGATGCCGCCCACGAGCGGCGAGGTCAGGCTCCATCCGAACACGAAGATCGCCTATTTCGGCCAGACCAACATCAACCGGCTCCGCCCCGAGAAAACGGCGCTCCAGGAGGTCATGGACGCGCACCCGGATTACGCAATGGGCGAGTCCCGGGCCATTTGCGGGCTCATGATGTTCGAAGGCGACAACGCGCTCAAAAAGGTGAGCGTGCTTTCCGGCGGAGAACGGAGCCGGGTGCTCCT
>MHEA01000039.1:13172-14334 GCA_001805085.1 Nitrospirae bacterium GWC2_57_9
AATCCATCGACTCGCTCATCGAGGCGATCGAGGCCTTTGACGGCGCCGTGATCATCGTGACCCACAGCGAGCTTATCCTCGAGGCCGTGGCCACGAAGCTCCTCGTGTATGACAACGACACTGTCTCGGTCTTCGAAGGGACCTATCTCGACTTCCTGGAGCGCGTGGGCTGGAGCGACGAAGGCGGCGTGCGCGTGAAGAAGGGCAAGAAGCAGGAAGGCGAGAAAAATTTCCGCAGCAAGGACGTCAAAAAAATGCGGACGGGCCTGGTATCGGAAAAATCGAAGGTCCTCCGCTCCTACAGGAAGAGGATCGAGGCGCTGGAAGCCGAGATCACGAAGCTCGAACGCGAGATAGACCAGAGCAACCAGCAGCTGCTCGAGGCGTCCATGAAGGGCAAGGCCCTGGAGATCAAAAAATTCTCACAAACGGTGCGGGAGAGCAAGGCGCGGGTGGATTCGCTCTTTAACGAGCTGCAGGCGGTCACGAACGAGCATGATGCCAGGGAGAAGGAGTTCGATCTGCAGCTTGCGGAGCTGGCGGAGACAACCTAAATTCTTTCATTAACCACAGATGAACACGGTTAAAGACTGAACTCATTATACATTATACAGCTAAATTGCGGATAAACACGGATATAAGATAAAGTTGTCCTGTGGAAGGCAGCGAGATATCTTAAACTCTCCCGGCATCCCCGAACGATCCTACCGGGGATATGGCTTTCACTGGATCCCGGATCAATTCCGGGATGACGAAACACGTTGAGACACTGCTGTGGACTTCGGGCAGAGCGAGAAATCCTGCCTGAATTCTCCTGGCGCCCCCCGCTACTTGATGATCAAGTCAGACGAATTGAACTCCTTGGAATAGCCCTTCCCATTATCGTCAAGGTATTCGATTGAAGCCTCGATCGCAAGATCCCTCCCGCTGCCCGATATGTCCCTCACGATTATCTCCGGCAGCAAACCGGTCAGGGCGACCGCGTATTGTGGATGGAGGCTGAAGCAATGGATCGAACTGCCCCCGTATTCGCAGCGCCAGCGTCCGGGCAGGCAGCCTGTGTACAGGCGGCCCTGAGACGTTTTCACCGTGACACCGGCAACCTTTTGCCCGGGGCTCAACGAAAATGCAGGGAATTTGATGATCACCGGCGTTGCGTAAT
>MHEA01000039.1:14342-15082 GCA_001805085.1 Nitrospirae bacterium GWC2_57_9
GTCACCGTTGATGCGAGAAACATGGACGCAAGGACTGTAACAACCAGCGCAAAACGACCAGCCTGTTTCATGGATGATCTCCTTTGGTTTTCTGCATGTACTCAAAGCGGTTTAACGGTAGTATTTCAAGCGTGCGCCTCACGCGCCGCCCTCTGGCGCGTCGCTGTGGGTTAATTCATATATTGCTTCAATAAAACAGCTACGACGTTGACGACTAATAAAATAAGTATGCCTTGCCCAATTCTTCGTTGGATTCTTTTGTCAAAGGATAGCTGCGTCCATTTCATATTGTCTACTGATTTTCAAATAACGTTATTTTTTTGGTAAAGTATCAAAATATTTTTCATCAAGTGTAAATGATAAGAAAACGGCAACAAAACCAACACAAAATGCCAAAACAATCTCTGCGGCAAATGATACTTTGTGAAGCCATTGCCAAAGGAACAATCCAATCGGAACTGACAGCGCAACAATCCCTTTAGGCGTTTTATCTAATTTCTCCCTGTATTTCCAGATAATCCATAGGAGAGGAGCCGATATTATTGCAGCGTAACCGATTAATATCCCGATTGTCTTAATATCGGCTTCGCGAAGGCCATACAGTACAATGGCAATAAATCCTAGAATCGTGGCAATTTTTGCTTTTGTCTTCATTTTAAGTGCTCCACTAATCATGCAAATCTTATTTTACGTTCTCTTTGAGAATTTATTATGGACTGCATGATTATTACTTTAATTAT
>MHEA01000040.1:0-6013 GCA_001805085.1 Nitrospirae bacterium GWC2_57_9
ACATCGGGGTCCTCGAGGCCGAGCGGCAGGTCTTCGTTTCGAAGCAGGAGGCGCACACCGCCAAGATGGAGGTGCTCCAAGCCGCCGAAGAGCAGGCGCGGCAGGTGCGGCATGACATGGAGGCCGCCCAGAAGAAACTGTCCGCGATCGAGGGCAAACGCACTGAGCTGCGCATGAAGATCGAGCATCTGAAGGACAACCTCTGGACGACCTATCATGCAGAGTTGGAGACCGTCGTTCAGGAACTCCGCCAGTTCGAGATCAATATCGAGGAATCGAAGGTCAAGCTCGACGATCTGCGCCAGAAGATCGACCAGATGGGGCCGATCAATGTGGACGCCCTGCAGGAATACAACGAGCTCAAGGAGCGCTACGATCTGTTGAGCGCCCAGCAGAACGACATCAACGAATCCATCAATAACCTCAGGGCGACCATTGCCAAGCTCGACGGGGAGACCAGGGAACTGTTCAGCGAGGCCTTTAACGCCATCCAGGAGAAGTTCAAGGAGGTCTTTTCCCTCCTCTTCGAAGGCGGCAGGGCGGAACTGGTGCTGCTCGACGAGTCGAACATGCTGGAGTCCGGTATTGAGATCATCGCGCAGCCACGGGGCAAGAAGTTCCAGAGCATCACCCTGCTGTCCGGCGGAGAGCGGGCGCTGACCGCCATTGCGCTGCTCTTCGCTGCATTCCTGGTTAAGCCGAGCCCCTTCTGCATGCTCGACGAGGTCGACGCTCCCCTGGACGAAGCGAACGTCACCCGGTTCACCCGTCTCATCCGGAAGATGAGCGATCACTCACAGTTTATCACGATCACCCATAACAAGCGCACCATGGAAACGGCAGACGCGCTCTACGGGATCACGATGGAAGAGCCGGGCTGCTCCCGTGTTGTCTCGGTCAAGCTTCGCGAAGCGGTTACGGCATGATCAGGGTCGGGAGCGGAAGTGCCTGGCCGCTTTGAGCCTCTTTGAAGCGTTCCCGATATCGAGTTTTGACTTCCTTTGCAATCTTCCCTGTGCTATTCTCTGACATGCTGCACTTGTTTCCAGGAATGCCCGGAATTCATCGATTACTCACGGTTCTTTTCGCGATGGCCTTACCGGGCCTGCTCCTTTTTCCCCTGCCTGCATTCTCCGAATCAAGCGAACAGGTCCCCTCCGCCAAGATCAATACCGATACCGGGCTTCCCCCCCCTCCTGCCGAAGAGTTCAAACGTCTGGAAGTGGTCTTCGAGCCTGATGCCTATTACACGAACATGCAATTCATCCTGGCACTCACCAAGTCGCCGGTGCCCCGGGTAGGGGAAAAATCGGAAGCCGAGATCTATGCCACGCTTCTTTCGCGCGCGGCCCTCTTGCCCCGGTTTGTCGTGTTCGAAGCAAGCGTCAATCCCCTGCCCTATCTCGGCGTTTACATCAAGAGGAATGAACCGGGCTTATACGAAAACGCGCAGATCTCAGGGAGTTTCAACTGGGTGCAGGCGCTCACGGCGGGATTCGAGGAACCGTACGCGCTATCGCTCCTGGCCGGGAACGTAGTGGCTTTTGACGTCCGCGGCAGCTCTGAGGTAAAGGGCCTCGGCTACAGCGGTTACCTGTACAGCATCGGGAATTATCACATCAAGGACAACACGTTGATCCACGATCGGTGGCACGAAATGGAGTGGAAACTGAAGGGAGACCGGAAATCGCCGGTCAAAAAGCTGAGCTGGAGCTTCCGCATCGGCGCGAAGCTGCACGGACATCCGGACATTCTGGATATTCTCTACCTGTCCTTCCGCAGAAGCAGGCTCGACTACAGGCTGGACGAGAGTTCCCTGCTGCACAACAGCGGCTTCGAATACACGGTAGACCTTAACCTCGGGTCTTACAGCCCGGTAAGGCACTACTTTACGGTCGACAAAAAATGGCCGATCGAGAATAAACAGATGGCGTTCACGCTTGCGCTGGGTTTTATCCGGGAATCGGCCGCGAGATATTCAGGACCGCTCGCGAACGGAGAGGGAAATAATTTCCAGTTCCTGGTCCAGCCGAACATCGCCTTCTGACGTCTCACTCTACTTCTTTTCCCCGTCCGCCTCCAGCACGATCTGATCTCGCGTGATCCCGTCCAGGGGCAGCGCGACCACCTCATACTCCTGACCCGAAAGGACGCCATCGGCCTTTTCGCGGACCGACGATTCCTTGCCGAAAGAGCAGCTGATGGCGCGTATCTGTCCTTCCTGACTTACGACGGTCACCAGGTCCGGCAGCCCGCCGGTGGCTGCAACCTCGAGCGTTCTCAGCTCCTCCTGCAGGTCCCTGTCGAGCGTTGTCCTGACCGTCCATCCACCCCGGTATATGTTCTGATTCTCGAACAACCTGAGCAGGATGCGCTCAAGTGCCGCACGACAGCACTGGTTCGCTGATGATGTCGACAGGGCCGGCACGAGCGAAGCGCCGCTCTCCTGACGAAGCCCGAGAGGAGCCCTAAGGCCTGCTTCATACTCCTCGGCCCCGATCCGTTTTGCCTGGAACAGGTTGAACAGGACCTGTTCCTGCCTTTTTTTTGCTTTCTCAGGGCGTTTATAAGGATTGTAATACCGGGGATTCGGAAGCATACCGGCGAGCAAGGCAGCTTCGGCCGAGGAAAGGTCCGGCGCGTGCTTGCCGAGATAAAAGCGGCTGGCGGCCTCGATCCCGTAGATCCCATCGCCCCATTCCACCTCGTTCAGATAGATCTGGAGGATCTGCCGCTTGGTCAGGATCTCTTCCGCCCGGCGGGCAAGGACATATTCCCTCACCTTGCGCGTCAGCGTCTTTTCCCGGGAGAGCAGCACGTTCTTGATCATCTGCTGCGTTATGGTGCTCCCGCCGCGCGCGAATCGCCGTTTCTGCACATCGTGCACGAGCGCATCCCATGCTGCCTTGTAATTGACGCCGTTATGACCGAAGAACGTATCGTCCTCAGCGGTGACCACCGCATGTATTACCCTGTCGGGAAGTGAAGAGATCGGGACCCAGATCCTGAACTTGCGGTCAAAGTACTGCGTGAGGATATTCCCGTTCCGGTCCAGCACTTCCGCGGCAGCTGCGGGGCGGTAGTTCCTGAGGGGCGATACGTCGGGAAGATCGGAAAGGACCAGGACGACCCAGCCGGCCAGAATAAAGGCGCCGAGCGCGCCCACAGCGAGCGCCGCAAACAGGATTTTTTTCATACCGAATCTACTTCTTCTCATTATTGTCGTTTCCGTGATGATCCTTCTCGTCCCTTCTACAGAAGGGGCCTTCGTCGGCCGCTCAACCCCAGCCAACAGAACGATTGAACCAGATGACCGCGATCAAGAGGACCACCAGGATGGCGGCCGTGATGATGGTATCGGACATGTGAACTCCTGTTGATACCGGTTTAAGTTATTTCCCGTCCGCCAGGTCCCGGAGCGCTTTTAACGTGACCGGATCATCCCAGTTCCGGGGTCCGATCACTTTATATCTGACGACGCCGCTCCGGTCAATGATATAGGTCTCGGGATATTTAAACGTGCCGTATAGTCCTGCAACCGCGCGCCGGGGGTCCAACTGCACCGGAAGAGTGAGTTTGTTCTGCTGCAGGAAAGCATTGACCGTTTCCGCACCTTCTTCATCAACGCTCACCGCCAGTATTTCGAAGTCCTTGCCGGGCAGCGTCCGGTATAACTTTTCGATCGTCGGGATCTCGTCGACGCAGGGCGGACACCAGGTCGCCCAGAAATGAAGCATCACCACTTTGCCGCGAAGGTCGGCAAGGCTGATGTTCCTGCCGTCGAGGGCAACCACGGAGAATCCCGGCGCCCGGTCCCCTTCGCTGATGATTCTCGGCCCTCGCGGGGGCCGATCCTGGGAAAGGAAGGCGATGACGACCGAAACGGCTGCCACTGCAATCAAGAACAGAACAAGCCCTTTTTTTGCAGCCGGACTGACATTTTTTCCTGTCGGTTCTGATGTCATCGGTACACACCTCTGTCCAAATGAAATGAATTATACATGACGGGAGGCACGATGTCCTCTGGTGTTTTTCGTAGATTCTTTTTCCCGGGAAACACGACTACAGAGAGGAGAAGTCTGGCTTCGGACCGGACTGAATTGTTCACTGTCTTGAAACGTTCCTTCACGCTATGATAGACTGACCGCTCCTGGTACCCCTTCCGGGCTCTCCGCCGCTTCGAAAGGAATCTGAACACGTGATCGTTTGAATGGACGTAATTATACTCTTTTGGAAATGCCAGAGCAAGGCATTTGGATCGAGGCGCAAAAAAAGACCGCTCGTTGAGGCGGCCTTTTGGGATCATCTTTTCATTCGCTAGCTCTGCCGTAAAACCGCCGAGATGAGCGGGCACAACCTGTCCGGCGATCTAGTCCGGCAGCCGATCATCCATTCTTCCACCAATTCCTATGCATGCTGATCTGCCGGATCACCGCCTTCGGCAACAAGCCGTAATGCAACCCCAATTGATAACCGACATATTTTGCGATGCTTCTGATCACAAATGCCGGGATCATATAATAGTTCCTTTTGGCAACCAGGAACGCCAGGCCGGACTTCACATACTTGCTGCCCTCGCCCTCCGCCACACCGAATTCCTGTACGATCCATTTTTCTTGTCTGTGGAAAACACCGATATCGAAATACCGCTTGAACTCCTCCAGCAGGGAATAGTTATGGGAATGGTGCACGCATGCTTCCGCGGCGTACGCTATCTTATAGCCGCGCAGCAGCAATTTCGCTCCGGCGTAAGTATCCTCGCTCATGATGAGTTTGTCCTTGAACCACCCGATCTCCTCGAGCGCGCTCCGGCGATAGGCGGCAAAACCATTGGACATGAAGGGGGTCTTGATTCCGTATCTGTGTTTGTCCTCGAGGCTCTTTACATGGGATGTGTCGGGATAATTGAAATGTCTCAAGTGAGCGGCGAAATCGGAAGCATTGGCGTGGGGTAATTGCCTGCCGTACACGGCCGCCACCTTCTTATCCCGGGAAAAAGGTTCTATCAGCTTTTCTATCGCGTGCTTGTCCTCGAGCACGATATCGTGGGACACGAATACGAGGATTTCGCTGGATGCGATTTTCCCCGCCAGCATCCGCGTCCGGCCGTGATCGAATTCATGCTGCTGAATCCGGTAGATCTTGGAATGATACCGTTCCGCTATCTGCGACAGGAAACCGTCTGTCTTGGAAGAATCAACGAGGATGATCTCGCCCGAAGGGGCTTGTTCCCGCAATGATTCAAGCAGGGGGGGGATGTTGGGGAACACTTCCTGGCAAGCACCGTTATAGGTGGGGATGATGATACTCAAGGTTGCGGCTGGCATTCGCTTTCCGAGCTTAGAGCTTAATTCAGTTTGCATTTTGACGCCCCCCCCGGTTCCTGGTGCAAGGAGTGCTTTCCTTCGGCGCGTTCCTTACTTGAACGCGCTTTTAAAGAACAGCAACAACGATTGGATAGAGAATAGCAGATAACTGCCGAACAAATCAATACTTTTATTTATAAAATTCCGTTTTACCGACATTTCTTTCACCTCGATCGATTGAGCTGCTTTTTCCGCTATCGAGGTCCAGGAAAAATCATTATATATATACTCGATATTCCTTCTCATTTTATCATAGAGATCCCGGTCATTACGCAGCCTCAGAACAGCCTCGGCAACAGCATGATCGTCGAGAGGCGGAACCACAATGCCCAGCTGCTTTTTGTCTATTATTTCCGCCCAGATGTCGCCCGTCGTGTGCACCATGGGGAGTCCGCAAAAGACATAGTCAAGATTCCGCGTCCTGAACGAGTAATAGGTTTCCAAGGATTCCGGGTGGAGGCTCACCCCCGCATCAGCTTCAAGAAGGTAATCCGTTCTATCCTGGTACGGTATCCACCCGGTGTTCACAAAAATCGTCTTATTCAGCAAGCCGGATGCGCGGGCGGCATCGAGCAATTCAGCGGCCTTTGCCGGGAAATACCCAGAGGGCGCTTGGACCCCCATAAAGTACAGTTTTATGCTCTCGG
>MHEA01000040.1:6040-14629 GCA_001805085.1 Nitrospirae bacterium GWC2_57_9
GCCAATCCCAGACCCCGCCTCCCCAGATAAGAATGAAGTCCCGTTCGGCAATGCCGTCTACAACGCCCCGGAGGACTTTTTTATTCGCTACCGGCTTCGCAGCGGGATAGCCGAAGGGAATGAGGGAAATGCATTTTTCTTCTTTGAAGCGCCCTTCACTGTAGAAAAAACCGAGCAGGAAGTTCTTCTGCCTTTCATTGGCGACCCAGAATTTATCGATGTACTTGCTGTACAGCCTCAACTTGTGAATATGAAAGACGTTCCGTATTTCGGTAAAGAACCGTTCGACCCATCGCTTCGTTACTATATGAGGCACCTCGAAGTGAGTAAAGGCATAGATGTCAGCGATGATCTCCTTGTCATGACCGAACAGCATCACGAGCAGTGTTGTAAGCGGTCCGCCTCCGCGAATTATGAGCATGTCACATTGTTTGAGATGACGGATCAGGTTCAGGGGCGTGAGCGCGGCATAGGAGAATGCCTGGGGCCCTCCGAACACCGGTTTTCTGCCCATGACCGTCACGGTATAGCCCCTGGCGGCAAGGGCCTTTCCGAGTTCGACATACCGGATGCCGGGCCCGGCCGAGGTATCGCCGATCACATCATTCGTTACAAAAAGAATTTTTTTCATTACCCTGCCATGCGCATCTAAGATCAGGCATTCAATATTGTTCAAACTCTTACCGGGTGTTGTAATTAAAGAGACTTCCCGGGTCCTTCGTCAGGAAGCACGGAAAAAACAGCTTCTCTTGATTTTTTTCCAGTAGCACTATCCAGTAGATACAATACGAAATCGCCAGGTGCTTTCGTCAGCTCTGGCGGGACCAGGGCCGTGACAAAAGTCCCGTTATTGAGTACCGTGGTATTCAGCTTTGTCTTTGCCAGAACTACGACCGTGGTAGGCGTAGCGTTCCGGGCTTTTATCCACAGGGCGTTCGATCCGTTCGGCTGGCGATTGAACTCCTTCCCGACGAGAACCTTTTCGGGGCCGTATGCTACGATATCAAGATCATCGGGGCCGGGTTTGCATCCCCCGAGGAGTACGGTTATAATCGCAAAACAAATCACAAGACCATGCCGATTAAGCATCATTCACCTCTAGTTTAATGTCGAGGTTTTGTCGCTTGCAGGAACGGATCCCCGAATTCGGACTACCCCTTTGTTTTGAATACGGACAGGACGGTAAGATGATTCTAGCGATACGGACAAAAAGGTAGCCCGGGAAAAGCGGAAAACGAACATTTTCTGTCGATGCAATTCCTGATTCTCTTCTAATGTAAGGAATGCTTCTATTCTGCGGACGCGAGTCGTTCGTGTACCCGAAGATCATGGTTCCCTGGACGATAAACCATTCTAAATCAGATCGCGTATATCCGCAGAAAAACAGAAAAATTAAATAAAGATGCTAAAGCTAAGGTCTTATATCATAAAAGAAAATTGAGGTCAATAAAAATAGAAATCGGAACCGGGGTATTTTAAGGGTATCCCCTGTCTCGGCATCCCCTGACTTGGTGAAAAGAGACAATGTCAGGGATCTCCCCGGCATCTGCTCGGAAACCTTGAAAAATGCAAAAATCCGCACCGCCGGTGGCCATACAAGCATTTTTATTTTGATAATTCAAAGGTATATGTTATAATCTCGCGTTATGATCAATGAGATCAAGCTTCACGGAAAAGCGAACGAGAAACTGGATTACTACGTGACCATTACGGGAGCGGACCTGAGCAGCAGGTATTGCTATGAATGCCTGCCTGAGGGCGACCGGTTCTTTTCGGGCGGCAATGAGTTCGTGATCCAGCAGGACGGCGTGCGCTACATGGGCACCGGCGGCAGCCTGTGCGAGTATATGTTCGGGGTGGACCTGCCGCTGAAAGACCTCCTGCGGAAGGATGTTTCCAACCGGCTGGTGATGTACGGGGCCTATTACGACAAGGCGGACAATATCACTTTCACGAACAGTACCGGCGGCAAAGAGAGCTTCGACCAGGTGTTCCTCTCCGGCAACGCGGTTTCCAATTACTTCTTCTTCGTTCACTCCTCCCAGAAAAACGAGATCAAGGACCTGCAGCGGGAGATCCTGAAGACCATAGGCAAGCAGGTGAAGCGAAGCGAGACGGTGGGCGCCAATGACGACAGCAGGCTGTGCCGCGAGATCTTCGATGCCGTCGGAGACCCCAAGGCGCTCGTATTCCTCTTCCGGCTCGTGAACCGCCACAATGAAGAATATTTCAAGACCTTTAACCGCCTCTACGAGGACCGGAAAACGATCGCCACGGACGGGATGAGCGTTCTCGATGACCTTTCCCGAAAGTACAACATCATCCCCTATCAGCAGGAGCGTATCAAGATAGACGGCATGTACAAGCTGCCGGAGAACAAGAAGATCGTCGATGAATACAAGGACATCCTGATAGCCGTGTCCGAAAAAGGCGAAGTGAATCCGTCGGAACTCGCCAAGTTGTCCCGGCTCAGGACGCTCAGCCTGCGGCTCAACATTCCCCATACGCTCTTCGACACTCTCGACGAACTCCTGCTTAAGGACATGAACATCGTGGAGGTGGAGGAACCGGACTACATCAGGGACACCCGGGCCATCTTCGAGGGGCTGTTCTTCCGGACAGACAATATCAGGGGGCATGTCTCTTCCGAGGACCTCATCAAACTCCTGAAGGCTAAGCAGAAGTCTACCATGAACCGCGACCCTGCCTTCGAGAGCCTGCTCCTGGACACGGTCCGGGCCTGCGATGAGCACGCCCGTGACGCGAACGACATGTCCGTGATGGAGGCCATGAGCCATATCCTCACCTATTTCGACCGCTACGACAGCACGGCCACGACCATCAACAATCTCGCCTTCATGGAGAACTCCACGCTGAGCGAGGACAACATCAGGAGCCTCTCGGGCAACAAGGAGATTTTCGACCAGATCGAGCCGGCCCTGTTCCGCGAGCTCTTCTTCGACAGTATCATCGGGAACCGGTATCTCACCCGGTACGGGCGGAAAAAAGTGGATATCCTGAACCGCGGACTGGTGGAGATCAAGGCAGGCAACACCACATACCGGGCGCTCGCCTCGAAGTTATCAAAGATCAACGAGGTCGACAAGCTGTACACCTCGATCCACCGCTATATCAAAGACCGCTTCAAGAGCATTTATGCCGAATTGAACTCGAAGGAGGACCAGGAGATATTCATTCAGGACCTGAATCGCGAGATCCAGTCCAAGGGTATCGTTCACAGCCCCGTGCCGCACAGCGTGTTCGAGGAGATCATCCTGGATATACGGAAAGAGTCCTTCTACCTGAACAATCTCCTGCCGCATATCATCGTTTCCCGCGACAACCAGGTCCGGGAGGACTTCCTCCTGAACAGCGGCCTTGACCGGTTCTACGTGGAAGAGCTGGAAAAGGACTATTTTGACATGAACAAGATCGAACAGAACATTCTTGAGGAGATCAGAAAGTAGCATGTTCAGGATACGCATACTGGACCGCTACATCCTGAGCGAGATCGTTACGCCCTTCTTTCTCGGCATCGCGGCACTCACCCTCGTGTTCCTGCTCCAGAAGATGTTCCGGCTCGCGGAACTGGTGGTTTCCAAGGGTGCTACGCTCTGGTCCACGGCTGCCCTTTTCGGGTATATCCTTCCGAGCTTTCTGGTCCTGACCATCCCCATGTCGCTCTTGGTCGCGACGCTCACGGCCTTCACCCGGCTCGGGACGGACTCGGAAGTGACCGCCATGAAAGCATCCCGGATCAGCCTCTACAACATGATCAGGCCTGTCATGCTCTTTGCCGTTGCGGCGTTCCTCGTAACCGCCGCAATGTCGCTCTTCATAGCACCGCGGGCGAACCACCAGCTCAAGGTCCACCTGTTCGACATGGTGAAATCGAAGGCCTTGGTCGGGATTGAACCGGGAATCTTTACGAGCACCTTCGACGGCATGGTCGTGTATGTGGACAAAATGGCATCGCTCGACGAAATGGAGGGCATTTTCATTTCCGACGAGCGGTCCGCAAAAGAACCCTATGCCATCTCGGCGCGGCGCGGAAAGCTCATTGCCGATCAGACATCGCTCAAGGTCACTTTTGCCATGAAGCAGGGAGCGATCCATGCCTTGCCTCTCAATGACCAGGCCTACTCGACGATGACCTTCGATACCGGTAATCTGTATCTCGATATCAACAATGCGCTCCTGCCGAACAACGCAGCGACCCGGGATTTCGACGAGATAGGCAGCCTGGAGCTGTATGAGATGCTGAAACGGTACCGGGACGAAGGAAGGGTAACCCTGGGCATCGAGAGCGAACTCCAGAAGCGGTTTTCTCTGCCCTTCGCCTGCCTGCTCTTCGGCCTTATCGGAGCGCCTCTCGGCATCCGGCGGACCCGGTCGGGCAAGTCCGCGGGCATTGCGCTCGCCTTGCTGGTCTTTCTGGTCTATTATGTGCTCCTCGCGACCGGAACAAACCTTTCGAACACAGGAAAACTGCCGCCGGCGGTCGCTTACTGGACACCGAACGTTATTATGACGATCGCCGCGCTCGTAATGGTGATAAAAAAAGGGCAGGAGCTGGACTTCGGGCTGGCGTCCCGGATTGCCCATGCCTACCACAGAATACGATCCAGAAGGAAAAAGATCGCTTAGCGGACAGAGGTACGATGAGATTGCTCAGCAGGCACATATTCGGAGAGTTCATGCGCATCTTCCTGACGATCCTGATCGGGATCCTGATCGTCTATCTGTGCATGGATTTTCTTCAAAAGGCGGACAATTTCATCAAGAGCAAGGCGAACATCCGCCAGGTCCTCTTCTATTTCCTTTACGGCATCCCCACCATGGCCTCGTTCTCCCTGCCGATCGCAGCCCTCATAGCCGCGCTCCTGTCCCTCGGCAATCTATCCCGGCACAATGAGATCATTGCAATGCGCGCGAGCGGCGTGAGCCTTTTCGGCATCATCGCTCCGGTGGTCCTGGGCGGCGTCCTCATATCGGGGTTCGGATTCGTCAATAACGAGTTCATCATGCCGGTCTACACGGCCCGGGCGAACTTCATCAAGAACGTCGAGATCGAGAAGAAACAACAGCGAGCCGTGTTCCAGGAGCGCAAGCTCTGGCTCCGGGGGCCGGACAACAGCATCGCGAATATCGATCTGGTCACTCCGGACCGCAACGAGATGCTCGGCATCAGCATTTTCAAGATGAACCCGGATTACTCCGTGCGCGAGCGGATCACGGCGAAGAGCCTGCTGTGGGAGAACGGCGCATGGAGGCTCAAACAGGGGAGAAAATACCTGATCAGCAGCGACAGCACCAGATCGGAGCCCGTCGACGGGGAGATCTTCAACATCGTCGACAGTCCTGCTGACCTGGGAATGATCGCCAAAAGCTCCGGCGAGATGAACTTCACCGAGTTGTGGGATTACGTGAACCGGTTGAAAATGAGCGGCTACAAGGCGGCACGGTACGAAGTGGACCTCCACAACAAAATAGCGTTTCCGCTCTCGAGCCTGCTCATGGTGCTGATCGCGACGCCGCTTTCGATCCAGAAGGTCAGGAGCGGAGGTTTCGGCAAAGGGATCGCCTTCGCGGTGTTGATCGCATTCGCCTACTGGGCCCTCATGAGCATCGGTACCGCTCTCGGCCGCTCCGGCGCATTGCCGCCCTTGCAGGGGGCATGGCTCGCGAACGTCCTGTTCGCTTCCGCTTCACTATATATCCTTTACAAAATGCAGAAAACGAACTGATCCTGTCTTTTCTCCCTCAGGAGCATTTTACCGGGGATCCGGTAATCCGTGCCGGGAAGACAGTAGTTGTCGTATGACTTTTTCGATCTACTAATGCGAGTCTGTATTTTAAATTGCCGATGAACTCAAAGCTCGTCAGTCGGGCCCCGGCTTCAGTCATGCCGGGGACGGCTGCAGCCGGAATCCGGTTCTTTTCATGGCCTTCTGGAGCCGGATCAGATCCAGCATGACGCCATAAGGACTTTAAATTTAAATACAGACTCCAATCAGGCGGTACGACTCTCAGATGCAAAAAATATTCTTTTCACAATCCATTCTGGACAGTCTGATCAACGAAGGCAGAATAACGCTGGAGGGGAACGTTCTGACCCTGCTCTCCTCCGACCGGCCTTCCTTTGAACTGGAACCGGGATACCGCATTGGCAGGACCGCGGACAATGGCCCGGACCCGAACGGGCTGGTGGGGCAGATCAGGTATGAGCGGGACCTTCGGGCAGAGAAAGCCGAGATATTCCTCGACTCCCTTATCTACCGGGATACCGCCTATGTGGCGGAGCCGGGTTTCATCGGCGAAAAGAAGGAGCTCATCGATTCCCTTTCAGACACCGATCTGCTTGCCCGGTTCCTGCTCGACAGCCTTCTCTAAGCGCCCATGCGGAAAAAAATGATGAAAATCGGACTCGGCCTGCTGCTCCTTCCCTTGTGTCTCGGATTTACCTGGCAGCTCGGCGCCAGCATCTTCACCATCCCCTACAGGGCCGATCTGCCCTACTACTTCGTCGGCGGCAGCCTTTCCTACTTGACCGTCCATTTTCTCTTTAAAAAACCGATTCTTGCGTACGTATTCGGGCATGAACTGACCCATGCTCTCTTTGCCCTGCTCTTCGGCGGGTCCGTCAAGGCCTTCCATGCAACCGAGCGAGGCGGGCAGGTAACCGTGACCAAAACCAATTTTGTGATAACTTTGGCGCCCTATTTCTTCCCTCTCTATGCGTCGATCGCCATCCTCCTGTATATCATATTTGCCGCTGCAGGCGTCCCCGGTGCTGCCCGGCCGCTGGTCTTCCTTTCAGGCGCAGCTTTCGCATTCCATCTTGTTCTGACGTTCGTGTTCCTGCAGGCAGATCAGAAGGACATAAGAGAGCAGGGCGCTTTTTTCTCCTATCCGCTGATCTATCTGTTCAACCTGCTCTTCGGAGCCCTGCTCCTCCACCTACTCCTTGCTCAAAAGAACGGCTTCCTCGAGTACCTGGGAAATGGTATAATTCGCAGTGTCGGTATCTGCTCTGTCCTGATCGCGAACGTGTACGACTTTATCGCATCCCGGATCTGATCCGGGGAAGAATAGGAACCATGCTCATTATCGGACTTACCGGCGGCATTGCCAGCGGGAAAAGCCTGGTGGCGCGGGTCTTCAAGGACCTCGGCGCTCATCTTATCGATGCGGACGCCATTGTTCACGAACTGCTTGAACCGGACCAGCAGGCCTGGAAGGCTGTGCTTGACCATTTCGGCAGCGGGGTCCTGCTTCCGAACCGGACGATCGACCGCAGAAGACTGGGAGAGCTCGTGTTCTCTGACCGGAATGAACGGGAATGGCTGAACCAATGCCTCCACCCGAAGGTTTTCGAGGTCTACTCAGCCCGGGTAAGGCATCTCTGTGACCGGCAACCGGACTGTATCGTCGTCCTCGATGCCGCACTTCTGATCGAGACCGGGTACCATCATCGCATGGACAAGGTGATCGTGGTGTATGCGGAAGAGGGGCAGCAGCTTCAGCGGTTGATGGATCGCGACGGGTTCAGCAGAGAACAGGCTTTGGCAAGGATCGAAAGCCAGATGCCCTTGCAGGAGAAAAAGGCAGAGGCAGATTACGTGATCGATAATACCGGGAACCGCGAGGAGACCGAACGTCAGGCGCGGCAGATCTTCGCGCAATGCAGGCATGACGGAGAGAGCGCTCCATGACCAGAAATGCCTTCACGATCATGCCTATGAAGAAATCGCACATCCCTGCCTGCGATGCCATCGTCACCGGCTCCGATCCCTGGAAACGGCTGAACGAGAGTGTTGACCTCAGGGGCGCGATCTCGGCCAAAACGACCTCCGCCCGGGCGTACGTATGCATGGCCGGACGGGAGACAGCCGGGTTCATACTGTTCATTCCGGAACCTGTGTTCGCGCGCGGCGGTTATCTGCGCGCCCTCGCGGTCGCGCCCCGGTTCCAAAGGCAGGGCGTGGGAAGAAAACTGCTGTCCTTTGCGGAGAAGACGACGTCCGAACGGGCCCTGCATTTTTTCCTCTGCGTTTCCTCCTTTAACCGGCGGGCCCAGGTATTCTATCGAAAATGCGGATACCGGAAGGCAGGAAGCCTCCCCGGCATCATACGACCGGGAATAGCGGAGTTCATTTACTGGAAACGATTACGAAAGAGCCCATCGAGAGCGAGGAGATCGGAACCGTGACGGTAAAATCCCTGAAAAAAATAGAACTGTTCAAGAACCTTTCCGACGAAGAATTAAAGGAGTTGGAGCCCTATCTGGCCGCCACAGCCTACAGGAAAAAGGAGGAAATCTTTTCCGAAGGGGACCAGCCTGAATGGTTCTATATCGTTTCGCGCGGCAAGGTCAAGATCACCAAGATCTCCCACGAGGGCAAGGAGATCATTCTTGAGATCATCTCGCCCACGGACATTTTTGGCGGTGTTGCCGTGATCCGCGGTTTTCCCTACCCGGCCAATGCAGTGGCCATGGAGGACTCGGAGGTGCTCAAGATCTCCCGCAGGAACCTGATGCGCCTCGTGGACCGGTTCCCGAACCTCATGTATTGTATCGCGCTCCAG
>MHEA01000041.1:0-7678 GCA_001805085.1 Nitrospirae bacterium GWC2_57_9
GCTCTCTGCCGCCGGAGGTATCCAAGGAGTTCTCCATACGCTCCCAGATCATGACGGCGGTCTATCCGAAAATGGGAAAGCCCTGGCTCTTCGGCATGCACCAGTGCTCCTACGCCCGTGTCTGGGACGAGAAGACTCAACGGCTCTTCACAGAGATTTCGCGCAGGCTTGCCGATGGCCTGAGCAGCCTTTTGTTCCTGAAAGACCTGAAGGAGAGCGAGGGGAGGTTCCGGGCGCTCGTCGAAAACCTTCCCGTAAGGGTATTTATCAAGGACCGGGAATCTGTTTATATTGACTGCAATCCGAGCTATGCTCAGGACCTCGGCATCAAGCCGGAGGAGATCAAGGGCAGGACGGATTATGATTTTCATCCCAGGGAACTGGCAGAAAAGTATCGAGCCGATGACAAGAGGATAATAGACTCGGGCCGGGGAGAAGAGCTGGAGGAACGTTACGTAAAGGATGGCCGGCAGCGCTGGGCACAGACGATCAAAACGCCGCTCAGGGGCGCGGCAGGGGACGTGACGGGAATACTGGGCGCTTTTTGGGACATCACAGAGCGAAAGCGGGCGGAGGAGGCCCTCAAAGAAAGCGAAGAGCGCTACCGGGTGATCACCGTGAGCGCGCTCGATGCCATCCTTACCATTGACGACGAAAGCAGAATCATTTTCGCCAACCCCGCAGTCGAGAATATATTCGGCTATACAAGCCGGGAGCTCGAGGGCCACTCCATCACAATGCTCATGCCTGAAGGGCTGAGGCAAGCGCATCTCAATGCGGTAAAGAGATACATAGCTACCGGCAAGAGACGGTCGCCCTGGGGTCCGATCGAAATGCCGGGGTTGCGCAAGGATGGCAGGCAAATCCCTCTTGAACTTTCCTACGGCGAGTTCGTCAAGAACGGAAGGTTTTTCTTTGTCGGTTTCATCCGCGACGTATCAGAACGTAAACGTGCCGAAGAGACGATCAGATATCAGGCATATCACGACCTTCTGACCGGACTGCCGAACAGGGCGATGTTCTCTGACCGTCTCGGGTATGAAATATCCCAGATGCAGCACATTCGGAAAAAACTGGGCGTCCTGTTTTTGGATATCGATCAGTTCAAAAACATAAATGATTCGCTGGGCCATGCGACCGGCGACAGCCTGATAAAGGACATCGCCGCCCGGTTGAAAAGCTGTATACGCGAAATCGACACCATAGCCCGGATCGGCGGTGATGAATTCAGCATACTGCTGCCGCTGATGAACAGGCCTGAGGACGGATCAAAAATCGCCCGGGAAATAATGGAAGCGTTTAAAAAGCCTTTTCTGATCGAGGACCACGAGCTGAGCGTGACCGCCAGCGCGGGCATCAGCATCTATCCGGAGGACGGAGAAGATGCAGATTCGCTGCTCAAGAATGCCGATATCGCGCTGCATTATGCAAAGGACCAGGGCAAAAACAACTATCAATTCTTCAATGCTTCGATACGAATCAATACGGTAGAACGGATTATTTTGGAAAACAGCCTGCGCAAGGCCGTGGAGCGCGGCGAACTTGTAGTCCATTATCAACCGCAGCGAAACCTCAAAACGGGAAAGATCACGGGCGCGGAAGCACTCGTTCGCTGGAACCACCCGGATTTGGGTCTGCTCAAACCGAGTCAATTCATCCCGATTGCCGAAGAAATAGGGGTCATTATCGAGATCGACCAATGGGTCATGCGCAGGGCGTGCGAACAGCTCAAGACCTGGGAGGCGGCCGGACAGGGGCCGCTGTTTATAACGACCAATCTTTCAGCTCGTCAGTTCCAGCAACCTGATCTTCCGAAAATAATTTCCGATGTATTGAAAGAGACCCGACTGAATCCGGAATGTCTCGGCATCGAGATCACCGAGACGGTTGCCATGCAGGATACCGAGCTTACCGCCCGAAATATGAGCAGTCTGAACGGCATGGGAGTTCGTTTCCTCATTGACGACTTCGGAACGGGATATTCTTCATTGAGCTATCTGAAGAAATTACCGATTTATAAGCTCAAGATCGACCAGTCCTTTATTACTCATCTGAGCAAAGACCGGGATTTCCAGGCGATCACAAATGCCATCATCGCGATGGCGCATGTTCTCAAAATAAAAGTCGTGGCAGAAGGCGTGGAGACGGAAGATCAGATGTTGTTCCTGAATTCAAGGGACTGCGATGAAATGCAGGGATACTTGTTCAGCAAGCCTGTCCCGGCACGGGAATTCGAAAAATTGCTCGTCTCTGCTTCTTCATAAAAGTACATGCTCGCAGGTGATTCCTTACGCCCGCTCCACCTCCTGCCTTCCGAGGCCTCTTTCCATAAAATACCTGCAGATTTCCTCCGGCCCCGCCAGTTCCAGCATATCCTCTGATTTTATTTGCAGCAGAAGAGATGTCATATCCTGCTCAGCATGATGAAAACCATGGCGGGAAAGTATCGTCTGCAGGCCGGATCTGCCTATCAACTTGCTCAATACCAGAATTCTTTTCGCCCCTGCACTGTCCGGCTCGATAGGTTCATAGCTTGCCGGGTCTTTGATCGTCCCGTTTATATGAATGCCTGACTTGTGGGCGAACCTGCGATTTTTGTAATGCTCCCGATTAATGCAGTTTTTCACCAGCCCGGCAGCCTCCCTGAGCTGCATAGTCTTGTACTCCTTGCTGTTCTTTCCGTTCAGGAAAGCGAGAACCTTTTCGAGGGATACAAGCCCCGCTCTCTCCCCGATCCCCAGGATACTGGCATCGATGCATTGCGCTCCGAATTGCATCGCCTTGACTGCGTTCTCTCCCGCAGAACCGAAGTCATTATGAAAATGAAAGTGGAGCGAGTTGAAAGGGACCCGGTCATTGACACGGGAATGGATTTTTTCCACGTCTTCCGGCCTTACGATCCCGACCGTGTCCGCGTAACTCATACGGTCGACGCCGAGCAACGCAAGAAACTCGTAAAAATCGATCAGCTCCCCGGGTTCCGTTCTTGAAGCGTCTTCGCAGGTGAACTTTATCGAAAGGCCGAGTTTCTTCGCGTGGCCGATTGCGTCGGCGGTCCTTCTATAGATTGCCTGTTTCGAGAGATTGTATTTCTTCCGGCTCTTTTCGTTGATGCCGCAGAACAGGCCTACCCAGCGCAGGCCAAGTTCCCTGACCAGGCGGATCTCCCCTTTGTCTAGCCTCGCATGCCCTATAAGCCGCGCCCGAAGATTGAGGTTCGCTATCTCCCATATCGCCTGCCGGATAGACGGTGCTGCTGCCGGATGGCCGACCTCTATGAAGTCAACCCCGATCTCGTCCAGCAGGATCGCTATCCGTTTCTTGACCTTCACAGGGAAGAAGACGCCGTAGCACTGTTCGCCTTCCCGCAGGGTCGTGTCCAGTATTTCTGTACTTAATTCTGTTGTCATGATATTCCGTAAAATCTCTTTGACTCACACGAAGCCACGGAGACACGAAGAAAAGCTTAAGCAGGCGCCCGATAGCTCAGGTTAAAGATGCCCTTTTCATAGTCAGTTCAGTGTCTGTCAGTGTCAAAAGGTATGTCAGTAATTTTGCACTTTCGACAGCAACAGCCCGACGAGCATCGACCCCCAGGCAACGAGCGATACGGACGTCGCGACCTTGCCTTTGTCCTGGTTCTCGGACTTCGAAAGGAGGTATGCAACCACTGGTACGATCAGGCTGAAAATCAGAACTCCCGCGATGAAGATGAACATCTTTCTCCTCCTTCTCACCCGGTCCGGCAGACTTCGCACTCTTCGTTCCGGGGGATCTTTACCTTCCTGAAATCCATGTCCAGCGTATTGTATATGAGCATTTCCGAAAGCAGCGGCTTTCCGTACCCGGTCAGGAGCTTTATTGCCTCCAGGGCCATCATGCACCCCAGCATGCCCGACACCGCGCCGAGGACCGGGAATTCCAGTTCCTTCCAGCACGGGTCGTCTTCCGGGTAGACACAGTGCACGCAGGACGCTACGCGGGGAATGACATTGAAGAGGTACCCTTCCATTCCGTTCATGGCTGCTTCCACCATGGGAATCCCCTTTTCGATGCAGGCTTTGTTCAGTACCCTGCGTTCTTCGAAGTTCGGACGGGCGGAAAGCGCTATCTGCACCGAACCGGCCAGGCCGGATGCGTTCCGGTCCGTGATGCGTTCGTCGAAAATATCGATAGCCACAGCAGGGTTCATTTCCCTGATGGTTTCCTTTGCCTGAACGACCCTGCTCATGCCGACCCGATTCTTCATCAGGATCTGCCGGTTCATGTTCGAGACCGTCACCGCGCCCGCGTGGACCAGGACCAACCGGCCGATGCCTGCTGCCGCAAGATAGAGCGCCGCGGTGCCGCCGAGCCCGCCCACCCCTGCCACGAGGGCACTGGTGTTCTTGAGCTGCTTCTGATGCCTCTCGTTGAACCCAGGCAGCATCAGCTGCCTGCGGTAGCGTTCCCGCTCAATGTTCGTCAGTTGTCTGATCACTTATAATCACTTTCAACTAACCCTGGGAAACGGATAGAAAGAATTTGAACCGCAAGGGCGCAAAGGTCGCGAGGAAGGCAAAAGGAAGTTGGAGTTTAAGCCTGCAAAAACATTTCTGGTTTCCTGGCGTCCTTCGCGTCTTCGCGGTAAATATTTTCCTGCTGGGATTTATCCGTTTATCCGTGTCTCGTGCCCAGCGCTTACGATAGTGCAGGGTATCATCCGTGGTTAATTGTATTTTGAATAATCTACATCACCGAATCGACGTACTCTTCTCCGATGCGCGCCATCAGAACTTCCAGCTCCATGTCCTTGTCCTCGCCCAGGATGCCGCAGGCGTCGGCCCTGCATTGCCTGCAGTGGCTCATCTGGGAAACAAAGGGCCGGCATCGGTCCCGCATCGCGGCAAGGGCCTGATGGTCCGGCCGTCTCAGATGGCCGAATTCGGCCTGCGGGATGAGGGGAAGAATGTTCATGATATGGACTCCCAGGCTTCCGGCCCGTTCCGCGATCAGCGGTATTTCAGCGTCATTCACGCCCGGGATCCAGACCGTATTGACCTTCACGGCTAGGCCCGCCCTGGCAGCGTGGAACAGCCCCTGCCACTGGTTTGCCAGGAGCAGGTGCGCTGCTTCCGCGCCCTCATACCGCTTGCCGTCGTACATGACCCAGGCATAAACAGCGGCAGCGGTCCTGATCGATACGGCGTTGATCGTGATTGTCAGACTGCGCACCCCGGCGGCGAGGACCTGTTCGAGGCTGTCCTTGAGCAGGAGCCCGTTCGTGGATACGCATAGGGTCAGCTCCGGAAATTCGTGATTGATCCGGTGCAATACCCGGAACGTGGCCGGATTCGCCAGGGGGTCGCCGGGGCCTGCGATGCCGACGACGGTCAGCCGCTCATTCCGTTCTACCAGGGCGCGGACACGTTCCATTGCCTCGTCGGGCGTCAGAACCTTGCTTGTAATGCCGGGACGGGACTCATTGGCGCAGTCGAACTTGCGTATGCAGTAGCGGCATTGGATATTGCAGGCCGGCGCCACGGGCAGATGGATCCTGCCGAACCGGTGATGGGCTTTTTCAGAGAAACAGGGGTGTGTCTGTATGACGGACTGGTAGCCGGCTTCACTCTTGGTCATGACTTCCTCCTTGTGCAGCTCTATCATGACTAAAGCAATTTTGCTGCCAGACGTGAAGTGTTGCCATTCAATGTATTCGGATGGCCGGTGATACCAGGAGAAGGGCAGTTTCAAGGCAGTTGCACATTTCAGGGTCAGGAGCCCGGGATCGAAAGATGCTTTCTGAGGCAGATAAGGCTGGTGCCGCTCAATCCCCGGCGCGCATAGAACCTGAGCGCCTGCCCATTCCCCTTGTCCGCAAGCAGCTGGAGACGGGTGATGCCCTGAGCCCGGCACCAGGTGATACCGTCTTCGAGCAGCCGCGTACCTGTGCTGCGTCCCCGGAACTTCCGGGAAACAACAAGGTCTTCGATCACGCCGGCTGGTCCGCCCTCGGCCGTGGACAGGAATGTCTGGACCGAACACATGCCCACGACAATACCTTCTCGAACCGCAACGGCCAGGTGAGACCTGCCCGATCGATCTTCCACCAGCAGCCTCAGCCCCCTGGCCTGCTTTTCCCGGTCAGGCGCAAAATCCACTTCAAGGGAGAACAGGTCTGCCAGAAGATCGCACATTACAGGAATGTCATCAGCACGGGCAGGACGGATAAGAATGTCATTCCGCACTCCGAACTCCGCACTCCGAACTAGATCGCCGCATGTACATGGCACTTCTTGGTGCAAACCCGCGCGCAGGCTTCGCACCCGATGCAGTTCTCCGGCGCCGCAACAGACATCACCTTGTTGCCCATGTCGTCGCCGTACTCATCCTCGCCCTCGAAGGGCTTCTCGATCAGCTCGAGCACGCCGAACCCGCAGACCTTGTAGCATCGCCCGCAGCCGATGCATTTCTCGATTTCTATCTTTTCAATAAACTTCGGTGTCCAGGGCCCGCCGCCCCGGGTGGTGCCGGTTACAGGTGACATAGGTAAACTCCTTGAATCAATCTCCGGGAATGAACGCAGTAATAGCTGACTTCACTCCGCACTCCGAACTCCGCACTCCGAACCAAGGTCACGCTATCGCTTCTCCGTTCATTTCTCCGGTCCTGACACGGACCGCGCTCTGGACCGGGGAAACGAAGATCTTGCCGTCCCCTGCCCTGCCGGACTGGTTCACCTTGATGATGGACTTAATGACAGTGGCGACCACATCGTCGGGCACCACGATAGTGAGCAGCCGCTTGGGGACGTACAGAGCGACCTTGGGAAGAGTATGTTCCAGCGCATACGTGGACGGCGTCGGCTTGAGCTTCACGGCTGTGCAGAAACTGTCCGGCATCTCGAAATCCATTTCTGCGCACATCGCGCCTTTCTGCTTGCCCCGTCCGTCGACGCTCTGGATCGTGAGCGACGGGTAGCCCAGGTCTTCGAGGGCCTTTTTCGTTTCCGGGAGCTTGTCCCGGCGGATTATGGCTGTGATCTCTTTCATTAGAACCTCCAAAAATTTTACCACAGAGGCACGGAGAAACGGAGGAAAGCAGCTCCGACAGGTTGTTATTAATTCTTCATCTGTGTGTGCGGCAAGGCCGCACCAGTGTTCATCCGTGGTTGCAAAAAATTATAATCCTGCTTCTCCAGTTCTTACCGTATAAGCATTTTCCACCGGGCTCACGAATATCTTCCCGTCGCCGATGAACCCGGTCCTCGCCTTGTCCTGGATCACCTTCAGCACTTTGCTCTCGTCCTGGTCGTCGACCACCATCATGATGAGCGTCTTCGGCAGTTCGTCGTAATGGATCGGCCCCACGGTCAGCCCTTTCTGTTTCCCGCGGCCGAACACCGGCACCTTGGTGAGCGAAGGGAACCCCGCGCCCTCCAGCGCCAGCACCACTTCCTGCTCCTTTTCCGGTCGAATGAATGCCCTGATCATCTTCATTGTATTTCCTCCTTGATAATTTTCTTTCCAATTTTATTCCGCATTCCGCACACCGAACTCCTCACTCCGAACTCCGAATTCCGCCTTGTCGTTCAACGCCTTCCTCATCCACGGCGGCGGCGTCTTTTTGATCGTCTCTTCAAGCTGCAGAAGCGCGGTCTCGATCGAAACGGGTTCCTTCACCTTCATGGGCATGATCC
>MHEA01000041.1:7734-9717 GCA_001805085.1 Nitrospirae bacterium GWC2_57_9
GATCGACCTTTGACTCGACCGCGTTATCATGCAGGGGCCCCATGTCCCTGGTATCGGCCACGGACCGGTCCATGCCGTCTGCGAATTTCCGGATCTCGACGAAATGATGGCCCTTCTCCGTTATCTCGTACACGGCGAACATGCCGGCCCTGCCGAAATGTTCGTCTACATTCTTTCCATCCGTGGTTGCGAATGCTATTTTCATCGTTACCTCCAAAGCCTCTTTCACCGGCAACGCGGGAAGATTATAGATTTTTGGCATCCCCGGGCGACTCTATCGGGCCCTGCCGTTGCCTTACCAACGGCGCCAGGGTTCTCGCACCTTCGGTTGCGTCAGCGAAGGTGGATCTGGTTTTGCCATTGTTGATAAACCGTATTCCCGATTAAAACTTCGGGAATGACATAAGGCAGGATATGTTTCGTCGTACTATTTTGGATCTTCTAAAATATGTTTTAATGTGTGCCTCTTTATCAGCAAATTGGCAACTTCATGTATCGTCGCCAGCGTACCACGGTATCCGATCGTCACTTTCGAGGTATAGCCGAAGGACTTGTACACCGGGAAACCGATTTCATGGAGAGGCACACCAAGGCGTTTCGCCGTGCTTTCCCCGTGGGAATTCGCGATCAGCAGGTCGAATTCACCGTGGATGGAGAAGAGATCTCCGATCGTCACGTCCCGGGCCTGGATGCGGCCGGCTGCTTCGGTCAAACCGGGGATGACGGCGAGTTCCACGCGAACGCCCATCTCGGCAAGCCATTTCGAAGTTTGTACCGCGAGATCGCTCTCGAGGGCAATGCAGATCCGTTTGTTGCCATAGAACGCATGGTCGTCCCTCATGCCGTCAACGAGGATCCTGCGCTGCCGTTCGTATTTCCCGGGGACCGGTTTGCAGCTGATTGCGGACAAAACCCCCATCAACCTGTCTGCGGCGGCAAGCCCGGCCAGGCCCTCGATGACTTCGTACTCGACGCCGGTCCGCTGTTTCAACAGTTTTGCGGCGGGTCCCATGGTAATTCCGAGGGCAAGTGTATGGCACGATGCGCCCATCCGGGCCAGTTCTTCCCTGGTCGTTCCGCCTGTAGCAAGAAGAGACATCCCCTTCCTGCTGCCGTCCAGGGACGAGAGGTCGGGAAGGATGACGGCGTTCAGGCCGAAATCCTCGACCATCTCTCTCACCTCGGTGCAGTCTGCAGGGGTAAGATGCGGCCCGGCGAGGATGTTGATACTCTTTAGTTCGCATAGCGAGTCGTTTGCATGCGTGTTTTTCCACTCCGAACTCCGAACACCCTGCACACCCCACTCTCGCGCGTACGCACTCGAAGACATTGGGTGCGAGACTCGCGGTTCCTCTCGTAAACGCGGGTGCAAGTCTCCACACTCCGCACTCCGAACTCCGCACTCCGAACTCAGAACTCCGAACTGCGCACTCATAATCACCGTTTCCACAGCTCTCGCATACCCTGTTTCGAGTCCGCCTTCGAAGTCAGGTGTCGGGATGTGAAGAACCTGCGCATTCCCCATTTCGCATCCCGCATTATATGCAGCTGCCAGCCTGCGGACCGTCGCCGCCACGTCATCGCCCTTGATCTCGGTCAATCCCGACGTGAGCACGCCGATGACTGCCGGGTGATTTTTCTCGACGAAGCCCTCGACCGTTTTCGCCAGTTTCTCCTCGCTCCCCATCACCACGTCCTCGGCAAAGAGCCTGGTCGATGCCAGGGCGATCGGCTCGCGGAAGTGCTTGGTCAGCAGCACCTTCCCGAGAAAGGTACAACCCTGCGCCCCATGGATGATCGGCAATGCCCCCTCTATCCCCTGGAGCGCCATGGCCGCACCGATGGCAGACGAGTGCTTCAGTGGATTGATTTTGAGTTCGGAATGCGGAGTGCGGAATGCGGAATTTAACGCCTCTTTGTTCGCTCTTTTTTCTTTTTTCTTATACTCCGAACTCCGCCCCCCCAGCTCCGAACTCCGAACTC
>MHEA01000042.1 GCA_001805085.1 Nitrospirae bacterium GWC2_57_9
CTGTGATTTCGAGGGACTCGATCGGGAATCCAGACTCTCAAAATTTCTTCACCATAAAAAACTCCCTGCCGTTTTTCCGGCAGGGAGTTCCTGTTTTTCGTTCGCTCTATCCGTAATCTTACTTCGGCATCACCTTCAGCTCAAGCGAGTTCGCCGTCGACCCCACGACATCAACGGAAAAGGTTCCGAAATCCCGGAGCAGGAGCTCATCGGACAGCTGCTGGGCGCTTGTCTTGGAATCCACCGAGATCTTCGCCGTCGTGCCCGAGAAGCTCCGCTCGTGCAGGTCCTTGATCCCGCGCACCTGGTTCCTGAGTACGTCCTTGAACTTCACGAACTGGGTCTTGGTCAGGCCGTTGATCGTGATCGCGACCGGTCTGGTGCTTCCCACCTCTTTCGAATACACCGCCAGGATCTTGGTCATAAGATCCTCGGCCGCCAGGTTCCCGACCTTCTTGAGCGCCTCCGTGCCCGCGCTGATATCGGTGATATGGACGCCTGCGGCATGGGTCGTGGTCGCGGCGATCACCTGGCCGGTGTCCGTCCTGACTGCCTTGGCGGAGAGGTCCGCCTGGACAGACTTCATGCCCCCGGCCACTTCGCCGTAGGATTTCGCCACCGCCTTGCCGATGATCACCACCTCTGCATCAGCCTGCTTTCCGAGCGTTTTTGCCTGGGAGGCGTTCAGGTCCGTACGATAGGCCTTGGTTACCCTGATCTCCTTCGACGCTGTTTCGTGGTCGATGAACTCGAACCCTTTTTCCGTGAACTTGTCCATGAAGGAATTTTCCACAACGCTCAGATCCGTTTCGCCGTCCCGGTCCGTCCACCAGGCATACAGGTCTCCGCCGATGTTCTGTTCAGCGATCATGACCATGGTCCTCGGCTTGTGCATCTGGCTCATCAGGATACCTATGGCCGAAAGGTCGTCGTTCAATTTCCCCATGGAGACCTCGGCCGTGATCCTGACCCGGAGCAGACCGCTGTCCTGGTTCTCGCCAGTGATGTTGTAACGCGTTATGTAACCCTTGATCTGGGACAGGATCTTGTCGCTGATCAGCTGGTAGTTCTCCACCTGGGTCTGGGAATCGATCATGATGCCGATGGCCTGCTCCACGGCCCGCTTCTGGGCGTCCTCCAGGGCGGCATCGCGGGCGATGTCCACGTGGCCCTGCTGGATGGCGGCGACGCCCTCGGACGCGACGGTCTTGGTCTCCTGGGCATGTCCACTTCGGATAATAATAAGAAGCGATAAAATCACAAACAGATAATTGAGTATACGGTACATACTGCCTCCCTGGCTATCCTGAAGATTACTGGTTCTTCGTTACTTTGCTCGTGCTACTATAGCAAACCGGCTCTGCATGGTCAAGGTACGATTACCCAAAGAGGCCGGCAAGCGATCTTCGAGAGCGCGCCTTGAATTTTCTGGATATTTCAAGGGATAGATGATAGAATTTGAAAAAATAGAGATTTCGAGGAGGAACAAGCCATTGCCGAGGCTGTCAGTCAACATCGACCACATCGCCACGATACGGCAGGCGCGAAAGGGCACCGAACCGGATCCGGTGGCAGCGGCAGTGCTTGCCGAACTTGCCGGAGCCGCCGGAATCATCGCCCATCTGCGGGAGGACCGCCGCCATGTTCAGGACCGGGACCTGCGGCTGCTGCGGGAGGTCGTGCAGACAAAGCTGAACCTGGAGATGGCGGCCACCGGGGAGATGCAGCGGATCGCGCTGCAGGTAAGGCCCGACATTACGACGCTGGTGCCGGAGAAACGGGAGGAACTGACGACCGAAGGGGGGCTGGAAACGGCCTCACGCGTGCCGATGCTCACACAGTTCATCGCGAGGATCCGGGAAGCAGGCATTGCCGTCAGTCTTTTCATCGACCCCGACGATGCTCAGGTCGCGGCATCCAAGAAGTCCGGGGCCGATTGGGTCGAGATCCATACGGGAGCTTATGCCAATGCCCGTCCGGGAAAGGACCGGGAGCGGGAGCTTGCCAGAATAGCCGAAGCCGCGAAGCTTGCGGCCAGCCTGGGTCTGCGCGTAGGAGCCGGTCACGGTCTCAATTATATCAATAGCGGCCCCATCGCCCGGATACCGGAGATCGAGGAGTTGAACATAGGCCACAGCGTCATTTCCCGGGCAGCGCTCGTGGGCATGGACCGGGCAGTGCGGGAAATGGCAGCAGCGATCAGCACCGACTGACAAACATCGCAAAATCAATTTTCACCCGAAGCCACGAAGATCACAAAGAAATATTTTAAGTTCCTCGTGCCTCGAGTGACCAAAGATTATGCTCAGCTGCCGATAGCATTGAAGGTTCTGATTTGGATCTGGAGCATGTTTGAAATTTAGGATTTGATATTTCGGATTTGGTGTTTATGGGGGGCACATGATCGTGGGTATCGGTGTCGATCTGGTGAAGATCGACCGCATCGACAAGGCAGGAAGGAACCACCCCGGTTTTCTGGAGCGGGTGTTCACGGACAAGGAGCAGGAATACTGCTCTCGTCAGAAGTTTCCGGCACAGCATTACGCAGGCAGGTTCGCGGCAAAAGAGGCGCTGCTCAAGGCGATCGGGACCGGGTGGAGCGCCGGAGTGAAATGGACGGACATGGAAGTGCTCCACGGCGAGGGCGGCGGGCCGATCGTGAACGTCTCCGGCAGAGTAAAGGACATGATGGATCTCAAGGGAGTCAAGCACATCTTCCTGAGCTACTCCCACGATGAGGGATATGCCGTAGCTCAGGTGGTGCTGGAGGGGTAGGCATACTCAAATGAAATAACAATATTCTCCGGGTCCACTCCGTGAGTCTGTCGCTAAATCGGGATGTTATTATGAAGATCGCCACCGCACAGGAAATGAAGAACATCGACCGCAGGGCCATCCGGCAGTTCGGCATTCCCGGTCCTGTCCTTATGGAGAACGCCGCAGCCGGCATCATGGTTGAGATGGAGCGGTTCTTCGACGGCCTTGGCGGATCCCGCGTGGCCATTGTCTGCGGAAAGGGCAACAACGGCGGCGACGGCCTCGCGCTTGCCCGGCGTCTGAGCATCCGGGGGGTACCCGTCCGGGTAGCTCTGCTGGCGCCGTTCAGCGCTGTCGAGGGTGAAGCAAAGGTGAATCTCTCCATCCTGCGGAAGATGGATGTGGACATCGTCCAGAATGCCTCTCAAGAAACTCTTGCGGCTATTCTTTCCTGGTGCGATATCGTGGTGGACGCGCTGCTCGGTGTCGGCCTGTCCTCCCCGCTCAAGGGCCTGTACGCCCGCGCCGTAGATATGATCAATGCCTCGGGCAGCCCGGTAGTTGCCGTTGACATCCCGACCGGGATTGATGCGGATACGGGAGCGGTCATGGGCAGGGCGGTCAAGGCGGATCTTACCGTAACCATGGCGCTGCTGAAGCGCGGACTCCTGCTTCATCCCGGTGCTGATTTCGTCGGCGCGGTGCGGGTCGTTGATATCGGCATTCCGGCCGAGGTCGTGGATCAGGAGAAGATAGCGGCATCGTTCCTGACCCGCGGTTCTGCCTGGGGATTGCTGCAGCCGAGAGCTGCCGACGCCCACAAGGGGACCTTCGGTCATTTGCTGGTCGTTGCAGGGTCGCTCGGCAAGGCAGGTGCAGCCGTGATGGCTGCCCGCTCCGCGCTCCGGTCAGGCGCAGGTCTTGTCAGCGTCGCAACGCCGAACAGCCAGGTCGCTATCGTCCAACAGCAGATAGTCGAAGCAATGTGCATTCCTTCCGCGGAAAGTATCGACGGCACGCTGGGGATCGGGGCCGAGACGGAGCTGCTGAAGCAAGCGTCGCGGATGACTGCCTGCGCCATCGGGCCCGGCCTATCGACCCATTACGAGACGGTTACGACCGTCCGCAACATGGTTCAACACATGAGCCTCCCCCTCGTGATCGACGCAGACGGTTTAAATGCGCTTGCCGGGTCGCTGGATCTGCTCAAAAAGCTCAAAGCTCCTGTGGTGCTGACGCCTCACCCGGGCGAGATGGCCAGACTTCTCGGTGTCTCCACGGCTGACGTCCAGAAGGACCGGATCGACGTTGCATCCGGTTTTGCCGCGAAATACAAGGTAACGGTCGTACTAAAGGGCGCAGGGACCGTTGTGGCGTCTCCTGACGGGTCAATCTTCATCAATTCCACGGGGAACCCGGGCATGGCCACGGGGGGCACCGGAGACGTGCTTACGGGAATGATCGGAAGCTTCCTGGCGCAGGGATATACCGCTCCCCAGGCGGCCTGTCTCGGCGTCTATCTCCACGGGTTTGCCGGCGATATCGTTGCCAGGGAAAAAGGAGAGCCGGGCATGATCGCCGGAGACCTGATAGAGAAGATACCGCAGGCGATAAAGGAAACGATCGATCTAACCACGGATGAACACGGTTAGAACCAAAATTGTGTGGATTTCTTTGATTTAAATTATAATCCACGCGCAGACGGGGGGCACCGGGAAAAGCGAATTCAAAGTGAATACTTTTCTTCGTGCTCTGCTTCTACGAACCTTCACTTGTGGTTACATTAGCGATTGTATCAAGATTGATTCGTTCAAAGTATCCTTTAGACCTTGTCCATTTACCGTGTCCATCCGTGGTTAAACTATTTATCGAGGTGCTCACTATGCTTACCGCAAAAGACATCATGACGAAAGAGGTCATTACCGTCACGCCGGATACTTCCCTTGAAGACCTCGCATCCATTCTGGTAAAGAACGGCATCAGCGGCGTTCCCGTGGTGGATGATGCCGGCGCGCTGTACGGCATCGTGACGGAGAACGACCTGATCAGCAGGAACAAACGGCTCCATATCCCAACGGTCGTCAGTTTTCTGGATGCGGCCATTTACCTCGAAAGCTCCAAGAAGTTCGAGGAGGCCGTCAGGAAACTGGCCGCGACCAGGGTGGGCGACATCTGCAAACGGAAAGTGGTGACGATAACCGAGGAAACAACCATGGTGGACATTGCTACGATCATGGACGAAAAAAAGGTACACGTGCTCCCGGTCGTGAAAGCGGGCAAGGTGGTCGGCATTGTGGGTAAGCGCGATCTCGTCAGCGCGGTCGCCCGGCAGTCCGCATGATGTTCAGTGTGGTAACCTCTGCCCCGGAGCAGACCTGGAGGGTCGGGGAGATGCTCGGCAAGCGGCTCGGAGCAGGCGATACGCTCTGCCTCTACGGAGACCTCGGCGCGGGAAAGACGAGCTTCTCCTACGGCGTAGCGCTGGGCCTCGAGGTAAAGGAACGCTACATTACCAGTCCCACCTTTACCTTCGTGAACGAGTACGAGGGCCGCGTTCCGTTCTACCATATCGATCTGTACCGGCTGAAGGGTGCTGAAGAGCTGGAGAGCATCGGTTTCGAAGAGTACCCGGGATCGGATGGCGTGACCGTGATCGAATGGGCCGAACGGGCAGAGGATGCACTGCCCGAAGAGCGGCTGAGCGTATACCTGACGTATGTGAACGAGAACAGCCGCGAGATCGGGTTCCTGGGTGAAGGCGACCGGTACCGGAAGCTGATCGAGGAGCTGAAGCAGGAACTGAAAAAGGCGGCCGGGTAGCACGGGATCGACGGAACGTACGATGAAAAAGATCGGAATCATAGCAAAGAACATCCCCGATGCGCAAAAGGCCGCGCGAAAGCTCTCGGCATGGCTCGAAGCGCGGGGCAAAAAAGTGTTCATGGACACTGCCACTGCCGCTGTCCTCAGAACCCGCGGATACGAACCTGAAGGGATCCCTTCGCTCGTGGAGATGATCATCGTGCTGGGAGGCGACGGAACGCTCCTTTCCGCCGCGCGCCATGTCGCCGATGCTCATACCGATGTTCCCATTCTCGGGGTGAACCTTGGCACGCTCGGGTTCATGTCCGAAGTTTCCCTGGAAGAATTATACGATAACCTGGAAAAAGCGATCGCCGGCAGGCTGGCAACCGAGGACCGGATCATGCTGAGCGCAAGCGTGCTTCGGAAAGGCGAGCGGCTCGCCCGGTACCGCGTTCTGAACGACGCGGTGATCAACAAGGGCGCCCTTGCCCGGATGATGGAGCTCAAGGTATCGGTCAACCAGGGGCATCTGACGACCTTCAGGGCCGATGGCCTGATCGTTGCCACGCCCACGGGGTCCACTGCCTATTCCCTGTCCGCGGGCGGCCCCATCATCTATCCCACCATTCATTGCTTCGTGCTGACCCCGATCTGTCCCCATACGCTTTCCAACCGGCCTATTGCGCTCCCTGACAACGTTACGGTCACGGTATGTCTGACCTCTCCCAGCGAGGATGTCTCGCTCACACTGGACGGCCAGATCGGGTTCCCCCTGGTGCCGGGTGATGTTGTCGAGATCAAGAAGTCACGCTTCAAAATGAAGTTGATCAAACACCCGACCAAAAGCTATTATGATATCCTGAGGACCAAACTGAAGTGGGGGAATTGACCGGCATGGCTCGCGAACGCCGAAAAGCCCGAACATGAATGAACTGCAAAAAGAATTCCTTGATATCGTATCCCAGGTCAGGACCCATCTTGAGCTGCAGCGCGCGCTCGGGGTGACTGCCGTTGAAACCGCGGCTTCCGCTGTTTCCTCTTCCGCTTCATTTGCCGATCAACCCCGGTCAAAGGCGGTCTTGGAGGACCCGGTCGCCGAAAAAAGCGGTGTTTCCATGCCCAGCCGGCCCGGACTCGCCGGTCTGCAAGAAGAGATGGTGGACTGCACAAAATGCAGGCTGGGCAAGGCGCGGAACAGGATCGTGTTCGGCGAAGGCAACCCGCAGTCTCCACTGGTCTTTATCAGTATGGCACCCGGGGACGCGGAGGACCGGGAGGGCAGGCCCTTTGTTGATGCCGGAGGCCGGCTCCTGAACGACATCATCGTAAAAGGCATGAAGCTCAGGCGCGAGGATATCTACCTCTGCACCTTCCTGAAGTGCAGACTGCCGGCTGACGGCCGGTCCGAACCCGGGGATATCGAAGCCTGCGAGCAATTTCTGGTCCGTCAACTCGAATACATACAGCCGAAGGTCATTGTGGCTCTCGGCGGACCTGTCGCCCAGGCGCTGCTCAAGACCACTGAAGATATCAAAACACTTCGCGGCGTCTGGCAGCAGTACCGCGGGATACGCCTGATGCCGACGCTCGGTCCCGAACACCTGCTCCAGAACCCCCAGGACAAGAAGGCTGTCTGGGAAGATATCAAGATGGTGCTAGCGGAGATGGAGCAGGTAAAGAAGGGATAAAGCGTAGAATTATTATGGAACATCTCTGGGCCCCCTGGAGGATCGGATATATCTTGGACAACGGGAAAGACCATGGCCGCTGTTTTCTGTGTGATGCATTCCTTCAGAACGACGACCGGAAGAACTTCATACTTCATCGCACCGGGCATTCCTTCGTCATCATGAACCGCTATCCCTACAACAACGGCCACCTGCTCGTCGTCCCCCAGTGCCATGTGCCGGATATGAAGAGCATGCCCCTGGAGCAGTTGACGGACCTGATGGGATGCACGCAGGAGGCGGTGAACATCCTGGAGCAGGATATGACGCCCGAGGCATTCAATATAGGCATCAACATCGGAAAAGCGGCGGGTGCAGGCCTGCCCGGGCACCTGCATATCCAGATCGTGCCGAGATGGAACGGGGACACCAGCTATATCTCGGTATTCGATCAGACCAGGGTAATGCCTGAACTGCTGGAAGCGACCTATGAACGGCTGAAGCCGTATTTTGAAAAGATCAGGGACAAGTAAAAGCATTTGGACGCAGATGGACGCAGAAAAAGATTCTGAAACCGTTTATCATTATCAGCGTTAATCTGCGAAATCTGCGTCCTGCGATTCCTTCCATTTCCTATGACCGAGCTGACCCCCCTCATGAAGCAGTACCGCGAGATCAAGCGGCAGCATCTGGACGCGATCCTGCTGTTCCGGATGGGCGACTTCTACGAGATGTTCGACCAGGACGCGGTGACCGCTTCCAAGGTTCTCGAGATAACGCTCACGGCGCGGAATAAATCCAAGGGCATCGAGACCCCGCTCTGCGGATTCCCCTATCACGCGGCCGAGGGGTATATTGCGAAGCTGATCCGGCGCGGGTTCAAGGTGGCTGTCTGCGAACAGGTGGAAGACCCGAAACTGGCCAAGGGGATCGTGAAACGGGAGGTGATCCGCGTGGTCACGCCCGGCACGGTGCTCGACGCGAACCTGCTCGATGCCAAGGATAACAATTACCTCGCCTCCCTCTATCCGGCCAAGGACGGGTACGGGCTCTCTTTCCTCGATGTATCCACGGGCGATTTCTTCGTTGCCGAGGTAGCGGGCAAGGAGAACCTGATCGAATTGGATACGATGCTCGCGCGCTTCACCCCCCGGGAGGTCGTGCTGCCAAAAGCCGCTCCGCCCGACCCCGGTCTTTCCGCCCTGCTCCGGCAGTATACCCAGGCAGTCAACACCGCTGATGACTGGACCTTTGACCGGGATACGGCGCTCCGGACCCTTCTGGACCATTTCAAGGTTGCCACCCTCGAGGGCTTCGGTTGCAGCGCAATGAAAAGCGGCATTTCGGCAGCAGGAGCGGCGCTCCGGTATATCGAGGAAACGCAGAAAACGGGACTGGCGAATATCCGCCAGCTCAAGCCGTTCCTGACGCGGGAGCACATGGTCCTGGACGCGGCATGCCAGCGGAACCTGGAGCTTACCAGGAACATCTATGACGGTTCCACGCGGGGTACTCTTCTTTCCGTGCTCGATCTTACGGTCACCTCGATGGGAGGGCGCAGGCTGCGCGAATGGCTTCTGAACCCGCTCATGGCCGCAACCGAGATAGAGCGTCGGCTCGATGCAGTGGCCGAGTTCAAGAACGATCACCAGCTTCGCGCAAACCTCCGCACGGAGCTCGGGTCCGTCTACGACCTGGAACGTCTGATCAGCCGGGTGTCTCTCGGCGTTGCGAATGCGCGGGACCTGCTGGCGCTCAAACAATCCTTTACGGTCCTGCCCCGGGTCCGCGAGATCCTGTCGGGGTGTAACGCACGGCTTATCTTCGATATGGCCGAAGACTGGGACGAGCTCGGCGAGGTGTTCACGCTGATCGAGCGGGCGATCTACGAAGAGCCGCCGTATACCTTGCGGGAAGGGAAACTGATCAAAAAAGGCTACGACGGGGAACTGGACGATCTCCGGTCCGTCAGCTCCGAAGGCAAGGGCTGGATCGCGGCCATCGAGCAGCGAGAGCGTGAGCGCACGGGCATCAATTCATTGAAGGTAAGCTACAATAGGGTCTTCGGCTATTATATCGAGATCACAAAGACGAACCTGGCCAATGTTCCGTCCGATTACATCCGGAAGCAGACCCTTGCCAACGCCGAACGGTTCATAACGCCGGAACTGAAGGAATACGAGGACAAGGTGCTTGGAGCCGAGGAGAAGATCCTCGACCTGGAGTATCGCCTGTTTCAGCAGATCCGGGAGGAAGTGTCCCGATCCACGGTCAGGATCCAGGATATGGCCAGACGGCTGGCGGTCATCGACTGCCTGGTTTCCCTTGCCGAGGCCGCGGCAAAGAACAATTACATCAGACCCGCGATCCTGGAGGACGATGTGCTCAGGATCGTGGAGGGCAGGCACCCGGTCGTCGAACAGCTGGCCGCGGAGGAGCGCTTTATTCCGAACGATGCGCTGCTCGACTGCGAGGAGAACCAGCTCATTATCCTGACCGGACCGAACATGGCAGGCAAGTCCACTTATATGCGGCAGGTGGCCATCTTGACCTTGATGGCGCAGATGGGCAGCTTCATCCCGGCGCGGGAGGCCCACGTGGGCATCGTGGACCGGATCTTCACGCGGGTGGGCGCATCCGACTTCATTACCCGGGGACAGAGCACGTTCATGGTGGAAATGAACGAGACAGCGAACATCCTGAACAATGCCACCGACAGGAGCCTTATCATCCTCGACGAGATCGGCAGGGGCACGAGCACCTTCGACGGCATCAGCATCGCCTGGGCGGTTGCGGAGTACATTCATAACCGTCTCAGGGCCAGGACGCTCTTCGCCACGCACTACCATGAGCTGACCGAACTGGCACTGACCATGGA
>MHEA01000043.1:0-7045 GCA_001805085.1 Nitrospirae bacterium GWC2_57_9
CCTTTTCCCGGTTCGCTGTAGCACTGGATGTATCCATTGTGCTGCTTCACTATTCCATAAGAAATCGCAAGTCCAAGCCCGGTTCCCTCTCCGATCCCCTTTGTGGTAAAAAAAGGCTCGAAGATCTTCGTCTTCGTTTCCGCGTCCATTCCTTTGCCGGTGTCGGTCATGGCAAGGACCGAGTACGCGCCGGGCTTGCCGTATCCATAGGCCGCGATATACGCATCGTCCATCTGTGCGGTTTCCGTTGCGATTGTCAGGCGTCCGCCTTTCGGCATCGCGTCGCGCGCGTTCGTTGCCAGGTTCATCAGGACCTGCTCGATCTGACCGGCGTCGGCCAGAACAGTCAGGCGCTTGTCCGCAAGGTGGACCTTCAAATCGATGTCCTCGCCGATAACCCTGCTGAGCATCTTCTGGACGCCGGAAATGATGCCGTTGACATCAACAGGAATCATCTCCACGACCTGCTTTCTGCTGAATGCAAGCAGCCGTTTGGTAAGGGTTGCTGCCCGTTCGGCCGCTGCCAGCACTTCATACATGTGTTCCCGGGAAGGACTATCGGGTTCCATCTTGTCCAGCACCAGCCCCCCATACCCCATGACCACGTTCAGAATATTGTTGAAGTCATGTGCAATGCCCCCGGCAAGAGTTCCGACTGCCTCCATCTTCTGTGCGTGGCGCAGCTGCGCCTCAAGTTTTCTCCTCTCCGTTATGTCATTCATTGTTTCTATGACCGCGGTCACCTTCCCTGATGTATTTTTTATGGGATATGATTTGGCCTCTACATAGACATGATTTCCTTCACTGTCAGTGTGCTTATGAATGCATTCATGAGGCATTCCGGTCTTAAGGGTATAGGCAGGCGCGCACTCCTCGCCTTCCAGAAAGCAGGGTCTGTCAAAATGATGCGATACCGCATAACAATGTCTGCCGACGACGTCAAAATACTGCGATTTCGCCTGTTCGCAATACGCCTTGTTTGCAGAGACAATCCTGTATTCGGTGTCAAGAACGATCAAACCTTCACCAACACTTTCAAGGATATTTTTTGCAAATTCTTCGCTTTTTTGCAAAGCATCCTCAGCTCGCTTGCGTTCGGTGTTGTCTATGACCATTCCCGATATTAAATCGCCCTCTATAACAGCGCTCAGGATCACTGTTTTGGTTTTCCCCGTCCTTGTGAGAAATTCAAGATCAACATGATCCACCTTTCCGGTGCTTTTCAGCATCCCTGTCAACATATCCCGGTCCGCGGCCTTTTTGTATCTGCGCATTATTCCTTCTGTCATCATTTCTTGAGGAGTCTTAAATTCAAGGAGCGCCGTCAAGGCATTATTCGCGTAAATAAAATCCCCGCTCAAATTTGTTTTGAATATCCCGATCAGCGAATTATCAACAAGTGTGCGATATTTCTCTTCGGATTCCTGAAGCGCTTTTTCCGCTTTCTTGCGATTGGTTATGTCCCGGGCGATGCCTGTAATATTTACTACCACTCCATCTCTGATCTGGGGAGTCACTGACAATTCGCATGTTACTTCCCGTTCTGAATTTAAAAGCAGGCTCAATTCAAAGACAGGCTGCTGCTCGTCCCTTAAAGCTTTTTGGAAATGATCAAGTGCAAGCGGTAAGTCGCCGGGATGGATAATACTTCCAAAATGCTTGTCAAGCCATTCAGCTCGCGGCAAGCCGGTAATCGTCTCGAATGCAGGATTCAGCGATAGAAACGTTCCTTCCGTGGAGAGCGTAAAAATTGCCTCTTGTGCGTTTTCAACAAGGACGCGATAGCGTTTTTCAGATGCCTTTAAATCATCCTCAGCCTGTTTTCGCGTCTCTATCTCCGACCGAAGCAACGCAACCGCGCCCGTCAAATCCGCAGTACGTTCTGACACCCTTATTTCCAACTCGCCTGAAAGCCTCTTAAGGGAAAATAAAGTCTCGGACCGCCTGTAGGCCAAGTAGGCGCCGATACCGCTCATTGCGGCAGTAAAGGCAAAAAGGCCAAAAATCAATTTTCTGAGAGGCCCGTACACAACGCTTTCCGGCCTCTGGACGATGACGCCCCATCCCCATCGCTCGATTGGCTGGTAGGCTGTTACCATAAGCGCCCCATCGGGATTTTCAAGTATCTCGACGCCTGACTGCCCACTCATTACTTTTTTGACCGAAGGGAACGCGGTGTAATCAATAATCTTATCCACCCGGTAATCGGCGTGATGGACCAGATTGCCTTTTTTGTCAACGATATAAACTTTTTGATTTCCTGGAGCGGTTATGCGGGCGATGGAATCCCGTATATAATTATCAGTGGGTTTGAGTACGAGGATGCCGATAACGCTCTTACCATCCCTTATGGGCAGGGATATGGCAAACAGGTATTTCTGAGGTTTGCAGGCGCTGAGATAGTATTCAGAAACATAGGGTTCCCAATTCCTTGAAACTCCCTTGTACCAATCACGGTCAGAGACGCTCTTGCCGATTATCGCACTGTCTTCCGAGTAGTTCGCGAGCAGGATCCCCGTCCTGTCTGCAACAAGCGCCCCGCCGACAGAATAAATATGGTCAACGAAATTCTTAAGGTGCCGGGTTATCTTTTTCGTGTCTCTTTGTTTAATAGCCTCTTTAAGCAGCAGTCTCGTGGAAAAAAGACTGCCGTTGCGGATATCGCCACGCAGTTCGTCTTCGATATGAATTGCAATATTAAGAGCTGCCAGCTTGTTTTCTTCTTCAATATTTTTTCTGAGATGACCCGTGACGCCAATATAGACGAACAACGCCAGGCAGATGATAGGCACCGCCACGATAAGCGTGCCAGAGAGGATGATCCTCAATCGTTTTTCCAATATCCAATTTCTCACCACTTGACCCCTATCCTCAATCACACTTGCTTTTTCCAGGGAATCGTTCCCTGGGGAGCGGCATAAGGAGTAAATTACGAGCCAGTGGCGCTATTGCTGGATTCCATGCCGGAAATTTTCGTTATACCTATCCTCTGGCTGCGCGGTTTCATATTGGCTGCTCGATCTTTTAAGGGGAAGGACTTTTTAGTGGAGCCCCCTCCGGCAGGAGCCGGAGGCTCCCCTCAACATCGCGACCTCCCGGAACTGCTTACCCGCGACGCCTCATTCTTCACGGTCGCGAGGAAGCGCTTTCCACCCCCGGCGGGAGCCGGGGATGCCAAGGCGCGGGATAACCGGCCCCTGGAACTCGTGAAGTTTTTCAGGTGCGGCGAGTACGCTCTTTTCTTCCACACCCTCTCCTTATTCACAAGGGGCATTTGTAGATCAGAAGGACGTTTCTATTTTGGAGAATTAGGAGATTATCATTTGCCTCCGGAAGTTTAAGAAAAAGGATGAGAAGGAAATGCCTATAAGCGGAGGGAACCAATCCTTATATCGTTTCCACATCCGCCATTGTTACCCGTAAGACCTCTTCAACGGTCGTGATGCCTTCCACTGCTTTCAGCAGCCCTTCCTGACGGAGCGTTCTGGCTCCTCCCCGGGCGGCCTCGGCTTTGATTGCCGAACTCGACGCCTTTGACACGATCAGCCCTCTGATAGTATCATTCATTTCCAGGAGCTCAAACAATCCTATTCTGCCCTGGTAACCGGTGTTTTTACAGAATGTGCAACCCTCTCCATGATAGAGAGCGACTCCGTGATCGATTCCCAGCTCAGTCAGCAACTCCGGCGCTGCGGAAAAAGGTTTCTTGCAATGCTCGCAGATTTTCCTGACCAGCCGCTGAGCCACAATGCCGACGATGGACGATGCTATGAGAAAGGGCTCGACCCCCATGTCGATGAGCCTGCTTGCTGCGCCCGCCGCGTCGTTGGTATGGAGCGAGGAAAAAACGAGGTGTCCGGTAAGCGCCGCATGAACGGCAATCTCGGCTGTTTCCCGGTCCCGGATCTCCCCGACCATGATGACGTCGGGGTCCTGGCGGAGGATCGAGCGGAGCCCGCTCGAAAAAGTAACCCCTGCCTTTGGGTTCACTTGCAGCTGGTTGACCCCGGCGATCTGATATTCAACGGGGTCTTCCACGGTGATGATATTGTTGCTCTTCCGGTCGAGGGAATTTATGCTGGCGTACAGTGTCGTCGTTTTTCCGCTGCCGGTAGGGCCGGTGACCAGTACCATGCCGAAAGGACGAGCGATCAGTTTCACATAATGCTCCCGCATCTCCGGCGTGAGGTGAAGATTGTCAAAGCTGGCGATGATGGTGGCCCTGCTCAAAATGCGCATGACAATGGTTTCACCCTGAATAACCGGCAGGGTGGAGACGCGGATATCAACGGTGGTATCATCATCGTTTCGGAACGTCTCTCTTCCGCTGAAAATAGACGTGATAACGGGTCCCGAGGCTGTATGGGTCAGCCTCGCCTGAAACCGGCCGTCCTGGGGAACGCGCTTCTCGGCTATGTCCATATTCGCCAGGATCTTTATGCGGGAGACGATGGAGGCATGCATGTCCCTTGGCAGGGACCTCACATCCCTGATAACTCCGTCGATGCGGTACCGGATCTTAACGAGCGCGCCCTCGGCATTTATGTGGATATCGCTGGCCCGCTCCATGACAGCCTGGGCGAGGATCATGCTCACCAGCCTGGCTACGGGGGCGTCTTGGTTGGAGGATGCGGGCGCGGCCAGGTCCTCTTCTTTCCCGGGCTGCAGAGTCTTTTCGGCAAACGTCTTCGTTGCCGCCTCTATCTCCGGCGTCACCCCGTAGTACCTGCTAATGGCCCCGAGGATGTCGCTTCTTGTCGCAACTACCTGTACAACTTCCTTGGAGAGCGCATTTCTGATATCGTCGAGGGCGAAGATATCCAGAGGATTCGCCATTGCCGTGACGATTCTTTCCTTGTCGTTTCGCAGGGACAGGACGACAAGACGTCTGGCCATCTCCTCCGGGATGAGCCGCGCTATGTTGACGTCCACATATTCTTTTTCGATTTCTACATATTGGATATGGAGCTGCCTGGCGAGGATAGAGGCAAAATCGTGCTCCGTTACGAACCCGAGATTAACCAGTATGTCACCGAGTTGTCCGCCCCGTTTCTTCTGTTCGTCAAGCGCCTTCATCAACTGTCCGTCGTTGATCAGGCCGGCGGCAACCATCATCTCCCCGACTTTTTTCCTTTTCGGAGCATTCTCAGCCATGACAACTCCTTCGAGAGACGTTGACTAAGTGAATTTTTGTAGGGCAACCCTTTAGGGTTGCGGCTTTTCCGGCGTTTTGGCCCCGATATTATCGGGACCCCACAAACCAAGATGCAAGATGATACGAGGTAAAGCACGCCTTTCATCAAGCAGCAGTAGCGCCTCTGGCCTTACTGCCCGGAAGCTTTCGGCGGAGTTCCGTCTCGAACGATGGTAGGAGTAATAAATATGAGAAGTTCCGCCTCGTTTTCGAATTTCGAGGTTTTCTTGAACAACCACCCGAGCAACGGTATTTTGGAAAGAAACGGAACGCCTGACTCGGACCTTCCCTCGCTCTTGGTATAGACGCCGCCGAGGACTATAGTCCCGCCATCGTCCGTAATCAGTTCGGAATTCGCGGCCCGTCGTATGATGGTGGGAATGCCGTCTACCTGGCGAGTGAAATCCGGTTCCGACTTCTCCACCTTCACGATCATGGCGATGCGGTTATCATTCGTGATGATGGGAGTCGTTGACAGCGAGAGGCTGGCTGATATGGTTTGCACAGCCGCGGATACAGTCTGAACTGAAGCTGCATCGCCGACCGCGGTGGAGCTTATCGTCTTCACGGGAATATCAATACCGCTCGATATCTTCGCCTCCTTGTTGTTCACGGTCAGGACTTTCGGATTTGACAGGATCTTCCCGTTCCCCGTGGACTGCATGGCCGAAAGCTGCAGGTCGAGCGCGAGGCGGTTCCCCAGCTTGCCGAATGTTATGCCGAGCGCCCCACCCGAGCCGGGACCCACGGCTGCGGGAAGGTTCACGACATACCCGTTGCCGCTCATGCCGATATCGCCGGTCAGAGGATAGAAGATAGAGCCTCCTATTTGCGGCCGTGACGCCCCGGCTGCGCCGGTGGATCCCCCGGATATCGCGGTCTCGGCGCCTGTATATCTGCCTCCCCACTGGATGCCCAGTTCGCGGGCATAGTTGCTGGCCACCTCCACGATCTTCGCCTCGATCAGGACCTGCGGTGTGCGGGTGTCGAGATTTTTGATCAGGCGGTCAATTTTATCGAGGTTCAGCGAAAGGTCCTTCACGACGATCGCATTCATCCTGACGTCCATGGAGACCTTTGCTTTATCGCTCTTGAGCTTTTCCACGACCATCATCGTTTCCTTGCCGGCCGCGTATCCCAGCGGGAAAATACGCGTTTCCATGTCCTGGTCATGGACTTCGGACAATGCCAGAACACGGACAATACTCCCGTCCCGCACGTAGGTGAGCCCTTTCGTTTTCAGGATCGCTTCAAGCGCATCAAGGATCGCCACGTTCTTGATGCTCAGCGATACCCTGCCCCGCACGGTATCGGCCACGATCATATTCAGATCCGCAGCCTGACCCACGGCCCTGAGCACGTCCCTGATATCGGCATCCCTCAATTCCATGGAAAAACCGGGCGCACCGTTCTTGTTATCAGTACTCTCAGCGCGGAGGCCGGCGGAAAACAGAAGCAAGGCTGCCTGTATGAGAACAACGAAGCGCGTGCTTTTCTTTATATATGAGTATGAGAAAATCATTGTGCGGTACACCTCCGTTTATACGGAAAAAAACACTTGGACCTTCGCATCATTTCCCGGAGTACTTTTCAAGAAAGATTTCCTCGCGGCCTCCCGACTTGCTCCTGAGGACTACGCTGTTTCTCAGAATCTTCTCGATTTTCATGTTCCCCACCGTCTCGCCTTCGCGGAACGTTTCCCCGCCGATTATGACAATACTGGAGTCCGCGCTCGAAATGATGCCCGTCATGTTTCCGTTGCTCATCCGGACCGGGCGCCGGCGTCCCGTGCCCGATCGCTCCGCCGTCCCTCCAACAAAAGGATTGTCAAAAGGATCCCTGCCCCACTCC
>MHEA01000043.1:7120-7759 GCA_001805085.1 Nitrospirae bacterium GWC2_57_9
GCCAATGCGGGGACGGCATTGAACGTCATTGCCAGGAAAATAAGCCATATGATCATCTGCGGTTTCCCCATAGCATTATTGTTCACTTCTCGACATAAGCGACTGCCTCCATCTTTGCCGCGCATACTGAAGCTGAATCCGGGCAAGCCTCGACATAGATCTTCCGAATATTCACGATTATGGGCAGACTCTCAAGTCTTTTGAAATAATCCGCCAATTCCCGGTACCGCGCCTTGAGATCGAGATTCATGGATACTTCCTTATAGCGTTCTTTATCGATCTCAGAGGAAGGATAAACAGACACGATGTTCACTCCTGCGCGCCTCGCCTCTCCGGAAACATCCTCGAAAAAGAGGAAAACGCCTTTCGGGTTCACCAGTCTCCAGGCCTGCCCGGACGCCGATCCGCGGGCTTTGATCTCGGCATCCAGCGCTTTCAAATCGTCGATCTGCCCGGCTTTGATTCTTGTTTGCTCGCGGGTTCTCTCAACGGCTGCCTTCTGCCCGGTTACATACTGTTCCCCCATCGAATACGGGAATTGATAGAGCAGCCATGACAGCGCAACAAGCGCAGTAAGAGCCAGAATAAAGCGTTCCCGTGACGTACGCTTCCGCCAGTAACCGGCTATGGTTGAAAATT
>MHEA01000044.1:0-216 GCA_001805085.1 Nitrospirae bacterium GWC2_57_9
GAGAGCCGAGCTCCATCCGGGGAATGCTGCCGCGGTCCCGCGCCCGGGTGCATTCACCGGCACGACCTCTCCAGCAGGCAGCTTGATCTTCTTGGCCCCCACTTCGAGCTCGACGATGCCACCGTGCAGCGCGACGACCACTCCGGTCCTGTTGAACCGGTCTATCCGTACGGTATCTCCCGTGCGGATGGCGGCCCCGGCTGCACGCGGACCGGC
>MHEA01000044.1:270-7706 GCA_001805085.1 Nitrospirae bacterium GWC2_57_9
ACTTGCCTTTTCAATGGCGGCCCGGTCGAGCACCGCGCTGCGTCGCAGCTCCCGGAGCTGCTGTCTGAGCGCGGCCAGCACCTCTTTCGCTTCCGCCCGGGCCTTTGCTCTGACCTCCCGGGCCTCTTCACGAACCGCCCGGAGGACCTCGCCTGCTTCTTTCCGGTCCTGTTCAGCAGCCCGCCGCTCGTGCTCGGCCTGCTCGCGTTCGACCGATGCTCTGCGGGAATTTTCCTCCACCTGCGTTAGCAGGCGGTCGAGTTTCAGTTCGTCGCTGCTGATCCTGGCGCGCGCCCGTTCGATCACGTCCGCCTGCAGCCCTATGCGGGCCGCCATGTCAAGCCCGTAGCTTCGCCCGGGCCTTCCCGGGATCAGCCGGTAGGTCGGCTTGAGTGTCTGCGGATCGAACTCCATGGCGGCATTCACTGCGCCCGGGGTCTCGGAACCGAACGATTTGAGCGCGTTGTGGTGCGTGGTGATGATCGTCCTGCATTTCCGATGGATCAGCGTTTCGAGCACAGCGGCACCCAGTCCCGCGCCCTCGCCCGGTTCCGTGCCCGACCCGAGCTCATCGAGAAGCACCAGTGAATCGCTGTCTGCCTCCCGGAGGATCTCGGCAATCCTGCTCACGTGCGATGAAAAGGTGCTCAGATCCTGTTCCAGGCTCTGATCGTCCCCGATATCAGCGAAGACGGTGGTAAAACAAGGGACCCTGGTCCCTTCCGCTGCGGTAAGGGGCAGCCCGGCCTGCGCCATTAGACAGAGAAGGCCGGTCGTCTTCAGGAGCGCTGTCTTTCCCCCCGCGTTCGGGCCGCTCAGGATGAGCGAGTGCTCCCCCCGTTCGAGCACGATATCATTGGAAACGACATCCGCCCTTCCCTGGTGCTTGTTCAAAAGAAGCGGATGACTCGCTTTAAGAAGCCGAAGGCTGCCGTCGTCGGAAAGCTCCGGCACGACTGCCTGATACTCCATTCCGAAAGAGGCCTTTGCATGAACAGCGTCAAGTTGCGCGAGCGCAGCGGCCGTTGCCCGGATCGCATCAGCTTCCGCAGCGAGGAGCGACGTCAGCCGGCGCAGGATACGTTCTAGCTCCTCCTGCTCCTCCATCCGGAGCTCGGCAAGCCTGTTATTCTGTTCCAGGATGCTCAGCGGCTCCACAAAGAGCGTGGCACGCGAACCTGACTGGCCATGAACAACTCCCTGAAGGCTCTGCCTGAAATTCGGCTTGAGCGGCAGGACATAGCGCTCGTCGCGCAGCGTGATCACCGGATCCTGGATCACCTTCTGGAGACCGCTGTCCTGCAGCATCCTGCTCATGCGACTGAGGATATCTTCCCGCATCCGGACAAGCTGCTTCCGGATCCTTCGGAGTTCAGGGCTGGCGGAATCCCTGACCTGGGCTTGCTCATCGATCACCGAAGCCACGGCGTCTTCCAGCTCTTTGAGCGGCCGGATCGCGGCTGCTCGTGCCCATAAGAGCGGTGCGCTGCCTGATCCCGGCTCTTTCCCCTCATATCGCTGAAGGAATTTCCTGATCCGTCTCCCGGCAGCAAGCGTGCGGGCGGTTGCCAGAAGTTCATCCGGCGTCAGCACCAGGCCGGCTACTCCGAGTTTGTTCAGTACCGGACGGAGATCGGCTATCCCGGAGAGCGGCGCTTTTTCACCGCTTTGCAGTATAGTCAGGAATTCCCGGGTCTCGCGCAGCAGGCCGAGGATGGTATCCCGGCCGGCGGCCGGCTGAAGGGCACCCACTTCGTCCCTGCCTGTTTCAGATAATGCAAAGGATCCGATGATCCGTATAACTTTATCGTATTCCAGCACCCTGAAGGTATGTTGGTTCATACAGCATCAGACCCGTCTCGTGAACCGCTTGAATCCTGAGCAGGCTATTACAGAGAGAGCGGCCTTTTCCTCGATCTGGTCAAGAAGCAGGTTCAGACCCAGAGTGTCGCTGGAGATATGCCCGGCTATCACTACATGCAGGTGATGCTTCTCTGCTTCCTTCCGGTGGTCCTCCGACATGTGCATCCCGACAATGGTGCCGACGCCGGATTGGGCCAGTTTTTCAAGGGTATCTTTCGATCCCGAGGTGCCGCCGGTCATGTCCACGAATATCTTCCCGGTTCGCTGATCATCCGAGCCGAGCAGTATGCGGGGACCGGCATTGTTTCTGAGGGATTCCTGATATTCGGGGATCGTCTTGAGGATTGTGATGATATCCTTCAGTCGCGCTGGTGATTCCCGGTCGAAAAGCGCCTGAAGATGGCGGGCGACCATATTATCAGCGGGCGTATGCAGACAGATAAGGGGAATATCGAGCAGGCGTGCGGCGTCCACCGGTCGCGTGTGATTCACCGGGAGGAGGCTTCGCTCCACCTCCTTCATTCTGCTGCCCAGCTGGCTCTCGGCCACGTTGATCGGCACCCCGAACCTGTTCAGGATGTCGGCCTGCATCTTCATTACTTCATAAAAGTTAGCGTAGGCCCTGCCTTCGGGATGGTGAGCGACCACGAGATCGATTCCGCTCCCCTTTTCGTTCAAACGGTCGGCAAGCAGGATTTCAGGTGTTTCGATATCGATCCCGGCCAGCACGGTCTTTACCTCGCGCTCCGCATTCCCCTGCAGGATGCGGCTGTCCGCGTAGGGGTTCTTCAGTTTTTCAGGGTCAAAAGTTGATCGATCCTCGGTTTTGAGTTCCTCGTAAGCCCTGCGTACATCCTGCAGTTCCGCCTCTACACATCGCCTGCCCCGCGGGTCGGCATCGATGCCCGCCTGGATCGCCAATTCGTAAAATTCCTGCAGCTTTATCAAGTAAGAACTCCTAAAAAAATCAGGGGGCCTTGGTCTTCATGGCCCCCTGTTAAGCACCGGAGTAAAGGAAAGGCAATTTGCTGCTCATCGCCTGATTACTGCCCCAGTGCATTTTTTACCAGCTCGCTCACCAGTTTTCCGTCTGCCCTTCCCCCAAGCACAGGAATGAGCGCCTTCATGACTTTGCCCATGTCCTTGGGACCCTGTGCCCCTGTTTCGGCTATGACGGTGCGGATCTTGGCATCCACTTCTTCACGGGAGAGCTGCTGCGGGAGATACTCTTCGAGCACCCCAACCTCAGCCGTCTCCTTGTCCACCAGGTCCTGTCTGCCGCCCTTTGCGAACTGCTCTATCGAATCTTTTCGCTGCTTGATGAGCGAACGGACCGTTTCTATCACTTCTTCATCCGTGAGCGGCCTGCGCTTGTCTATCTGCTTGTTCTTGAGAGCTGCGTTCAGCATGCGCAAGGTTGAAACCTTATCCTTGGCGCCCGACTTCATGGCTTCCTTCAGATTCGAATCGATGTTCTCCCGTAACCCCATGCTCGCGCTCCTCGCTTGCGGCTGCCCGCAACCCGCTCTCGTCCGAGATCTAGCTCTGCCTGAAAATACGCGCGGTCTTGGCAGCCTTCTTCCTGGCAGCCAATGCCTTTTTCTTGCGCTTTACGCTCGGCTTTTCGTAATGCTCTCTTTTCTTGACCTCGGAAAGGACACCTTCTTTTTCAATGCTTTTTTTGAACCTTCGAAGTGCGGCCTCGAAAGGTTCGTTTTCACGTAATCTGATGCTCGGCAACCCTGCTACACCCCCCTCCCATTCAACCATTTGAATTTAAATAACTTTTTATAATTCTTGCAAAAAAATAACCCCGCAGCCCATTAGCAGGACTAGCCGCTGTTCTTTTCTAATGAAAAAGAAGCATAATCATTAAAATTAACAACTCCAATCAAGAATGTCAAGTGAAATAATCGCAAATTTTCAGAACTTTGGAGAGGTGGAAGGACACTGGGAACAGGGCTTTCTACTATCAGTTCCTGTATGCAGCATTGATCTTGATATATTCGTATGACATATCGCAGGTCCATACCGTAGCATCACTCTTTCCCTTATGCAGGTCTATGCTGATATGTACTTCTCGCTGTTTCAATGCGAGCGCTGCTTCCCGCTCGGCCTGCTTGCCTTGCCCGAGCCCCTTCTCGACCAGTTTGGCCTTGCCGATGAAAATATCAGTCCGTGTCTCGTCCATCTCGATACCGGCATTTCCCAGCGCCGCCATGATCCTGCCCCAATTCGCATCCTCTCCGAAGATGGCGGTTTTGACCAGGCTAGATTTCGCCACTGCCATGGCGGCTCGCTTCGCCTCCAACGGGTTCTTCGCATTACGCACTGCGAGCTCGACGAATTTAGTGGCGCCTTCACCATCTCGAACGACTTGCCGTGCGAGGGAGACTGCGACCGCTTCAACGCAGGCCTGAAATTTCTTCGCATCCTTGCTTCCCAACGCCGGTCTTTTGTTTCCTGCCGCGCCGTTCGCCATGCACAGGACCATATCGTTCGTGCTGGTATCGCCGTCCACCGTTATATTATTGAAGGATCTTTCCGTCGCTTCCAGCAGCGTTTTCTTGAGCATTGCCGGGGAGACTTCGGCATCGGTAACGATGAAGCAGAGCATGGTAGCCATGTTCGGATGGATCATGCCCGATCCCTTCGCTATGCCTGCTACCGTGATCGTCTTTCCCCCGATCTCTTCCTGCACCACAGCCCGCTTGGGGTAGATATCTGTCGTCATGATCGCCTCGGCTGCCTGCTCCCAGCCGGAGGCGGACAACAAGCCCGACGCGGTCGAAATGCCGGTCGCTATCTTCTGCATAGGCAGGAATTCTCCGATCACGCCGGTGGATGCTACATAAACGCTGTCCGGCCTGACCCCCAGTTCTTTTGCAGCAATCTCCGCGGTTTCCCGCGCATCTGCCATGCCTCGCTTGCCGGTGCAGGCATTCGCGCATCCGCTGTTCGCTACGATTGCCTGCCCTTTGCCCGACTTGACCCTGGCCGCATCCAGAAGAACACTTGCTGCTTTAACACGGTTTTTCGTGAACACGCCCGCGACCGCTGCCTCCCGCTCGGAATAAAGGATCGCGAGATCTTTCTTGTCGGTTTTTTTGATCCCGCAATGAATGCCCCACACCTTGAACCCTGGTACGGAAAAGCTCTTTGTATCAAGGATCTTCATTCTTCTTCCCCTATGAACTGTCCTTTGGTTTCGATCACGGGAACAGCCCCGCGAATTTAAGCCCCTCGGTTTCTTCAAAGCCCGCCATCAGGTTCATATTCTGCACGGCCTGACCCGAAGCACCCTTTACGAGATTGTCGATGGCGGTCACCACGACCACTCGCCCGGTTCGGGCATCAGCGCATACACCTATATCGCAGAAGTTCGAGCCCCGCACATTGCATACGTTCGGAAGCTGCCCCAGGGGCCGCACCCGCACAAAAGGCTCCTGCCGGTAAAAATCCTGGAACAGTTCGTGCAGCGCGCCAGTGTCCGCCTGTTCCTTCATTGTCGCATAAATCGTGCTCAGGATCCCCCGGTTCATCGGCACGAGGTGTGGCGTAAAATTCAGGATCACCTGATCGCCGGCAAGCTTCGAGATCTCCTGCTCGATCTCCGGGGTATGCCGATGGGTCCCGATCTTGTACGCCATGAGGCCCTCATTTGCTTCCGGATAATGATAAGGCAGTGAAGGGCTCCGGCCGGCGCCCGAAACACCCGACTTGGAATCGATGATAATGGTGTTGTGATCGATCATCCGCTTTTTGAGAAGCGGTGCAAGACCCAGGATTGCGCTGGTCGGGTAACAGCCGGGATTCGCGATCAGCTGGCTTTTCCTGATCTTCTCCCGGTGAACTTCTGGAAGGCCATAGACCGCCAAAGCGAGGAGGTCGGGGTACTGATGGCAATGTTCATACCACTTCTCATAGAGCAGAGGGTCGTCGATCCGATAATCAGCCGACAGATCCACCACCTTCTTCCCCAGTTTGTGAAAGCGGTAGGCTGCCTCCTGCGCGGTCACGTGCGGGAGGGCAAGGAAGATGAAATCCGCTTTTTTTGCGATACCGTCGGGGTCGAGCGGCTCGCAGAGAAGATCGGTCAATCCGGCCAGATGGGGAAAGATGGACGAAATGGGCTTTCCCGCCGACTTTTCAGACGTGACTGCGGTCACCGCTGCCTTCGGATGATGAAGCAGTATGCGGTACAGCTCGCCGCCGGTATATCCGCTTGAACCGACGATCGCTATTCTCAGTTTTTGCATGCTCATATGCTCGAAGGGTCCATAATCCGTTTTGGACAAAATAAAAGGGAAGGCATCTCTACCTTCCCTTCTTTACTGCTGGATCTGTTACGCACAAAACAGGTACAGGTATTTGATCCCTTATCTCTTCGAGAACTGGAACCGTGCCCGGGCACCCTTCTGACCGTACTTCTTACGTTCTTTCGCCCTCGGGTCCCGGGTCAGAAGGCCTTCCTTGCGCAGTTTGCCGCGGGATTCGGCATCCACGGCAAGAAGCGCCTTTGATATTCCGTGCCTGATGGCGCCGGCCTGGCCTGAGTTGCCGCCGCCGAGCACGCTGACGAGCACATCGAACTTGTCCTGCGTGCCTGTTACCTCGAAGGGCTGCCGGATGATCATCTTGAGAACGTCCCTGCCGAAATACTGGTCCATGGACTTGTCGTTGATCGTGATCTTGCCGCTCCCCGGCATCATCCAGACCCGCGCAATGGAGTTCTTTCTTTTTCCTGTCGCATAATATCTTGAAACGGTTGCCGCTGACATCAAAATCCTCCTCGCTAATCCGTTACCTTTATTATTTAATCTTCATTTCAGCCGGCTGCTGAGCTGCATGCGGATGCTGGTCGCCCGCATAGATCTTGAGCTTGCTCAACATCTGCTTGCCGAGCCTGGTCTTCGGCAGCATTCCTTCCACAGCTTTTTTTACCACATCCTCAGGCTTGGTCTTCAGAAGGGTTCCCGCAGTAATGGACTTGAGCCCTCCGGGAAAGCCTGAATGGCTGTAGTAGACCTTTTGATCAAGTTTCTTACCGGTCAGATGAATCTTGTCTGCGTTGACAACGATAACAAAATCGCCGGTATCCACATGCCTGGTGTAAATCGGCTTGTTCTTGCCCTTGAGCACGGATGCCACTACGGTAGCCAGCCTTCCCAGGGTTTTGCCGTTTGCATCCACCACATGCCAGCTGCGCTTGATGTCTTCTTGTTTTGCTGAAAATGTTCCCATAATACCCGCCTTGATTTGTCTTTAAAGTAATCTATAGTTTTTAATAAGAAACGCGAATATAAACAATTTCACGTATTTTGTCAAGAGTTTTGTGCTGAGCAAGGGTTAAATTTATGTAGCCAGGGTAAGGGAGCAGAAAAATAGAAAGAATGCCGAATCAACAAAAGCGTGCATTCTTAATTTATTCAATAACCTGCAGAAGTAAAGGTTCCTTCAGTCAGACCTTTGGTCGGGGAGGCAATAAAAAAGGCGGTGATGGCTCACCGCCTTTTTTATTGTGCTATTGTGCTGCTGAAGAGCTGCTACGCCTTGACCGCGGCTTCCTTCTT
>MHEA01000045.1:0-6791 GCA_001805085.1 Nitrospirae bacterium GWC2_57_9
GTGATCATCAAGAGGCTCGACTGGGACAACAATAAGTTCTCCTTCAGCCTCAAGGACACCCTGCCCGACCCCTGGGACCGCCTGGCCGACGCCTATCCCGTAGGCTCGTACCATAGCGGCAAGGTCTCCCGCCTGGCGCCCTTCGGAGCATTCGTCACGCTGAAGGAGGGCATCGACGGACTTATCCATATTTCGAAGCTCGGCGCGGGCAGGCGGATCAATCATCCCCGGGAAGTCGTCAAGGAAGGCGAGACCGTTGAGGTGAAGATCGAGGCCGTTGACCAGGCGGCCAGGAAGCTCTCGCTCTCGCTGGCCGAGGTCAGCCGGGCAGCGGAGGAGGAGGCTGCCACGATCAAGGAATACAAACAGCAGGTTACCGGCGAGCCGCAGGGCATGGGGTCCCTGGGGGACCTGCTCAAGGCCAAGATGGAACAAAAGAAGAAGTAGCAGGGTCTTTTTACTGTTCGAAAGCCGTTGTCTCCCTTGTGAGGCAACGGCTTTTTCTATGGAGACCTTGAATTCTGGAGTGAGCGCATTCCCCGCAGCTTGCTGCAGAAAGCTTCAACAATACCGTGACCAAGGCGTTTCGCACTTTGAGAACGTGGTTGTACCCGGGTCCTGACGACAGCAGGGTACGACCCTGCCCCGGAAGTTGATTCTGACACTGACTAATACTCCTCGAGCCGGTACCACTCCGCATTCTCGAGCCATGTTTCGGGGCGCTGCACCATCAGGATCAGGTTCTCCAGGATGTCATAGTGCTTCTGTTCCTCGTTCGCGATCTTGAGCAGCACTTCCTTTTGCGACGGCTCCACCTCCGACGACTTCTCGCGGTAGAAGTCGCGGGTCTTCTGTTCAAGGTCCTGTGCTTTCTTGTACAGCGCGACCTGCGATCCGTTGGTGATGGCCCGCTTTCGTTCCCGGATCTCGGCAAAGACGTTCTTGATGCCCGACAGATAGCCGAGATGGGGCACGGGCAGCGTCTCATGTCCTTTCATTCTCTCAAACAGCTCGTAATGCCTGACCTCCGCATCGGCCAGCATGGTCAGAATATTCCGGATTCCCGTATTCGTCGTCTGTGCGGCTATTTCACGGTAGAAAAGTTCTCCGTCCTTTTCCATCTGCATTGCATAAGTATATATATCCATTGCGTTCTCCTGAGAAGATAATTAGAACCTAAAAACGAAGCAAAATTGTCTCGCGCAAAGCCGCAAAGTCGCAAAGGAAAAGCAAAACACACCGAAAAACTCGTCCCGGCTTGAACGATGCGGGGAAATATGCCCGCAAAGTATGGTTGCCTTTTTACGTCTCCGCTTTTTTGCTGCTAATCTATGTCAAGTAGAATTCTTTAAAGTTATTTCCCTTTTTTGCGGCTTTGCGCGAAAATTTTATGCCGCCTCTTCCCCCCGTTTCTCAGACTGCTCAGCCGGCGACCATTTCGCCAGGTGCTTGAGATACTTCCATCTGCGTTTGACGTCCCTGTCCGCCAGTTCCATCAGTCTTGCGGCCAACTCCGGGTTCGCCTGCCTGAGCGCCCGGTACCGGGTCTCGTTGTAGGCGTATTCGGCAAAGGAGATCGTCGGCTCGGTGCTGTCGATTATGAGAGGGTTCTTTCCCTGCGCCTCCAACTGCGGGTTGTAGCGGTACAGGGGCCAGTGACCGCAGGCGACAGCGCGCTTCTGCTCATCAACTCCCCTGCTCATGTCGATGCCCTGGGCAATACAGGTGGAATAGGCGACGATCAGCGAGGGTCCCTCATACGCTTCGGCCTCCTGGAAAGCCTTGAGCGTCTGGACCGGGTTAGCGCCGAAGGCCACCTGGGCGATATAGATGCTCCCGTAGGTGGACATGATCATGCCGATGCTCTTTTTGGGAGTCCTTTTACCGGCTGCGGCGAATTCGGCCTGCGCGGCAAGGGGCGTTGCCTTGGACATCTGGCCTCCCGTATTGGAATAGACCTCGGTGTCCAGGATCAGCAGGTTGATGTTCTCGCCCGAGGCCAGGACATGGTCCAGCCCGCCGTACCCGATATCGTAGGCCCAGCCGTCTCCGCCGACGCACCAGACCGATTTTTTTACCAGATAATCGGCAAGCGAAAGAAACTGTTTTGCCTCCCTTGAGCCGTCGTGCATCAACTTCTCTTTCAGTTTCCCCACATGTTTCCGCTGCTCCTCGATCCCGGGCTGCGTTGACTGGTCGGCTTTCAGGATCTGTTCAAGAAGCTCACGCGTATCGGCGTAAGCCGCATTCTGCATCATCTGGTAGACCTGTTCCTTTGCCTGGCCGGAAAAGGTATCGACCGCCTGGCGCATGCCGAACCCGAACTCCGCATTGTCCTCGAAAAGCGAGTTCGACCAGGCCGGCCCCCTGCCGTCGGCCCGGGTCGTGTAGGGGTGGGTCGGCAGGTTACCGCCGTAGATGGATGTGCATCCGGTCGCGTTCGCAATGTACAGGCGATCGCCGAACATCTGCGTCAGGAGCCGGATGTAGGGCGTTTCTCCGCAGCCCGCGCAGGAGCTGTGATACTCGAAGAGGGGCTGACGGAACTGGCTGCCCTTGACCGTGCCCGTGCTGTACAGGCTGGGATCGGTCTCGGGCAGGGCCAGAAAGAAAGCATAGCATTCCGCCTCTTTTTCCCGCCTCGGCTCCTGGAGCCGCATGTTGATCGCTTTGAGATCGGGGATCTTCCTGCCCTGTTCGTCCTTCCCGTAGGCCGGGCAGACATGCACGCAGGAGCCGCAACCCGTGCAGTCCTCGGGCGCGACCTGGACCGTGAACTTCCGGTCCTTCAGCTCCTTTCCGGCAGCGTCCACGGATTTGAATTCCGCCGGCGCAGTCGCAAGCTGCTCCGCGGGATAGGCCTTCATCCGGATCGTGGCATGAGGACAGACAAAAGAACAGAGCCCGCACTGGATGCAGATCTGCGGTTCCCAGATCGGGATCTGGTAGCCGATGTTCCTCTTTTCATATTTCGTCGTGCCTGTGGGCCACGTGCCGTCCGCCGGGATGGCTGACACAGGAAGAGTATCGCCCCTGCCCTCGATGATCGGCCCGATCACGTTCTTCACGAAGTCAGGGGCATCGTCGGGGATCGCTCTCCGCATGCGGGCGGTAGCCGTCACCTTGGCCGGCACCGGCACTTCCTGGATGTTCTGGAGCGCCTTGTCCACGGAAGCATAGTTCATCTTGACGATCACGTCGCCCTTTTTCCCGTAGGTTTTCTTGATCTCTGCCTTGATGTGCTCGACGGCCTCTTCCTTGGGCATAATGCCCGAGATCACGAAGAAAGCGGTCTGCATGATGGTGTTGATGCGGGCGCCCAGGCCGATCTCCTCGGCAAGGGAGAAGGCGTTGATGATGTAGAATCTCATTTTTTTCGCGATCAGCTGCTCCTGGAACTCCCTTGGCAGGATATTCCATACCTCGTCCTTTGAGTAGGACGTGGCGTACAAAAAGGTCGCGCCCTCTTTTGCCCGGGACAGCATATTGAACTTTTCGATGAAGCCGGGATTGTGGCAGGCGATGAAGTCCGCCTCCTCCAGGAGATAGGGATTCCGGATCTCGTCCCTGCCGAAGCGCAGATGGGAGATCGTGACCGCGCCCGATTTGTGCGAGTCGTACTCGAAATAGCCTTGGGCGAAATTGTCTGTCTCGCTCCCGATGATCTTGATCGTGTTCTTGTTCGCGCCGACCGTTCCATCGGCACCAAGGCCGTAAAAGAGAGCACGGAAGACCTTCTTCCCTTCCTCGAGTTTGAAGGACGGGTCAAAGGCTATATTCGTTTGCGACACGTCATCATTGATCCCGATTGTAAAGTGGTTCTTCGGCGACGCCTGCATGAGATTGTCGAACACACCTTTTACCATTGCCGGCGTGAAATCCTTGGAACTGAGACCGTACCGGCCGCCGACAACTTTCGGCCAGGCCTTGAGCCCGATGATCCGTTTCTCCATTCCCTCGCCGATAGCAGTCCTTACATCCAGATACAAAGGCTCGCCGATCGCGCCCGGTTCTTTGGTCCGGTCGAGGACGGCAATTTTCTTGACGCTGGCCGGGAGCAGCTTCGCGAAAGCTTCAGTTTCAAAGGGCCGGTAAAGCCTGATCTGGACCATGCCCAATTTTGAGCCTTGCCGGTTCAGTGCGTCTATGGTCGTCCGAACGGTATCTCCTGCCGAACCCATGATCACGATCACCTCTTCGGCTTCAGGATGCCCGAAGTAATCGAAGATCCGGTACTTCCGCCCTGTCAGCCCCGCGAACTTGTCCATCGCTTTCTGCACGATAGCCGGCGTTTTCGCATAAAAAGGATTTGCCGTCTCTCTTCCCTGGAAGTACACGTCCGGGTTCTGGGTGGTCCCCCGAAGGGACGGCCGGTCCGGCGTAAGCCCGCGCAGCCTGTGGGCCAGCACAAGGTCCTCATCGATCATGGCAAACATGTCATCGAAGCTCAGCGCTTCTATTTTCTGGATCTCGTGGGACGTCCTGAAGCCGTCGAAGAAATGCATGAAAGGCACCCGGGCTTCGAGCGTGGCCGCATGCGCGATCAGGGCCATATCCTGGGCTTCCTGCACGTCCTTGGCGCAGAGCATGGCCCATCCGGTCGGCCTCGCCGCCATTACGTCCGAATGATCGCCGAAGATGGACAAGGCCTGATATGCCAGGGAGCGCGCTGCGATGTGAAACACGGTAGGCGTCAATTCCCCCGCGATCTTGTTCATGTCGGGTATCAGAAGCAGTAGTCCCTGCGAGGCCGAGGTGGTGGAGGCAAGCGCGCCCGAGGTGAGAGCGCCGTGGATCGCTCCTCCCACGCCTGCCTCGGACTGCATCTGGATGACCCGCGGCACCCTGCCCCAGATATTCTTTTCGCCGTGCGCGGATTTCGCATCGCAGATCTCGGCGATGGGCGTGGACGGCGTGATGGGATAGATGATGATTATTTCGTTCACCGCGTGGACAACATGAGCGCAGGCAGTAGCGCCGTCCACGGTGATCATTTTTCGTTTCATGGGAGACTCCTTCGTTCGTGGTATGGAGGCAAGTGCTAAATCCACCCGGGACGGCCGAAAAGCTTTTGCCACAGAGGGCACCGAGGACGCCGGGTCTCTGTGCACTCGGTGTTGCTCTGTGGCTGGAGATGCTATGACTTCCAAATAATGCCGCCAAGTTGTCATCCCCGAACGGTTCTATCGGGGATAGGGTGTATCAAAAACCGTATTCCCGCTCAGAATCGTTGCGGGAATGACAGTATTTTTAAGCGGTCAAGTTTAAATCTATTTTTTAAGTATAGTACAGCCGCTGCTTCGCCTATGGACATCTCGGGAACAGTGTCATATAATCAGCCGTACCAAAGAAGGAGGGGGAACATATGAAAAAACAAATTATATCCCTGATGATCCTGACGCTGATATTCGGCTTTGCAGCCATTGTCAGCGCCGACGATTGCGACAACACCAGCAAGATCAACGAGGGGGAGCAGAAGTTATCCGTCGTGCTGCCCAAAGTATCGGGAATGGAACCGATGAGCTTCAACGATATCGCATGCGCGGTCATCTCGCGGAACGGGGAATGCGCATCGCGCCAGAGCATCTTTGACAGCAGCGCGCTCACGTATGATTATGCAAGCGGCGAACAAATGCCCGTGGAGAAAGCCTACTTCGTGCTCAAGACGGACGTCAAAACGCCGAAGGGCTTCGGGGTCGTGGCGTTCAAGGACAAGGCCGAGGCCGAGAAGTTCTCCGCGGCCCATGGCAAGGGGAAGGTCGTGAAGTGGTTCGAGCTGGTGGATGAAAGGCTGAAGTAGGGGCGGGGTGGGATCGTATGGCCGAACGAAGCATCCGCCCTATGGAAACAGGAATAAAGGGAAAGAGCTGGAAAAGCATCTGCTAATTCGGTGTTAACGGGGGCGGTATCTAACTAGACAATCACTGGTAAGATTGGATAATTAAATGAAAATAGTCGATAAGCAAACTGCAGCCAAAATGAGGCATCTTTATGCCCTACAAGCGGATTAGCACAGAGTAGCCACTCTTTAAGGAGATGAGCCCGTAGGCCGGGTAGAGCGAAGCGAAACCCGACGCAAAGACGTAAATGAAAGCTGTTGTTTCGCTTCGTTCAACCCGAACCGACCGCTGGTTCCACGGGCTTCGCCGGTATGGGGCAATTGAGCGTGTTCTCGATCCCCGCGTTTATGCCTGGTATGAAATGTCCGGTGTCTGGACAAAGGGAATAGACGCCCGAGCGAAGCAGCAGCTCCAGATATTGCGGGGTCGGATAGTTTGAGAGCCACCACAAACTGCCTCTGGGAGAGGGTCAATGATTTGGAAGATATCGCTTCTGTCACTGCTTTTCCCGCTCGCGGTCTTTGCAGCCCCCATCGAAACCTATACTGCCCGATTGCCGATCGGGGATTGGCAGCCGTCCGTTGCCGACGTGGTGAGCGCGCTGGACTATCTGAAGCATGACTACGGCCTTTGGCTGGGCAAGCGAGCTACGGATGTTAAGCCATGGCGCGAATATCGTTTTCAATATTACGGGATCCGCAAGAAGGGCAGAAAGATCGTGTATCTGAACGCATTCTGTTCTTCCTATTGGGATGAAGCTCAGGACTGGAGAACGAAGCTGGTCCTTGTTATGGATGGAGGGAGCTGCTTTTTCCATGCAAAGTTCGACGTTGATTCCGCCGGAATTATTTCTGTCGTGATGAATGGAGAAGCAAAGCCTCTGCGCTTTATCTTTCCATCAGAACGTCCAATCCTCGAGCTCCAGCAGTTCGTGCTGCTGCAGCCAAGTTT
>MHEA01000045.1:7035-7619 GCA_001805085.1 Nitrospirae bacterium GWC2_57_9
TATTTAAAACCAGTTAGAGCTACATGGGGGTAGGGGTGACTTTAGTCGTCCCTAATACTTTTCTTCTATCTAAAGAAGGGAGGCTAAAGCCTCCCCTACCCTTTTTTGATTTAAAATTTTATCTTCTACTTTCCACCTCCGGGTGCGGGGGTTGCTGATTCTCCGTATCCGCGGTCACCGGGCGGTAATTCAGTAATTTTCACATCTTCGTATTTAAGAGTTGGAAGTGTATCTCCCTGCTTCCAGTAAGCGAGAGTGCGTTTTAACCAGTTAGCATCATCTCTTTTTGGGAAGTCTTCTCTGAAATGGCTTCCTCTGCTTTCTGTCCTCTGCGAAGCTCCATAAGCTATGCAAAGAGCAAGTTTTAACATGCCGGGCATTTTTAAAGCAGTAGCAAGCTCAGGGCTTACAGCTTTACCTTGAGTTCTAAGACCAATTTTAAGTGAACGCTTGTATAATTCCTGAAGCGTGCTGACAGCAGACTCAAGGTCTTTTCCGTTACGGAATATATAGACCTTGTCCTGAAGCACCTGCTCCATTAAAGGCCGGATTTTGTAAACATCTTCCTTGCCGTTTTTACCTGA
>MHEA01000046.1 GCA_001805085.1 Nitrospirae bacterium GWC2_57_9
CCTCCGGCTCCTGCCGGAGGGGGCTCCACTGAAAAGGAATGATCAAAGCTTCTCCGTCATAGCCCCTGTCGGCTTTTATCAGTGTCAAGTTTTTCTCTTAGCCGTAATCTAATAATCAAGGATACCCATGGATAATTCCCAAACCATCACCATGATGTCCATTGCCGGCGCCCGCCCGAACTTCATGAAGATCGCCTCGCTGGCCGCCGCCATCGACCGACGCAACCGGGAAGGGCGCGATTTCCCGATCAGGCATGTTCTCGTGCATACAGGACAGCACTATGACGAAGCGATGTCGCGCCGGTTCTTCACCGAGCTGGAGATCCCGGAGCCCGATCACAACCTCGGTGCGGGGTCCGGATCGCATGCCCTCCAGACGGCCCAGATCATGACCAGGTTCGAGCCGATCCTCCTGAAGGAACAGCCCGACGTGCTCCTGGTCGTGGGCGATGTGAACTCGACCCTTGCCTGTGCGCTCGTCGCCGTCAAGGCCGGGTATGACGGGTCCCGGATCAGGCGGCCCCTGATCGCCCATATCGAGGCCGGGCTCCGGTCCCGGGACCGCTCCATGCCCGAGGAGATCAACCGGATCGTGACGGACGCGCTGAGCGACCTTCTGTTCGTGACCGAGCAGGAGGCCCTCCAGAACCTGGAGCATGAAGGGATCCCGCGCAGAAAGATCCATTTCGTCGGCAATGTCATGATCGACACCCTCATCAACCACCGCGAAAAAGCGCGCGGGCTGCGAACGCTCGAGCAGCTGCTGGAGAGCCGCTGCGCAGACGGCGCGCTGCGGGAACGGTTCGCGGCCGGCGGGACCGGACGGCCGCGGTACGGCCTGGTGACGCTGCACCGGCCGAGCAATGTCGATTCCCGGGAGATGCTGGCCCCCCTCATGGAATGCATGAAGAAAATCAGCCGCCGGCTTCCGCTCATCTTCCCGCTCCATCCCCGGACCAGAAAGAACCTGGACCTGTTCGGACTGGTCGATGCCCGCGATCCCATTCTCTATACCGGGCCCCTGGGCTACCTGGAGTTCCTGAACCTGCTGCTGGGCGCCGACCTGGTGCTGACCGATTCCGGCGGCATCCAGGAGGAGACCACCTTTCTGCGCGTGCCCTGCATAACGCTCCGTAACAATACGGAACGGCCGGTGACGGTAACAACGGGGACGAATTATCTTGCCGGCACCAACCCCGAAACGATACTGGCCACGGCCCTTGCCGTTCTCGAGGGCAGGGGAAAGCCGGGGGCCCTGCCGCCGCTGTGGGACGGGGACGCGGCCGCACGCGTGATCGCCGTTGCGGCGCATCAGTGCAGGAAGACCGGCTTGCGAGCGGTGCCCGTCCGGCTGACCGCGTAAAAACGCGGAAGGAAAACCAAGGCAACCCGGGATTTTTTCGACACGGAAGAAGCCGATCGTCTATGAGTTACATTGATAAGGGCAAGCGTTCATCATGATGATTTCGTAAGTCGCTTTTGTTCTCACCCTCTCCCTGTATCTCCGTGGTGGATTTTCATGTCTTTTCATAGACACTCAGTGTCCGTCAGTGTCAAAAGAGATGTTACCTCTATTATTATTCCATGGATTTTTTCCGAAGACTGAAAAAGATCAAAGACCTTCCCCCCGCCTTTGTTCTGCAGGTCCTTCTCGACAGGATGACGTTCCAGTTCGTCCAGGTCAGGCGTTTTTACCTCATGGCATATTCCAGCATACCCGATGTGCGCGGCCTTCGCGGGCCCGGACTGATCCGGAACGGAGAGCCGACCGATATCGGCGCAATGGCCATGCTGGATACGCTCGAGAGGCAGGAGATCTTTCGGCAGCGGTTCGGAGCCGGGGACCACTGCGCAGTGGCGGTGGCCGGCAGCCGGATCATCGGGTACGAATGGTTCACCAGCAAGCGCTTTCATGAAGAGCAGCGGTACCTTTATCCGCTTTCGGTACCCGACGACGCCATTTATGCTTATGATGCCTTTATCCTGCCTGAATTCCGTATCAGCGGCGTCTGGGTCAGGTTCAAAAAGCATCTGGCCGAGCAGATGCGGGAGCTGGGCAGACAGCGGATCATCACGCTGATCGACAGCCATAATGCGCTGTCTCTCAAAACCCATGTGCGGTTCGGCTTCACGGTATACAAGAGCGTCCTTTTCGTGAGGGTGGGCGGGAAACGATTCTTCCTGGAAAGGGACGGTGCATCGCCGGGCATCCGGTCCGACCTCAGGCAGCCGCGCGGCCGGCTGCTGAGGGGCCCCGGCTTTCCCGGAAACGGCACCCGGGGCGGGAGGACAAGATGACTATGCAGGCGGAGCAGGAGTACCGGATCGGCATCGTTGATACCCGCGAGGCCTGGGAGGGAATGGCCGGCGCCTGGAACGCGCTCCTGCGATCGTCGCGGGCGGACACGGTGTTCCTGAGCTGGGAGTGGCTCTTCTCCTGGGCGGACAGCTTTCTCGTGGCCGGACGCCGTCTGTTCATCGTCACGGTGCACCAGGGGCAGGAGCTGATCGGGGTCGCGCCCTGGTATCTCAACCGCGTATCCCGGAATCTCGTGAATTTCGACCAACTCGAATTTCTGGGATCGCCCGAGGCCGGCTCGGACTATCTGGACGTTATCCTCAAAGAGGGCAGGGAGCAGGAAGTGACGGAGCAGCTCTATCAGTTCCTGTTCCGCGACGGCCGGATGTTCTGGGACTGCCTGCTGCTCCGCGACATTCCTTCCGACTCTCTTTTCCTCCTCTATCTCCAGGACAGGATCGAACGGGAGGGAAAGTACGCTGAGCTGTCCAAGGGCTCCTATTGTCCCCGCGTCCTCCTGCCCAAAAGTGCGGACTGGGTCCCGGGTATCTCGCCCAAACGACGCGCCCGGTTCAGGCAGGATGTGGGCAGGCTGAAAAAGAGCGGCGACGTGGACCACCGCACGGTCACGGGTGAAGGCTTGGCGGAGGGCCTCGACGACTTTTTCAGCTTCTACGAAAAAAAGAAGGGTCAGGGCGGCAGTCACCTGCACCGCTTCCTGCGCGAGTTCACCCGCCGTTCCGCAGGCCGGGACCTGGTCCGGATCGATTTCCTGGCGAACCGGGGAGTGACGATAGCGTCCCTCCTGCATCTGCGCTATAACGATGAGCTGCTGTTGTACCTCATGGTCGTTGACAAGGAGTTCAACCCGAAGATCAGCTCAGGGAACGTCCTGGTCGGCCTCTGCCTCGAACAGGCCCATGCAGCTGGCGTGTCGCGCTATGACCTGCTCAAGGGAAACGAGCGCTATAAATTCTACTGGGCGGACCGGGGACGAAGCTCGCTCTGCCTCTTTATGACCCAGAAGAAGTTCAACCCGCTGTTGTATACCGCCGGCCGGTTCATGAGATATACCGCAAAGATCCTGCTGCGATAGCGGGACGCTTCATCCCAGGAACACACACAGGCAACGCATGTTCAACGAATTCCTCGCTACCCACGAAAAATTGAAGAACGCGAACGTCGAAGACCCGCTGCTGGAAACGCTGCGGTTCTTCGATATCCGGTCGGACGGCGCCCTCGGGCGGGCCGGCCTGTGTCAGGACGGCCAGACCAAGATCGATATCGAGACGGTGGTACGGAAAAGGGAACTGGGGATACCGATCGAGCATATCCTCGGGAAAGCCTGCTTCATGGGCAGGAGCTTCCGTTGCTCGCCCGATACGTTCCTGCCCACGGAACAATCGGGCCTTCTGATAGAGGCGGCCCGGACCCTTCTGCAAGAACGGGCGTCCGCGGAAAAAGGACCGCTGGTCCTCGATATCGGCACCGGCTGCGGAAACCTGGCGATAACCCTTGCCCTGACCTCGGCAAGCGTGCGGGTATTCGCTTCCGACATCAGCCCCGCCGCTATTGAAATCGCCAGAACGAATGTTTCCCGATACGGCCTCGACCACAGAGTGTTTCTCCTTGCCGGCGACCTGCTCTCGCCTTTTCAGGAAGGCGGCTACGAAGGAACGATCGACATGATCTTGTGCAATCCTCCTTATATCCCCACCCGGTCGATCGGGAAATTGCCCCGCGCACTGATTGAGCACGGGCCCCGGGTCGCTTTCGACGGAGGCCCCTTCGGCATCGACCTCTATCGCCGCTTGATAAAGGAAGCCCCGGCGCTGCTGAAACCGGGCGGGATACTGCTGTTCGAGATAGGGGAGATGCAGGAGCGACTGATCACCAGGATACTCGAAGACCAGGGGGGCTATGGAGATATCGTCTTCTATAACCACGGTGAGAAGGTCCGGGCAATGAGCGCGAGAAAAAAACAGGGGTCGGTATAAAAACGAAAACCTGGCGCGCAAAGACGCCAAGCCGCAAAAAAAGGCAGCCGTTGGCTAACATCAGGATTTACGATTTCTCTGCAGTCGCCGGGAGGGGCCGCCATGCAGCATCATCTGAAAGACCGCGTAAAACCATTTCTGAAGCTCATGAAGCTCGATGTCCCCTACTATTTTTTCCGGGGGGCATTCTTTATAAATAAAGTGGCAGTTGCGGTCGAGAAGGATCTTTCCGCGCTGCCTCCGCTCGATTCCGGGCATGCGGAGGGTCTGAAGCTCGTTGCGATAACGCCCGCGGCCCTGTTCCGGCAGGCATTGATCTACCCGCAGCAGAAAGAATCGGAGAACAGGTACCTGAAGGCACTGTACTACCTGAAAAAGGGCTACCGGGGATTTGCCCTGGCGCGGGAGAAGGAGGTCTGCGGGGACATGTGGTATGTGGACGCTCATTACGGTCAGAAGGAGCCTCTCCATCCGGACCTGAAATGGCTCGGGATCCAATGCGGACCGAAGGAAACATATGCATTCGACATGCATGTCTACCGGCAACAGCGGGGGAAAAATCTGGCACCCTTCCTGCAAAACGGAGGTCTCCATGAACTCCAGAAGGAGGGTTTCGTCAAAGTGTACGGCTACTATTGGGCCGACTATCTTCCCGCCCTCTGGGTACACCGCACGCTCCGGTTCAAGGAGCTGAAGCGGATCAAGGTCACGAAGCTCCTGTTCATCCATCATTATGAATAACGAAGCGATAAAATCGGCCCGTTGTCCGGGCGCGAAATCTACTGAACAGCAAGGAGGGTCCATTGATGGAGACGGCATATCAGAAGGAGCAGCTGCGGCGGTTTCTGATCGAGAAGCTGGGCAGGCCGAAGAAGATCGATCAGGTGTCGGACGGGGAGAATCTCATCGAGAACGGGATGATCGACTCCCTGGGGATCATGCACCTCGTGTCCTATATCGAGGACACCTTTCGGGTGAAGGTGCGGGATGAAGAGATCGTTCCCGACAACTTCGAATCCCTGGACGTTATTTCAACCTATGTGTCCCGTTTGCACCACTAGAGAAAAATGCAGAGAAAAATCTTTGACACTGATAAAAGCCGATAACGGCTATGAAACAGCGATGAAGGAGAGCGTTTACAAACGTTCTTTCATAGCTTTTGTCATGCCTTTATCTGTGTCAAAAAGCCATGTTTCCGGCTTGTCCGGGTCAGGAGAAACCAATGAACGATCTGAACGTCCCGATGGTGCCGAACAGAAAAGAATCCCTGCCCAGGGTGTTCGGAGATACCCCGTCCTTCCTGGGCGCTCCCGTGGTCGACCGGGCCTCGATAGAGCGGGGACAGGATGTGGTCATCGCCGGCGTCCCCTGGGAAGGAACGGTCACCTGGGGTACCTTCACCGGGTGCGAACTTGCGCCCCGCACCATCCGCCATGCGGCCGCTCGGTACGGCGGTTTTTTGCCGGAGTATGAAACGGACCTCTTCGATTATCTGAAGGTCTGTGATATCGGCGATATCCCGGTGCATCCGAACGACCCGGCGGCTACCATGAAGAGCGTCTATGACGCCATGGACCGGATCTTCAAAAGCGGAAGCATACCGATCGTGCTGGGCGGCGACCATTCCTTCACTCCCGAGATCGCCCGGGCCCTGAACGACAACACCGACGGCGGGATCGGCGTGCTCCACTTCGACGCCCATTTCGACAACGCCGCATCTTTCGGCAGGGATGACTTTGCCCGGTGCGGACCCATTCACCGGATCGCCGGCATCGGCAAGGTGAGGAAGCAGAGCATCGTCCACGTCGGCATTCGCGGTCCGCGGAACTCGCCTGCCCAGTACGCCTACGCCAAGAGCATGGGCGCGCGGATCTTCACGATCCAGGAGATCAGGAAGCGGGGCATCGAGGCGGTCATCGACGATGCGATCAACGCGGCGCGGGAGAAGACGAAGCATGTGCTCGTGAGCATCTGCAGCGATTGCACGGACGCAGGCTTCAATCCGGGTGGACCGGCGGACTTCAACGGACTTTTTCCGCAGGAGCTTCTGCCGTCGCTCTTCAAGATCGGCGAAGCGGGCATCGCGGGCCTCGATTACGTGGAAGTCTATCCGAACCAGGACCCCTACGGCTTTTCGTCGCACCTGGCCTCGTGGGCGATCATCTATCTGCTGGTCGGTATGGCGGCCCGGAAAAAGGCCGCCGGCCAGGCGCCGCCCGCCCCGCTCCCGTCCCTGTCCAGGGCGGGGAAAGGATAGTGCAACCATGGAAACGACAATGACGACGAACGAGCTTACCGGGGAACAGCGCGAGCTGAAAGAGCACGCCATTGCCTTTGCCCGGCGCGAGCTGAACAGCGGCGCGAAGGAACGGGAGAAGCGGCAGGAGTTCAATGCCGGGGGCTGGAAGAAGTGCGCCGACTTCGGGATCCAGGGCCTTTCCATGCCGGAGCAGTACGGCGGCCTGGGCATGGATATCCTTTCCTGCATCGCCGCGATGGAGGGACTGGGGTATGCATGCAGGGACAGCGGACTGCTCTTCGCCCTCAACTCGCATATCTGGACCTGCGAGGCGCCCATCCTGAAGTTCGGCACCGGTGACCAGAAGGAGCGGTACCTTCCTCGCCTGATCGACGGCTCCTGGATAGGCGGCCACGCGATCACGGAGCCGGAAGCCGGATCGGACGCCTTCAGCATGAAATGCAAAGCCGAAAAAAAAGGCGACCGGTACATCTTGAACGGCGCCAAGACATTCATTACCAATGCGCCCATTGCCGATATCCTGCTGGTCTTTGCGGTGACGAACCCGAAGAAAGGGTTCGCCGGGGTCACCGGCTTCCTTGTCGAAAAAGGGTTCCCCGGTTTTTCCGTGGGAAAACCGCTGGAGCTGATGGGCCTCAGGACCTGTCCGCTCGGGGAAGTGATCCTCCGCGACTGCGAAGTGCCCGAGGAGAACAGGCTGGGGCAGGAAGGGGCCGGATCGGCCATCTTCAACTCCGAGATGGAGTGGGAGCGCAGCTGCCTCTTCGCGACCCATCTGGGCGCCATGGAGAACATGCTCGAAGAGACGGTCCGGCATGCCCAGGTGCGGCAGCAGTTCGGCAGGCCCATCGGAAAAAATCAGGCCATATCCCACAAGATCGCCGATATGAAGCTGCGCATGGAACTGTCCCGGCTGATGCTCCATAACGTCGCGTCCCTGAAAGCCCAAGGCAGGCGGGCGCCCCTGGAGTCGGCCATGGCAAAGCTCTTCATCAGCGAGAGCTACCTGCAGAATTGCCAGGATGCGCTCCAGATCCACGGAGCCTACGGATATTCAACCGAGTACGAGTATGAACGGAATCTCCGTGACGCCATTGCAGGCAGGATCTAC
>MHEA01000047.1 GCA_001805085.1 Nitrospirae bacterium GWC2_57_9
AGAAGCAGGAGCGCGAATTCCGCGAAAAGCCATCATTCAAGAAGCTTCCCGACCTTAAAACATTGCCTGCCGGCAAAAAGCCGCATCGGAAGGACGATCGTCAGGGCCAGCAGACCGACGTAGCGGACATTACTAAACCCCGCAAAAAGATCGTCAAGATCCAGGAAGGGTGTACCATAAAGGAATTCGCTGAAGTTGTTGGAGTGAAGGTCGGCGATGTGATGAAGAAGTTGATGACCATGGGTATCATGGCCACTCAGAACCAGGCCATGGACACCGATGCCGCCATGCTTCTTGCCGATGAATACGGCATCAAGGCGGAGATCGCCAGTATCGAATCGGCCGAGGATATCCTCGAGGAAAAGGCCGATGCGGCCGAGGCCATGCTGATGCGGTCTCCGGTGGTGACCATCATGGGCCATGTCGACCACGGGAAAACGTCATTGCTTGATTCCATCCGGGAGACGAACGTGGTCTCAAGGGAAGCCGGAGGAATCACCCAGCATATCGGTGCTTATCAGGTCAGCCTCAAGGGAAGGGACATCACCTTCCTGGACACGCCGGGCCATGCGGCATTTACCGCCATGCGGGCACGGGGAGCACAGGTGACGGATATCGTCATTCTGGTGGTTGCCGCCGATGACGGTGTGATGCCGCAGACGCGCGAAGCGATCAACCACGCGAAAGCAGCGGGTGTGCCCATCATTGTCGCCATTAACAAGATCGATAAGCCCGAGGCCAAGCCTGACCGCGTGAAGCAGGAGCTGTCGGAGTTCCAGCTGATCCCCGAAGAATGGGGCGGCCAGACGATCTTCTGCGAGGTTTCGGCCAAGAAAAAGGTCGGCCTCGAGCACCTTCTTGAAATGATCCTTATCCAAGCCGATGTTCTGGAGCTGAAAGCGAATCCGGACAAGATGGCGCGCGGCACCGTTATCGAAGCTAAACTGGACAAGGGCCGCGGACCGGTGGCAACCGTTCTGGTCCAGTCCGGGACCCTCAAGGTCGGCGACTTCTTCGTGAGCGGTGCCCAGTTCGGAAAGGTGCGCGCGCTCATCAATGACAAGGGCGAACGCATCGACCAGGCAGGACCGTCACGGCCGGCGGAAGTCATCGGATTTTCGAGCGTACCGCTTGCCGGTGAACGGTTCGTCGTGCTCGAGGAGGAGCGAAAGGCCCGCCAGATCGCGGAGATCAGACAGGCCAAACAGCGTCACACCGAGCTGGCTTCAATGAAAAAGGTCACCCTGGAAGACCTGCATGCCCAGATCCAGGAAGGCATGGTGAAGGAACTGAACATCGTGATCAAAGCCGACGTTTCCGGCTCTGCCGGGGCTATCGTGGACTCATTGGAGAAGCTCTCCACGTCGGCCGTAAAGCTCAAGGTCATCCATAATTCCGTGGGCGCGATCACTGAGACGGACGTGATGCTGGCAGCGGCTTCGAACGCGATCATCATTGGTTTCAACGTTAGGCCCGAGCCGAAGGGTTCTGAACTGGCGCAGCGCGAGGGTGTTGATATTCGTCTCTATAATATCATTTACAACGCGATTGACGACATCAAGGCTGCCATGGAAGGACTGCTCGAACCGACGCTCAAGGAAAAGATCCTGGGACGTGCCGAAGTACGCCAGACATTCCATGTTTCAAAGATCGGGACGATCGCAGGCTCCTATGTGCTCGAAGGCATCATGACCCGGCAGAATGACGGGGTCCGCGTTCTGCGCGACAACGTACAGGTGTATGAAGGGAAACTGCACTCGCTCAAACGGTTCAAGGACGACGTTCGCGAGGTCCAGGCGGGGTATGAGTGCGGTCTGGGAGTGGAGAATTTCAACGATATCAAGGTCGGCGATATCATCGAAGCATATGTCATTGAAAAGGTGGCTGCAAAGCTGTAATCATTTGCCGCCCCCGCACCATCGCCCGATTGGCGTAGATCATGTTTATCGGTGTCTGTACCATGGAACTGCACGTCCCCGACAGCGGTTCCCTCAAAACAAAGAGACACTCGCTCCGAAGCCTGAAGGACAGGATACGAAACAAATTCAACGTATCCGTCGCAGAGGTGGCCGACAATGACCTCTGGCAGAAAGCTTCCCTGGCTGTTGCGGCAGTGAGTAACGATAAATCCCACCTCAATCAGACGATGGACCATGTATTGAACATGGTCCGGGCTGTTCCTGAACTGAACCTCCTGGACTATCACATAGAAATTTTTTAAAGGCGGGCGACATAAATGCGGGACCGCGGACCGATCATCGGGAAGAGGTCCGTCGCTACTCTGTTGCCCGATTAACCGTCATGGCAAAACCAACATTTAAAAGAGCAGATCGCGTCGGCGATCAGATGAAGCAGGAGATCGCGGACATCCTGATGCGAAAGCTCAAGGACCCGCGGGTCGGGTTTGTCACGGTCACCGGCGTGGACGTAGCAAAGGACCTCCGCAACGCGACGGTCTATGTAAGTATCTACGGCAGTGATGCCGACAAGGAAGCCTCGCTTAAGGGCCTGCGGAGCGCGGCTGCGTTCATCCGGTCAGAATTGGGAAAACGCATGCGGATGCGCTACCTGCCTGAGCTGCTGTTCCGCTTTGATGCAACTGTCGAGCGGGGGGCGCACATCATGGAACTTCTCCGCGAGATCGAAGAGAAGGACAAGAAGGGCCCCGGGCATGAATGAGGTCGCCCCGATCATAGCCGCATTGGAGCGCTCCGTCACGGTTCTGGTATCGGTCCATAAGAGCCCTGACGGCGATGCGCTCGGTTCACAACTCGCGCTCGTCCTGGCCCTGGAAAAGAAGGGCAAGAAGGTGATTGCGCAGAACCTCGACCCGGTGCCCGAGATCTACCGGTTCCTGCCGGGTTCGGAACGGATCAAGGTCGGCAGAGCTCTGAGCGGCCGCTTCGATGCCATTGTCGTCCTCGACGCAGACCCTCCCCGCACGGGGCTCTTTGATGGCGGTGTACCAGCCGACATGCTCATCAATATCGATCATCATGTCACCAATCCCCGGCAGTGGCCGCTCACCTGGCTCGATGCCGATGCGGCTGCGACCGGTGAGATGATCCATGAGCTCATCCGGCAGCTCAATGTTCCCATCAACCCTGAAATAGCATTGTGCCTGTATACGTCGATCTTCACGGATACCGGCTCCTTTCGCTATGCCAACACCACCGCGAGGAGCATGCGTATTGCCGCTGATATGATCGATGCAGGCGCGGACCCGTGGCTGGTAACTGAGAACGTATATGAATCCTTTGCCTACCGGCGGCTGAAACTGCTGGGCAACGTGCTCGCCGGGATCGAAAAGAGCGAGGACGGCCGGGTGGCCTGGGTCGTGGTGACAGAGGAACTGTTCCGGCAGAACGGGGCGACCCCGGAAGATACTGATAATTTCGTGAATTTTGTCCGTTCCACCAAAGGCGTCGAGGTTGCGGTCCTGTTCCGCCAGACCGCGGACAGACAGTATAAGATCAGCCTGCGTTCCAAAGGACGCATCGATCTGGCGGGTCTTGCCCAGTCACTGGGTGGAGGGGGCCACAAGAATGCCGCCGGCTCAACCTTGGACGGCACCTTAGGAGAGGTGAAGAAAAGGGTGCTTGGAGCGGTCACCGAGGCGATTGCCGCACAATTGGGGACAGGGCAAACGGCGGGTCATGGACGGCGTCCTTAATATCAATAAATCATCGGGAATGACATCCCATGATGTCGTCCTTCACGTGCGCAGGATGTTCAAGGAAAAGCGGGTCGGCCATACCGGCACGCTCGATCCGTCAGCCACGGGCGTGCTGGTGCTCTGTCTCGGAAAAGCGACGAGAATCGCCCAGTATCTTGAAGCAGGCGAAAAGGAATACCAGGCAGTGCTCAGGCTCGGGGTGATCACCGACACTCTCGATGCGGAGGGCAGGGTCCTTGAAACCAGGACCTATATTCCGCCTGACCGTTCCCGCATTCTGGACGCACTGCAGCGGTTCACCGGAAACATCACCCAGATTCCGCCTGCTTATTCGGCTCTCAAGATCGGCGGCGTACCGTCGTATAAGCTGGCGCGGCAGGGCAAAGCGTTGCCGCTCAAAGCACGTCAGGTGATCATCCACGATATTCAGCTGATTTCCTATGACGATCCCTGGATCAAGATTTCAGTTCGCTGTTCAAAGGGAGTTTACATACGGTCTCTCTGCGCGGACCTCGGGGAGGCATGGGGGTGCGGAGCTCACCTGGCAAACCTCGTAAGGACCCGGTCCGGCAGGTTTCGGATAGAAGAAGGAGCCACCCTTGATCGGCTTTCGAACTATAATCCAGAAGAACTGAATGCCGCTCTGGTACCGATCGATAACGCACTTGACGATATGCCGGCAATAACAGTGAATGAATCCGATTCCATCAGGATCCTTCATGGGAATAGAATAGAAAAAACGGCAAATGCGATCGGAGAAGAAGGTCTTATGGTGCGCATCCATGATGAAGCAGGCCGGTTCCTGGCCATCGCCAGGAAGGGGAGCGGAATTCTCAAGCCGGAAATAGTTTTTTCATAATCCGCTCGATTTCTGCCGTGGAACGGGCTAAAATCCATAATGAGAAGTGTTTCGTTCTTTATTTTTTATTTTTGTCAATAAAACGCTTTACAAATCACTGAAATTATGATATTTTATGTTCCCTTAAAACAAAATTCTATGAAAGGAGGTACGGTTGAATGGATAAGGAAAAGAAAACAGGTCTGATCAATACGTATCGCAGGCACGCTTCTGATACCGGCTCCCCTGAAGTGCAGATCGCGCTTCTGAGCGGCAGGATCAGTCACCTTACGGAGCACCTGCAGGCGCACAAGCATGACCATCATTCACGGAGAGGTCTTCTGAAAATGGTCGGCCAGCGGCGGCGCCATCTGGACTACCTTAAAAAGAACGACCTGGAACGTTACCGTCAGGTGATCGACCAGCTCGGCATAAGGAAGTAGCAATTAACCAACAGAGAAGAGAGGTTTCATGGCAACAACAGTAGAAACAGAGGTCGGCGGCAGACGGCTTATCCTGGAAACAGGACTGATGGCAAAACAGGCCAGCGGCGCGGTCGTTGCGCGCTATGGCGATACGGTGGTGCTTTCCACGGCAGTTGCTTCCAAGGTCGAACGGGAGAACGTAGATTTTCTTCCTTTGACCGTTGATTATCAGGAAAAGGCCTATGCCGCAGGACGGATTCCCGGCGGGTTCTTCAAACGGGAGGGGAGGCAGAGCGAAAAGGAGATTCTGAGCTCGCGCCTTATCGACCGGCCCCTCAGGCCTTTATTCCCTGACGGATACTATTTCGATACCCAGATCATTGCATCCGTTCTGTCCATCGGGGACGAAAGTTCGATGGACCTCATGGGAATGATCGCATCTTCCGCTGCTTTGGCGATTTCTGACATTCCCTTCAATGGTCCCATCGGCGCCGTTCGTGTCGGTTATCAGGACGGCAAGTTCGTCGTTAATCCGGGGCACAAGGAACTGGAGACAACGAAGCTCAACCTTGTCGTGGCCGGTACGCATGACGCCATTATGATGGTGGAGGGCGGTGCGAGCGAATTGACCGAGGACCAGATGCTCGAGGCTCTCGAGACCGCGCACCGCGAGATCAAAAAGATCGTGGCGCTTCAGAAGGAGTTGATGGCCAAAGTCGGCAAACCGAAGCGGGTCGTAAAGGTCGTGGAAATCGACCAGGTACTTGCGAAACAGGTTGCTGAACTGGCCATGGACCGGCTGAAGGACGCGATCGTCATCCCCAACAAGATGGAGCGGCAAAAGACGCTCGATGCCCTTCTGGCTGACATCAAGGAGAAACTGAAGAACGAAGACCCGACCCGGAGTCGGCAGGTGTCCACCATCTTCTTGAACCTTGAGAAGGACGAGGTCCGGAAGATCATCCTCGAAAAGAACATCCGCGCTGACGGCAGAAAGCCCGATCAGATCAGGCCCATTTCCTCTGTGGTCGGAATGCTGCCCCGGACCCACGGCTCGGCGCTCTTCACACGCGGCGAGACGCAGGCGCTCGTAGTGGCGACGCTGGGCACGTCAGAGGACGAGCAGCGGATCGATTCGCTCGAAGGAGAGTATTTCAAGACCTTCATGCTCCACTACAACTTCCCGCCCTTCAGCGTCGGCGAGACCAAGCCGCTTCGTGGTCCGGGCAGGCGCGAGGTCGGCCACGGGGCGTTGGCGGAACGCGCGCTGAAGGCAATGGTTCCGACCAAGCAGGAATTCCCCTATACGATCCGGATCGTATCGGATATCCTCGAATCCAACGGGTCGTCCTCCATGGCAACGGTTTGCGGAGGCACGCTGGCGCTGATGGACGCAGGCGTTCCGATCAAGTCGCCCGTAGCCGGTATTGCGATGGGTCTCATCAAAGAAGGGGACAAGGTCATCGTGCTGTCCGACATCCTCGGACTTGAGGACCATCTTGGCGATATGGATTTCAAGGTTACCGGGACGAGCCAGGGAATCACCGCTCTCCAGATGGACATGAAGATCGAAGGCATAACCATCGAGGTGATGCGGACTGCGCTGCAGCAGGCGAAGGAAGGCCGTCTCCACATCCTCGGTAAGATGCTTGAAACCCTTTCATCTCCCCGGAAGAACCTGAATCCCTTTGCCCCGCGCATCATCACGATGCAGATCAATCCCGACAAGATCAAGGACGTCATCGGCAGCGGCGGCAAGGTCATCCGCAGCATCGTGGAGCAGACCGGAGCCAAGATCGACATCGAGGACAGCGGTGTTATCAATATCGCGTCTTCGGACGAAGCAGCGGCAAACAAGGCCAAGGAGATCATTCGAGGCATCGTGCAGGAAGCCGAAGTCGGCAAACTGTATATGGGAAAAGTCAGAAAGATAATGGATTTTGGCGCTTTCGTGGAAATTTTTCCGGGTACCGATGGTCTTTTGCATATCTCGCAGATATCGGAAAAGCGACTTGAAAAGGTTACCGACGAGCTGAAAGAAGGGGACGAAGTGCTCGTAAAGGTGCTTGAGATCGACCGGCAAGGAAAGATACGCTTGTCGCGGAAAGAAGCAATGCGGGAGAAGTCAAAGACTTAGTAAGTCATGCACTTATGAAAGCAGCCCAAAGGAAATAGGGAGGTCCTAGAGAGCTCGACCTATTTCCTTTTTTGTTTTTAGGGGGGTAAGTGTGCCGAAATATGAGCTAGCCGTGGTCGGCGCCGGACTTGGCGGTCTTTCTGCCGCGGCCATTGCATCCAAAATGAACAAGAAAACGATCGTCCTGGAACCCGGAACCTCTGTCGGCGGCTCTCTTCGCAGTTATGAGAAGAACGGGTTCCGGTTTTCTCCCGGTCCCGTGCTGTCATTCGGCTTTGACCGGGAAGGAATATTTCAACAGCTGAGCGAAACACTGGGGATAACACTGGCCGCTTCGCTTTGTGCTCCCTGCTATCAGGTCGCCCTCCCGGACAGGAGGATTACGATCTATGCCGACCGGACAGAAACACTGGATGAACTGAGGCGTGAATTCCCGCAGGAGATCGACAGTATCATCAGGTTTTATTCGGATCTGAGGAAACAGGCAGTACGGATCTCCAAAAGCCGCATCTCAGCTTTTTTTTCGAACAGCAGATCGGCAGGCGGGTTCATCCAGAGTT
>MHEA01000048.1:0-2398 GCA_001805085.1 Nitrospirae bacterium GWC2_57_9
ATAGCCTGGTTCCACCACCCGTAAGCGCCGCACCACGCTTGCGGGCACCCGCGCCCGCAGGTGATCCGCCACCCGCCGCTGCAATTCCGCGGACGGCCAGGGCCGGTCCTCGCAGGTGCGCGGAACCACGATCACCGTGATCCAGCCCCGCTGCGCGTGTCCGGCAGGGCCGGTGATGGCCAGGCAGCGGGCGCGGGCGACTTCGGGCGAGGCGTCACGGGCGATCCATTCGATATCCGGGGCGCTGATCGCGCGATCACGATGGCGCAAACGCTGCGGACCGCGGGCGCGAATTGCTGCGAGCGTCTCGACATCTGCGCCGCCCGCTGCCGCGACCGGGTTGGTGACCTTCGCCACAAACGGCACCGCGCTGCGCAATTGCGTGATCGTGTCCCGCGGTACGTTGCCGGCAAGACCGCCGCCGGAGAGATAGGTCGCGACGATCCGGCTGCCCGCGGGCGGGATCATGCCTTGGGTGTTGTTGCCGAAACGGATCAAACCGGTGGCGCGCTCCAGCACATAAACGCGGTCTCCCGGTTTCGCATCGTAGAGATGGGGGCGTTCGTGCCAGCGTACCCAGGCGGCAGTCACCTTCTTGCTGAGCGGATCGCGCTCGTAGCGCAGGTCCGCCTCAGGGACTTGGCGGGCGATGAGCTGCCAGCCTTCGCCGCTGCCGGCCCATTCCCGGATCTCGACCTTCTCACCCGCCAGCACCGGGGTCCGCACAAATCGCAAAGCCTGCCCGGGCGTGCCATCCGCCATGCCGAGCGTTTCCTGCTCGACCCGCACGCGGTGACTGGCCCAGACGCTATTCAGCCAAAGTCCGCGGACGGGCAGTTCCACGGGGCCCACACCGTCCTTGAGTCGCGCGCGAATTCGATAGGCGTCCCCGCCAAGCCCCGGCGCTGCAACAGCGTCAGGCGGACCGATGAATTGAACCATGCCGCTCTGCCGCAGACCATTGGTCTCGTCGCGCATGCCGAGCTGAAGCCAGCCGCTGCGCGAAAGGTATTCCCACGTGAATGCCGACGCACTGCCCGGCTCCAGCTCCTCAGCGCCCGGCGTCTGCACATACATGCTCACCAGCCCGGCCGGCAGGCGCTGGTTGAAGCCGAAATGCAGCGCCGGTTGTTCATCAGACATTGGCCAGAAGGGGTCGAAACTCCTATCCGCCCAGCGCGCGTCTTCCGTATGGTCCTCGAATTGAAACTCATTGCGGGTCAGGCAGTGATCCAGCATCTCCGGATCGGTGAGATAGGTGTAAGAAAAGGTGAGTTTAGAAACAACCGGAGCAACAATGTTTGCTATTATAGGCATTGTGGTCGCCGTAGTGGTCGCCTTAGTTGTCTCAGTAGTGGCCGTTTCTGTGCTCTCAGTTGTGCTGACAGAAATGGGCTCCGTTGTGTTTGTTTCTGAGGGCTCAGTTGTGCTGGCAAGAATGGGCTCAATTGTTTTCGTTTCAGAGGGCTCAGTTGTGGTCGTTTCAGCACTCGCGTCAGTCGTGGCAACTGTGGTGGCCGTAGTTGTTACGACTGAGACAGCTTGGGCATCACCGAAACTTCCACTTGCTATACGCAAGCGCAGCCAACGATTCTTCGTTCCGTTAACCTCTGCCTCCTTCCAGTCGGAAGGACAATTGAACGAAATGCGCTGTGTATCATTTTCGAGGATATGGAATTTGTAAGCTGCCGACCCATCCGAGGCGGGCTCAACACCTAGTTTCTGCCATCCGCTATTATTGTAATACTCCCACTTCAATTCGAACGTACCCGCCGGATCGCCCTTTTTCGACAGCGTAACATCGATGTGTACCCGTGCACCGCCACGCTGAAATACTTCTGTACTTCCAATATAAAAGGTATTAAAAGTTGCCGGCTGCTGTCCGAAGGGATAGAAATCCTTGGTAACGTCCAGCTTGATGCTATCGGCGAACGCGGCCTCCGGCAGCAAATCCTTCTTTTTAAACTGAACGCGGATGCGCAGGTCGTTGATGGTTAGCGGGTTGTGGCGCATGTTCTCCCCGCGGATCACCGGCGTGTTGAGCGCACCGCGCACCCAATAGGTATTACGGCCGTGGAAAGTCTCTTTCTTTGCATCCGGGCCGCAGTTGAGACGCAGCGCGATCTGGCCGTCCTGGGTGAGCCCGCGGGTAGTGTCTTCTTCCTCCGCCCGCTGCAGAGTGATCCAACCGGCTTCGCTCAAGTACTGCCAATGAATATCGAGCGGCTTTTGCGGCGCCGCGCCTAACGTGCACTGCAAAAGCAGCGTGATCTCGCGCCCGCCCAGTTTGAACAAGCGGTCATGGCCCAAATAGATCGCATGTTCGGTGCGGCCCATGTCGCCGAACACGGTAAACCCGGTCAGGCTTGCGGAGTGGTCGGCATAGGTATCACTCCCC
>MHEA01000048.1:2447-2572 GCA_001805085.1 Nitrospirae bacterium GWC2_57_9
TTTGCTCGGTGAAGAACAGCACGGGCGCCGGAGCGCCCTTTGGCGCTCCCGCCAGCGGTGAGGGCGGCGGGGGTGGGGGTTGCGCGGCCAACTGGCTGTCTGCGGCCACGGTGACATCGACAGGA
>MHEA01000048.1:2581-4994 GCA_001805085.1 Nitrospirae bacterium GWC2_57_9
GTCAGCTGGAACACCAGCGGTACGCGGGCGGCTTGCCCAGACAACAGGGGAGTGGCAAGGGTATCGAGCAAGGCGAGCAGATTGCGTTCGGGCAGGCCTCTCGCTCCGAGGTCCAGCAGTGTTTGATAGCGCGTCAGCACTTCAAGCAGCGCATAGCCCCTGGCGCCGGGCGCCAGCGTCCATTCCGGCGTGTAACCCGGCAGGCGGCGCAGCAGCGACTGCATCATCGTCTGTTGCTCTGATACGCTGTTTATAGGCAATGCACTCACTCGCGGCCTTCCTGGAGAAAAAAGGGATAGACGAGGTTGTAAAACGTGTTGGTTGAACGCACCTCATAACTGATATCGATATCGAGGCGATTCCGCGATGCGCCATTGACCGTTACCGCGACTTCGCGCACGTTGATGCGCGGCTCCCACAACACGAGCGCATGCTCCACGCGCTGCTTCACCAGTGCAAGGGTAGTGTAGTTAATCGGCTCGAACACCATGGCCATCAAGCCCGAGCCGAAATCGGGGCGCATGACGCGCTCGCCGGGGCTGGTCTCCAGGATGATGCGGATCGACTGGCGGATGTCCTCTTCATGTTCTGCGCGCGCCACATCTTGCGCAGCCGCGTCCGGAGTCACCGGGAACGCCCAGCCAACCCCGAGGAAGGCCTTGGCAGGATCCAATGATTCAACGGTCATGGTAAATCAGTCTCCTATCTGCACTTTTAAACAACCTGCTGATATGGAATTGGGCGGTCCCGCCTCCACGATCTGGTCTCCCTGACGCGCTGCAGGGCAGCCATTGATCATTACCCTGGAACTACCCTTAGCGACGACCCCGCCGGCATGGGGCTTCATGCCGTCGACCAACGGACATGTGTGGCTATCCATCCCGACGCGCCAGGCAGGCATACCGCCGATCAATACATTCGCGCTCCCGGTTCCCGGAGCGAGTGGTTTGCCATGAGATGTCATGTCTCCGACTCGTGCTGCTGCTGGCATACGTATTACTCCTTTGATCTATCCAATACTTATCTGCGGCGTCGATGCATCGCCAACTTGAATTTTACTTGTCGCTTTCAACGTTATTGTCGGCGCATCCAGGGTGATGCCTTTCTTCGCGGTGAATGTAATGTTCCCCTCCCCGTCCAGCTTGATCATTGCCGAGCTTTTATTGTCCACGCCGATTTCGACAGTGTCCTTTTTTAGCTTTACATGCTGGCCCGCTTTCGTGGTGATCACCACTGATTGCTCCTTGTCATCAAAGGCAATTTCATGTTCCCCGGGCGTGCGGATCACTCTTTGATTAACAGGATCCTGATCACCCTGCCGGGGCGGAAGTTTGTTGTCGTTCCATAGCCGGCCCATGATATAGGCTTCATTGTCGTCACCCTGATGAAAGGCCACAAGGACCTGATCGCCCACTTGCGGTATGAAATACACGCCCGTGTCGGTCAGCGCAACTTTTGCCCATAGTTCCTTGCCGCCTCGCGCCGCGAGCCTCACTTGCACGCGCCCGAGAAGCTTCTGGTCGCAGTTGCGGATCACCCGGCCGATCATCACACCCGATAGTCCTTCGTCCGCCCCGGAGCCTTGCGGTCCGGCTTGGGCTTTCAGGAATTCGCCGCTCATACGGGACCTCCAGGAGAAACGGACTGGCCGACGGCCTCGACTTTTACTGCGCCCTGTTCCAGCAGCGGCACGGAACCGAACCACACTTCCTTGCGCAGTTCGAAGCTGGTTTGATAACCACCATTGTCCATGGTATGCGTGGCGGAGGTCACCCGGTGCAGGCCGCCGAATTGCTTGCCTACGCGCTCGAGGCGCAGCACAGCCCCGGCCTGAATGCGCGGGTCTCCCACGCAGCGCCCGCTGCCGGTGAGACGGTTGTTCAACTTCGCCAGCAGCTTGCTCACCAGCACGCGGGGAGCGGTATCGTTATTGAGCGGCTCGTTCAGCACCATGACCGGGTCCCTGTTGGCGTCTTCCCCTGCTGAAAGCCCGGAAGCGCCGTAACCGGGGACGATATCGAGCGTGAGCGCGCTGCGGTCCCAGTCCCACCCGACAGCCACGGTGAATTCCATGTTCAGGTCCGCTACCCAGTAGCTTACGGCCACTCGCGCCACCTGACCGACGTTGCTGATTCGCGGTGTGAAATCGATCAGCGACTGGCCGTAGCGCAGCGTTACCTCCGGTTCCAGTGCATCGATCATTGACAGAAAATGCAGACGTCGGCCCCCGAGCGGACCCTGGTGGTCCATCACCATCTCCCAGCCGTTTTCCGCGCATATTTTTCGCAGAAAGTCGTAGTCGCTCTCGCCGCCCTGGCGTCGTATCATTTTCTGCCGGGCATCCGGATCCCCAAGCGCGGTTGCTGTCTCCACCCCTCCGATAATGATCGAAAGCGCCGCACCGATCGGGTCC
>MHEA01000048.1:5010-7592 GCA_001805085.1 Nitrospirae bacterium GWC2_57_9
TATTCTCCGTTGAGACCATGCCGGCCACGGCCGTATCAGGGATCGGGAAGTTGCCCAGGCACTCAGTCGGGATCGCAAACCACCGGACCTTGTTGCCGCGCTGCATGCGATAGCGCAGGTCCTGTGCCGAAACCGTGATCATGGGCGAGCCATTGGCCGGAAAGGTGGGCGACAGCGCCACAATCTCGCCGACAAATTGCTGCCGCAGCGGGCCTGGCGCGTAACCCATCGACAGCGCCAGCTTGTTATCGAGTTTGAGCAGCGGATGATCGAGCCAGCGCAGATTCTCGTTGGCAACGGACAGTTCCACGCGGTCCGCGCCTTCCAACCCGGTCTGATAACTGGCGCTTGTGATCGAAGCGCGCAGCGCGGCCGGTACTGCCTGGTCGTTGATCCGGACCTGGAATTCCGGCGCGTAGCACATGGCGGCGGTCGGCATGCTCATTGATAGATCTCTCCCGTTTCCATGTTCCGATACGGCAGCCGTGGAATCACCAGCCGAATTCCCGGCTGCAGACGCTGCGGGTCCCGGACGTTATTAGCCAGTGCGATCGGCCGCCACAGTTTCGGATCGCCGTACTCGCGCCCGGCGATGGCGCTGAGGGTTTCGCCCGTTGTGACAATACAGGTTTTGGTGTAGTCCGCAGTCTCGCGTTTGACCTCCTTGGCTTCGAGGTCGGCATTGCGAAATTCATTAAAGGTCACCTGCACCCGTGCCCGCACCGGAACGCCATCCGGCCGAAACATGATGTAGCGTTGGCTGGCGCGCGCCAGCACGCAGGTGAAGGACAGCGTGCCCCAGGTGAACAGCAGCACCGGCGGCGCATGAATGCCGGGATCGATATTCATCAGATCGGTCACGCGCTTCACCTGCGCGCGCACGTCATCGCCGGCCTGGTTTCTGGTTCGGCTGCCTTCGCGGTGTTCTTCGTAGGTATCGAGGAACAACTCCATCTCCAGCGTCTGCATGTTGCCGTTCACAAACTGCAGCAAGGGGCCGCTCAGACCCGGCACGGCGATCTGCGCGTAGTTGATATCGCGGTTGAGGCTGTATTCCTCGGGATTGAACAGCACCGTCACTTTCTCGTTGCGAGTGAGGTTGGTGATCGTGGCTTTTTCGAGCGCCATGCTCAGCCCCTCCCCATACGTTCACGCTGTGCCACGATGCGCCGGTCAAGCGCCTGCATCACCTGGTCGGTGATGCGCGCAATATCGAGCATCGGCTGGGCGGCAGCCACAGCGCCCGTTTCCCGCTTGGCCGCGGCATGCGACCTCGCCCGTTCAATACCCGCATCCTCCGCTGCGGGGGCAGCTTCGTCGTTCGCGTTTGCGGTACGACGAAAGACCCGCGATAACGACGGTACTCGCGGTGCGGCTGTGTTTTCCATTGGCGCAGCGTGCACATGCCACGCAGCCGTATTCTCCTTTGGCGCGGCCTGCACAGCCCGCGCAACGGTGGATTCCGTCAATCTGACGTTTGTCTTGGATGGGTTCTCATCACGCACGGCCCGCCGGGTGATGCGCGCGATTACATCGTCATGTTCCTGCGGCTTCTGTTTCGGTCTTAGGAATGCCGTCATCATGGGCGCCGCTACCCTGTTCAAAGGCTGTTCTGGAGTACGATCCGCAATTGCGCGCCGCTCTTTTGCGCGATGAGTGACGAGCATGCGCAATAGTACGCGAGGATTCATGAAAACGGCCGGGTGCGTAGCGTGAAAGGTATTTGATACCGATGCTCGGGGGCGGTCCGGCTGTTCGAATATGAACGCCATCAGCGGCCAGCGTTGCTCGAGCACTGAATAGCGTTCGACAATTGCCTCCGTCAAGCCCCATGGTCGCTGTGCAGTACTCCGCTGTCGACGGGGCTGCGGCATTCGGTGCATTCCATACCGGCGGGCTCGATCCAGCAGTGCCCTGTATTGTTTTCGTATTTTCATGCTTCGTTCATTCGTCCGTTTATGCCGCTGATTTCGCTCACCCAGCGCCGGCGGTCGCGGTGCTCCATGCTCATGATCTCGGCATGGTCCCAGTGAAAGTGGTAGGCGACGAAGGCTACCTCCTCGTACAACTTGCCGAGGGGGTAGCCTACAATCCCCCCATTGAAGGCCGCTCCATCTCAAACGCATGGCGGCACTGCGGACAGGTTGCCGTAAGATGCCCCTGATCGACCTGGTTGATCTCGTTGTACAGGTTCTGCAGATAAGCCAGGTCCGCGGCATACAGGCTCTCGATCATTTTGGGGTTGATATGAGAAACGGTCCCCAGCCGCGTAATGACGCGCGAGAGCAGGATCACGATCAGGTACGCGGGATTCGCCTGCACCCGTCCGTCGCGGAGCGGCGAGATCTCGTCTTCCGCCCTGGCCAGGCGCATTACGCCGTCGCGATGCAGGTTGCCGTCTTCGTCCGGGAAACCGATGGGAAGCTTGAACATATGTTCGGTCTGAACCATGGCTAGGCCCCTTCTATTCCTTCATGCGCGATTTCAAGGGTCTCGATCGCAATATCGTTCCCTTTTGCGCTGAAGTCGGGCCCGTCCCACTTGGTCGGCCAGGCGTTGACGAAATTCCAGCGCACTTTTTC
>MHEA01000049.1:0-1277 GCA_001805085.1 Nitrospirae bacterium GWC2_57_9
TGCCGAAGAGGTCATCGCCGCGGTTCGGTCCTTCAACGGCATCGATGTCGCGTTCCTTCCGGTCAACGAACAGAACTATTTCCGGGCACGCAGCGGCATCATCGGGAACATGTCCGTTCGCGAAGCATTTCAATTCGCAGAGGAGATCGGAGCACGGTCGGTAGTGCCGACCCACTGGGACATGTTTGCGGCGAACCAGGTGTACCAGGAGGAGATCGAACTCCTGTACCGTCTGTTGCGGCCGGGATTCAAACTCATCATGAACCCTGACGGAGCATTGCAGGCCTGAGCTATGAGAGCAAGCATTATCATTCGGACCTATAACGAGGGCAAGTACCTGCCGCAGGTTCTGCGGGCGATTGCTGGCCAGCGGGCGCCCGGCCTCGCCATCGAGACGGTCATTGTGGACTCCGGTTCGACGGACGACACGCTGGAGATCGCCGAACGGTTCAACGCGGTGATCGTTCATATCAAGAAGAACGAATTCACCTTCGGACGCTCCTTGAACCTGGGCTGCGAAGCCGCAAAAGGCGACTATCTTGTCTTTTTGAGCGGCCATTGCATCCCGGCCGGGGACGAGTGGATCGTGAACCTGACGCTGCCGCTGATCGAGGGCAAGGCCGCGTATGTATACGGCAGGCAGATCGGCAACGGGGAAAGCCGTTTCAGTGAATGTCAGCTCTTCCGCAAGTATTTTCCGGAAACATCGAAAATACCCCAGGAAGGATTCTTCTGCAATAACGCAAATGCCGCCATCCTGCGGACGGTCTGGGAACAGGAGCCTTTTTACACAGACCTGACCGGACTGGAAGACATGGACCTTGCGAGGCGGCTCGTGGCGAAAGGGCTCAAGATCGGATACGCAGCTGACGCGTCCGTCTACCATCTGCACCTGGAGTCGTGGCACAAGGTCCGGATGCGGTACCAGCGCGAGGCCATAGCGCTTCGTCACATCATGCCCGAGATCCACATCAACTTCAGGGATTTTCTCCGCTATTTCACCAGCGCGGTGTTCCTCGACTTCAGTGCTGCCATACAGGACATGAGGTTCGGCCGCTATTTCTCCGAGATCATCCTCTTCCGGTTCATGCAGTACTGGGGAGCATACCGGGGCAATCATGAGCACCGCAAGCTGTCGGCAAGGCGCAAAGAAGAATATTTCTATCCCAAGTGATCGAAAGAAGGAGAAGTGTATGCATCAGAACAAGCAGAAGATCGTGGCGATCCTGCCCATGAAGGCAAATAGCGAGCGCGTGAAAGGCAAGAACTTCCGGCCA
>MHEA01000049.1:1335-1844 GCA_001805085.1 Nitrospirae bacterium GWC2_57_9
TCGACCGGGTCGTGATCAATACCGATGCCCGGGAGATCCTGGCGCAGAACGGCCTGAAGGATTCCGAGCGGGTGCTGATCCGCGACCGCCGGCCTGAGATCTGCGGCGATCTCGTCAGCATGAACCTGATCATCGCGGACGACGTTAAGAACGTTCCCGCCGACATTTATCTCATGACCCATACCACGAACCCGCTCCTGGGAGCCAGGACGATACAGGATGCTCTTTCCCGCTTCCTTGTGGCGCAGAGGAAAGGGGAGGCGGATTCCCTGTTCACGGTCAACAAGGTGCAGACAAGGTTCTACCGGGAAAATTGCAGTGCCGTGAACCACGACCCGAACAACCTCGTGCGGACCCAGGACCTGGAACCCTGGTTCGAGGAGAATTCGAACCTCTATCTTTTTACGAGGGACAGTTTCCTGTCGACGAACGCCAGGATCGGGAAAAGACCGATGATGCACGAAACGCCGAGGCTTGAATCGATCGATATCGACACGCCCGTGGAGTGG
>MHEA01000049.1:2016-3417 GCA_001805085.1 Nitrospirae bacterium GWC2_57_9
GATGAGCGAGGAGGAGCTGGTAAAACTTGTCCCCCTTCACGACGGCTGGATAATAGGAGACGATCCTGCAACGCGCAGGGTTTTTGCGGCCGGCAAGGCAGGGAATCTGAAGGCCGCCGTCAAATGGGGTATCGGCGTGGATAACGTCGATTTTTCCGCTGCCAAGGAATTCGAGATACCCATAACGAACACGCCGGATATGTTCGGACGGGAAGTGGCTGATGTGGCGATGTCCTATGTCGTGGCGCTGGCCCGCGAAACTTTCTTTATCGACCGTGAAGTGCGCAAGGGAAATTGGCCGAAACCACGGGGCATTTCCCTGTCCGGCAAGACGGTCGGCCTGGTCGGGTTCGGCGATATCGGCCGGAGCGTGGCCAGGCGTCTGCTCGCAGCCGAGATGAAGGTAATTGCCTACGATCCGTTCTTCAAGCCGGTGTCCGGCATTTCCGTGGAACAGGCAGCCTGGCCCGCGCGGGTCGAAGAATGCGATTTTCTTCTGTTCACCTGCTCCTTGAACGAAAAGAACCGGCACATGCTCAATGCCGATGTCCTGGCCCGGGCAAAGGATGGCGTTTATGTCGTGAACGTGGCCCGGGGGCCATTGATCGATGAGCAGGCCCTGATCGGGGCGCTCGAAACCGGGAAGGTACGTTCCGCCGCACTTGATGTGTTCGAGCAGGAACCCTTGTCCACAGTTTCACCGCTTCACCGGTTCGAGCGCTGTATTTTCGGCTCGCACAACGGATCGAACACCTCAGACGCCGTCCGCAGAACAAGCGAGCGTGCAGTGAACCTGTTGTTCGGATTCCTGGGGATATGACATGGAAAAACTGTCGGCAATGATCACGGGCGCATCCGGCGGCATCGGCCAGGCGCTCTGTCGGGTTTTCCAAAAGGCCGGGTACCGGGTGATCGGGTCGGACACCGTCAAGGGAGCGGAACACTGCGATGTCTTCATCGAGTCCGATCTTCGCGAGCTCTGCCGTTCCACGAGCTACCGGAATGTCCTGATCGAACAGATCCGGTCTGCTGCCGGCAGTCATCCCCTGCAGGTCCTCATCAATAACGCCGCACTTCAGATAGTGAAACCAACGGAGTCGATCACGCCCGAGGACTGGAGGGACACGCTGGACGTGAATCTCGTTGCGCCGTTCCTGCTTGCTCAGTCGCTACTGCCGGACCTCGAGCGTGCCCGGGGCTCGGTCATCAATATCTCGAGCATCCACGCAACGCTTACCAAGCCCGAGTTCGTGTGCTATGCAACGAGCAAGACCGCGCTTTCAGGATTGACCCGCTGCATGGCCGTTGATCTCGGTGCGAGGGTCAGGATCAATGCCATTTGTCCGGCTGCGGTTGCAACGCCGATGCTCCTGGCGGGGTTTCAGGGCAAGGAAAAGGAAC
>MHEA01000049.1:3486-10883 GCA_001805085.1 Nitrospirae bacterium GWC2_57_9
GTTCGTCGTTCACGATAGACGGCGGCATCGGCGGCCGACTGCATGACCCGGTATAGGACAGGGAACGGGAAAGGCAGCATTGTTACCTGCGGAATGTATTAAATGAATAAAGTGAAGGCATCTGTCATAGTCTGCACCTATAACCGGGCCGATCTGCTCCGGAGTTCCATCCAGTCGATCCTGGAACAGGACCTTCCGCAGGATGCTTTTGAAGTCATTGTCGTCGACAATAATTCAAAAGACGGGACCGCCGATGCGGTCAGGCAGTTCAACGCTTCAGCAGTTGCGGTGAAATATTTTTTCGAATCCAGGCAAGGGTTGTCATTCGCCCGGAATACGGGCATCGCGAATGCGGCGGGGGAGATAATAGTATTCACCGATGACGACATCGAGGCCGACCGGTCCTGGCTGTCGTCCCTGGTTGCAGTATTCGATGATCGTGCTGTCTCCTGCGCAGGCGGCCCGATCAGGCCGATCTGGCCCGGGAAAAGACCAGACTGGCTGACTGATGACCTGCTGAGATACCTGACGGTAAGCGAATTCGGGAGCGCAGGGGAAACAGGAGCGTTCAAGGGACCGAGCTATCCCTGGGGAGCCAATATTGCCTTCAGACGTGATGTGTTCGAGACGTCAGGCCTGTTCCCGGTCAATCTGGGAAGATCCGGAGCAAGCCTTCTTTCGAACGAAGAAATCATGCTTTGCCGCAAGATAGAGCGGTCGGGGAAAAAGATCGCATTTGCCGGAAATGCGGTCATTCATCACAAGATCCCGGCCGAGCGGCTCAGCAAATCATGGTTCTATCATCGCGCGTTCTGGCAAGGAAGGTCTGAAGCGATTACCGATGTGGAAGCACAGTTCAATATGTACCCCAGATTACGGCACCACGCCGGCGATTGGGCCCGTATATCCGGGAACAGGGGTACCGGAAATTTCAGCAGTATCTGTTATAAACAGGTCATTCTTGGATATCTGTTTCAGCTGATGACTTCCGTTGAAAACGGGGATATTCGAAAATTAAGGACATTGAGGACATTTATAGAGGCGATACTATGGGAAAGCAGGTCAGAGGCGATACTACGAGAACGTGATGAACTGCAGCGCCAGATGCACCAGATGGTAAACTCGACAAGTTGGAAAATTACCGAACCCCTCAGATGGATCTCCAAGATGCTGGCGAAATACAGGCAGTAGAAATTTTCCGGCGTTACCGCCGGATGAAATAGTGAAAGAACTTTTATGTTTAAACAGATCATCAACAGTATTTTGCCATTAAATACGAGAAGCAGGGCCGCCGCGAAAAAACTGTTTTATGGTGTGAAGGAGTTGCCCTCTCGTCTGTTCAGCCCAATACAGGATGATGCCGATAGTACCTTGCTGATCAGTGAAAGCGCTAAAAAGTTCGAGGTGCTGACACGGCGGCTATTGAAAAGATACAGTCCTGATCCAACTGAACCGTGGCCGGACCTTTTCCCTGAATTGCTGGAGTACTATAAGAAACTAAGAAAAGGTATCGCTGCGCTGCATGATGATCTGACGGCACTGGTCCCGCAGAAGGAACAAAAGGGCGAGTACGCTGAGAGGTCATTTCCCAAAGCCGGTTCAAGGAAAAGATTGAAGATATTGTATATCACCGGCATGTTCCCTTCGATCGAGCACGGGGGCGGGTTGCGGCTGTTCGATATCCTGTCGAACCTGACCGTTCATCACCGGGTCGATCTGTACAGCGTGTTCAACGAAGGCCTGGACAGGAAGTCATACGACCTGATCAAAAACAAATTCCGGCATTGTTGCCTGACCAGGAAAAGCCTGCCTGATGTGGAAGACATAGCCGCCTGGCTGAATAAGATCGGCACTCATGATGTTCCGTATGATGTCATTCAGCTCGAATATCCCACGACGGTTCACCTGGTCGACCATCTCAGAACGTACGGGAAAAAGATCGGGTTTACGTTCATGGAATCCATATCGAAAAGTTCGGCCATTTCGGTCAAGAATGGCCTGAGTGACAGAAAACGGCTCGGCGAAAGGCTGCATCAGTTCATCCAGAACGCAAAGATCGAGAAGTACATATCCGAGCGGGCGGATTTCCTGATAGCGTTGACGCCTGAAGATGGAGCATTCATCCATGCACTCGCGGGTGCCGTACCTTACATTGTCCCTACCTGCGTATCGGGTCATGTATTCAATGGCCGCAATAGCAAACCGTCCTCCATTGAATATGCAGCCGCGTTTGTCGGATTTTTCGATCACACGCCGAACCTCGAGGCCATGGCATGGTATTACCGGAACATTCACCACAGGGTGAAGGAAGCGGTCCCCCGTTACCGGATAGTCGTCATCGGCAGGGGAAATACCGAGCAGCTGCAGAAAATGACGAAAGGCGATCCCGCCGTTGTATATACCGGGCAGGTCGACGATGTTTCGGAATACCTGGTCAAAGCAAAGATATGCATTTCCCCGCTCATCTCCGGAGCCGGCATCCGAGGAAAGATAAATCAGTATTCTATTCTGGGAAAACCTTCTGTCTCGACGACCATCGGACTTTGCGGTACTCCCTATGTCGATGGAAAGTCAGTGCTCCGGGCAGATGCTCCAGACGCCTTCGCTCAGTGCATGATCAGACTGCTCACGGATAACGGGCTCTATGAGCTTATCAGCAGGGAATGTCGCGACGTCGTTCGGCAGCATTTCGGGTGGGAAGCGCACATTCGCAATCTGGAAGCGGTCTATGCAGCGGAGCCTGATCCCCGCGCGGAGCGTTCTCCTGGCATGAGCGGCACGGGAAACTAGACAAATGCGTCGATTCTTGCTGGTTGCAATCCGATCGTTATATTATCTCGTTGCCGGCGGAGTAATGAGCATGCGCAGATGCTTGCAAGGTGTAGTATTCTATCTTGCTAATCACGTCGTTATGAATCAGCCCTTTTACGGGGTGCGGCACTGGTTCCTCAGGCTTTTTTGCAGGATCGAGATCGGAGCTGATTCGTCCATACACATGGGGTGTTTTATCACGGGCAGCAACATCAAGATCGGGAATAACACCGTGATCAATCGGCAGACTTACCTTGACGGGAGGGCAGGCCTCACGATCGGGAGCAACGTTAACATATCTCATCAAACGCTCATTCAGACGCTGACCCATGATCCCCAGGATGCCCGCTTCGGCATATTGCGAAAGCCGGTGGTCATCGCCGATCATGTATGGATAGGCTCCCGTGCTCTGATCCTTCCCGGCGTAACGATCGGCGAAGGAGCAGTGATCGGGGCAGGTTCAGTGGTGACCAGGGACATCCCGCCGTACACGATTGCAGTGGGTAACCCGGCAAAGGTGATCAAAACGAGGAACAGAAACCTGGAGTATGAGACGCGATATTTCCCGTATTTTGATACTGATATACAATAGCGGCAGAGCGACTGATCTGGAAACCGTAATGAACTAAGAATTTTTTGCGTCAGAAAGAACTGGAACGCCGATGGCAAAGGTCACGATCATAATCATTTCATACAATTCCTTTGAGGATACGACAAAACCCTGCCTTGACAGTATCTACAGCTGCAAAACCGGGATTCCCTTTCAAACCGTCATCATTGATAACGCTTCCGCCGGCGCAATCGTAAAACAGCTTAAAGACATCGAGCAACACTATCACGATATGCGTATTATCTACAACACGACGAATGAGGGTTTCGCAGGCGGGAACAATATCGGCATTACCAGTTCTACGTCAGACTATTATGTTTTACTTAACAACGACACGATCGTCACTGATCACTGGCTGGACAGGCTTATCTCTTTCTTGGAACAGCATCCTGATGTTGGTCTGGTCGGTCCCAGTACGAACTACGCCGGATCTGAGCAGCGTATCCATGTGAAATCGACTGACGAAGCGGGGATCCTTCATGAAGGGTCGCAATGGGCACACGTGTGTGCGGGCGATCATTTCTATACCGGCATGCTGAGCTTTTTCTGTATCGCGATGAAGCATGAGGTGATTGCCCGGGTAGGATTGCTGGACAAGGCATTCGGCGTCGGTATGTTTGAAGATACCGACTATTGCCTTCGGACTGTCAAGAGCGGCTATAAGATCGCCTGCCTGGAAGACGTGTTCATCTTCCATAAAGGAAGCAAATCCTTTAATAAGCTTCCTGATCTCAACAGCTTGTTTTACAGGAACCTGCTCTTATATGAAAACAAACATCAATTAGTATGGGAGCCGGAGCACAATAAATATCTTACGTTGATCCTTCAGTATATTCGTTCCGCAGAAGCAGAGCCGGAGAGCCGGGAACGAGCATTGTTCAAAATCGCCAACAAAACACGCATGCTGGAACAGCTTGGTTGCGGACATCTGTTCAGGAATTATGCGCAGCTGTCCATGAATACGAGCGCGTCCGGTGCATGCGGACAAGGTCTGCTGGAACAATGTTCCCGCATGCCGGGCCTTCGCTATCCTCTAAAATCATTGAGTGTGTTAATACATCATGGTCCGAAGGAAGTCATCAAAAGGAGCTTTTTCAAGTTTGAATCGATGTGGCAGAAACTAAAAACCGTGTTAAGGGAATCCACGGCAGCTCGGCGGTTTAAAAAGACCAGATTCAGGCGTGCCTTCGTTATTCTTAAGGAGCACGGCTGGAAAGAGCTTGCCAGGAAAATCAAACGAAAATTGTTCCCTGGTGCTGCAAATCCCTATGATCACTTGCAGCTGTTGAATGATATAACCATCAATGTCATCGAAAAACAGTACGAAGACGATGCTCTGTTATTGCCCTTTTCCGTCGTTACTACGGTTAAGAACGAAGGTGACAACATCATTACGTTTCTTCAAAGCATGGAAAATCAGAGCGCCAGACCGCAAGAAGTCGTGATCGTTGATGGGGGGTCGAAGGACAATACGGCTGTTCTCGTCAGATCCTATGCGGACAGCTCTTCCCTGAAGATAAAGCTCATCCGGCACGATAACCTGAATATCGCAGAAGGCAGAAATGAGGGCGTAAGAAACACATCGCATGAGGTCGTCGTTTTTACCGATGCAGGATGCCGACTCGATACTGATTTCTGCAGGAATCTGGTCGGCCCGCTGAGCGAAGATAAAACGATCGACCTTGTCGGTGGCATCTACCACCCGGTGCAGTATCATGCTGCTTCCGAACAATTGATCCCCGATTGGAGCACTGGAGATATGGCGTGGTGGAAATCCTTTCTGCCGTCCGCCCGTTCTCAGGCGGTCCGCAAATCAACGTTCTGGAAGTGCGGCGGATTTCCTGAATATTTGACACTGACCGGCGAAGATACACTGTTCGATATCAATTACCGAAGGTTTTCGAACAAGTGGGTCTATAATAAAAAGGCATTCGTCTACTGGAAAGCTCCCACATCACAAGAGCAGGCATTGAGATTATGGAAATCCTACGGAACAGGGGATGGTGAAAGTGGTATTGGAGATTTTCAATTTTACCCCCATCTGATCGAGTATAGGAAGACCTGGCAAATCCAGGATGCAACAACGATGGGGGCGTTTGTTGAAGGCTACATTGCGGGCAGGGAGAACAGAAGCAGAATAGAAATCGCCAGAAAAAAGATTAAGGGCGTTCTCCTGGTGCTTGCCAATAGACCATTCGGCTGTCTGCAAGCGGACGATCCGTTGTTCATACAATGCCGGGACTGCATTGCGGCGAACCAAAAGGTAATATATGTATGTACGAGCCGGAGCGCGCAGGGGAAGAGATACTTCGATATCGATTATTCAATGATCGAGCTCTATTATGTTGATGATTTTGACACTGACGAGTTTGTCGACCGATATCGGGATATCTTAGAAGCAGTGATACTTGTTCGAAACACGGACAATAGGCAGCTTGTATCAATAGAACACAAGATACTTGCGCTTCAGAAGAGCGGTTATTACAAGCTCAACAGGGATGCAGACATAATACAATGCATCTTTCGGGCCCAGCCTGCGAATGGAGACAACGTCAGGGCTCAGAAGGAACAGGAGGTTATCGATCACTACAAAAGATGGTTCCCGATCGAGAAACGGCAGGGACGGTTCTTTGCGGATATGATGATAGAGAAGATGCCGAAGTGGCTCGACCATGACATATCGAGCAACAGGCTTTCGATACTGGATTTCGGCTGCAGCTGCGGTCATCTGGTACACCTGCTGTCATCGAAATACCCGGCATCTCGGGTTTCCGGCCTCGATATCGAAGCGGTTCGGATTAACAAAGCGCTCGAGTATTACCCGGGCAACAGGTTCATCTGCGAAGATATCAGGAAAATACCCGATCGCTTCGATTGCATTTTCACTTCCAATGTACTGGAGCACTTCGAAAACCCCTTCGACATCGTTGCCGAACTGCTCTTGGATCATCTGAACAAGTACCTGGTAATACTGGTTCCGTATCATGAGATGAACCGAATAGAGGGGCATTATTACACGTTTACTGAGCAATCGTTTCCTCCGTTATTTCGTGACCTGGTCCTGCAGTACACGACTGTTTTTGGCTGTAACAACGATTATTGGCCTGGCAGCCAGATATTAGCGGTTTATAAAAAACAGCTGAGGTGATTATACTGTGAAGGCACGGTGAATTCTCATGATTCTGGTAACCAACGATGACGGGGTGCTGTCTCCGGGTATTCAGCTCCTCGCCAAACGGCTGCGCGATCTTGATCGTGTCGTGATCGTAGCGCCCGACCGGGAGCGGAGCGCTGCGGGTCACTCCATGACCCTGCACCGTCCGCTCCTGATCGAACAGATCAAGGAAGAGGTCTACAGCGTGAACGGTACGCCCACTGACTGCGTGAACATTGCGGTCAAGGGCCTGCTGAAGGAAACGCCCAGGCTTGTCGTGTCGGGGATCAACAAGGGGCCGAACCTGGGTGATGACATCACCTATTCCGGGACCGTGGCGGGAGCGATGGAAGCGATCCTGCTCGGGGTGCCGGCAATTGCCTTTTCTCTCAATGCGCGCCAGGACTTCCTGTTCGCCGAGGCGGCGGAGGTTGCTCTCGGCATCGCCCGAAGCGTGCTGGAACAGGGACTGCCCGCAGGCACGCTTTTGAACGTGAACGTACCCAATTGTTCCGTGGAAGAGATCCGGGGGACGCTCATTACCAGGCTCGGAAAACGCATTTACCACCAGATGACCGTGGAGCGCGTCGATCCCCGGGGAAAGAAGTATTACTGGATCGGCGGCGGAGAACCGGACTGGGAACGGGAAGAGGGTACCGACTTTGACGCCGTTGACCGCAGGCATGTCTCCATTACTCCGCTCCATCTCGACCTGACCGATCACGCGTCCTTCGAACGGCTGCGGCCGCTCGAGAAGGTCCGTTACCCGGGTGTTACTCACAGGAGCGACGGGTGATGGACTATGCCAAAGAACGGCTCCGG
>MHEA01000050.1:0-6482 GCA_001805085.1 Nitrospirae bacterium GWC2_57_9
GGAGGCAGTCGTTCAGCTGCGCCGCTACATTACATCATGACGAGAACGGTCGTCATGGCAACAGACCAGATGACATCGGTTGGGATCTGGATCTCGCAGGTCGAGTCGAGGAACAGGTCTGCGCGCGCGGGGAATTCGTCGTCTTCGAGCCAGAGCGTCAGGATGACTGGTATCCTGGGAAGGGGGTAAAGCAGCACGGAGGCATCACCCGGGCGCTCGGTCCTGCCGCCATGACGTTGTCCCTTCTGCAAGAATCCTTCCCGGTTCTTTGCATACCGCTGAGCAAGAGCTTCGAGGGGCAGCACGTGCGAACCCGCGGTGAAGATCTCTCCGCCTCTGATAGTATGGAGCTTCACGACGCGGCCGGTACAGTCAATATCCCTGGCATGCACCAGATACCACAGGACCGAGAGTCTGAAGAAAGAACCAAGTTTTCCAAGCAGCAAATCGCTTCCCACAGCAGTGCTCGAAATAGTTCTTTTCTGGAGCGAAACCTCGAAATCCATGCCAAAGGATATTATCCGGTAGCTTCCCGAACGAGGATCAAAGTAAACAGCAGCGGCTCTGCACACCGCATCAGGCCTGAGTGTGCCCAGAATTTCCCATGCCTTGTCCTCTCCGGGGTTCTTGCTGTCCGTCATATGGTCCCTCCAAGGTCTCCTCTCGCCGGCCAATGCCGCTTGACCGTTAAGATTTATAGTAGCAGTTTCCTTTCCTTTTTTCAAAATCAGATGAACATCGGAGCTGCGGCAGGAGGAATGCCATGTAAGCAGTCGCAGGAATATGTTGCATAATTCCGACTCTCTGAGTTACAATGAGCCGCGTTTCAACAGCCATACCTGGAGGAGAATTATGTCGGAAGAAACAATGAGCATCATAGTCGCCGTGCTGTTCGTCGTGGTGCTGGCGTTGCTCAGGAACAACCTCGGCGGGGGCTGAGGGGCGAATACCGATTCCTTCTGTAGAAGGGATAAAGACGCCGGAAAGCAGGACAACCAGAAGAAAGACCGGTAACACAACGAAAGAGCAGCGGCTTATTGCGCCGCTGTTTTCCAGACGGAGAATCGTATGGTCGGTAGAAAACTGTATCAGCGGAAATCAAAGGTATATTTTTTTCTCGTGATGTACGCGATACTGGCGCTGGTCGGCGCAGCGCTTATCGCATGGTCTGTCTCGCGGAACCAGAACCCGTCCGCAGTCGAGGGATTCACTCTTATCTTCGGCGGGGGCATGGCGTATCTAACGTGGAGCAGGAGCAGAAAACCGCGGGTCGTGATCGGCGAAGAATACCTCGAGCTTCGCCAGCAGAGGAAGCCGGAGTTCGTCAAGTATAAAAGCATCAGCAATGCTACGAGAACGAAGGACCACCGGCTGGTTCTCGGCGTTCGGGAGGGACATGGGCTGATCAACCATTCCGTCCTGCTGAAGGACCTGGAGGATGGGGATGCGGAAAAGCTCACAGGGTTCTGCGAGAAAAAAGGATGGAAGCGGCGATAAGGTGCCGCACTCGGATTCCTTCCCGACATCCACCTGATTCCCCGGCATATTTTCCGTATTCAGAAACGAGGTCCCATGAACATTATTGACAAAATCAAGCAGGCTTTCGGCAGAGGTCCGCTCCTTAGCCAGGACCAAATATCCCGGTTCAGCCTCCTGCCCAAGGACCAGGCCCGGAAGGAATTCTGCGACACGGCTTATGAACTGTGTGCGAAGCGGGCCGCGGAATTCGTGAAAAGGGAGCTGGGCCGGGCTGATTCCCCTTACCAGGGATTGTCGTCAGCAGCCCTTTATCACGAGATCCTGGTCGTCACGTTCTGGCTCATGGACAAGGCGGCCGCTGACGGGAAAAACGCGTTTCTGGACGATCTTCACGAGCATTATTTTCGGTCCCATTCTGCCCCTGAGGGTTCCCGGGAAGAGCGGCAGAAGGGGCTGTCCGGCAAATATGAGCAGTATGAGGACTTCTGGAACGAGATCACCGGCCATTTCGACGAGTTCGGGCTCTGCGTGGTCAGGAACCTCTTCGGCACCGGGGAAAGCAGCAGGACGCGGGAAAGAACATTCTGGATCATTCAATACGCCGATGAAACGATCCAGGCATTTTCCCCCCTCAGGAAGGTTTCGAAAAAGCTGTTTTCCCTGCCCCCTTCCTCCTGATTCAGCACTCTGTGCTGTTTTTTAATCTGGATTGGGATGTTACATTTCGTAGCCGATCCGGTAACGTTCGTGTTCCGAAACGTAACGATATATTAAAAAACAACACATTACAAAAATATTCAGGCAATATATGTATTGGTAATCGAAATTTGAAAAAAACATCAGCCCGTTCAGTCACGTGGGCAGCGATGGTCTTGTCTCCTTATATAGAAATTAATTCTCCCGATCCTTTTCCATGAAAAATCATAATGTTATTTTTTGTTTACTGACAAAGAGAAGGTTTTTTTAGCGCCTGCAGCTTCAGCCGCTTCCCTGTTGATATCGTTCCCCAGCCTCTTCCCCAGCCTCGATTCAATCCTCCTTGATTTTGGTATTTTATTTGCTTCTAAAATAGCAATTATACGTGAAACACCTGTTTCCGCATGCCGATGATCATTGACGATACAATTCAATTCCTCAAGAAAGTACCGCCATTTCAGTTTTTGAACGATGCCGAGGTAAAGGTCATCGCTGAAAACCTGACCATGGAGTTCTATCGCAAGGATACGGTCATCCTGCAACAGGATGATCCGGCAAGCGATGCGCTTAGGATCATTAAAAAAGGCGGGGTGCAGGTGTCGGTCAGGACCGAGAACGGCGACCACATGATCATCGATCAGCGCGGTGAGGGAGACACCTTCGGCCTGATGTCGCTCATCGGCAAGGACAGGCAGAAGACGACTGTTACGACGCTGGAGGATACCATCTGTTTCCTGCTGGGCAGGGAAAGAATCGTGAAACTGATCGAGTCGAATCCGGGCTTCACCGAGTATTTCCTTCAGTCCCATTTCACGAAGTACGTGGACAACGTCTATCGTGAAATGCACAACAAGAGCCTCTTTTACGGAAGCAGCGATCACCTCCTGTTCACGACGCCGGTGGGGGAAATCGCAACGAAAGATGTCGTCACGGTCCGTGACGACGCAACGATCAAAGAAGCTGCCTTGCAGATGTCGAAATATCGCATCAGTTCGCTGATTGTCGTGGACGGCCGCCAGCTTCCCGTCGGCATCGTGACGGACCGCGATCTGCGGGAGAAGGTGGTCGCGCGGGGCCGGAGCGTCAACGACGCGGTACGGGACGTCATGTCCCTCCCCCTGGTGCGGGTGGATGTGAAGGATTACTGCTTCGAGGCCGTGCTGAAGATGATCAAGCACAACATCCACCACATCCTGGTCATCAAGGAGGGACAACTGAAGGGCGTTCTCACGAACCATGATCTCATGTTGCTCCAGGGAACGTCCCCTCTGTCCTTTGCGAAGGATCTGGAGAGCCAGGAGACGATCGACGGGCTGGTTCCCGTATCGGTCAAGATCAACCGGGTGATAGGGCTCCTGCTGAAAGAAGGCGCAAAGGCAAGCAACATCACGAAGATCATCACGGAGCTGAACGATCGCCTCGTGCGCAAAGTGCTCGAGATCGCGGAAAAGAAACACGGCAGGCCGCCGGTGCCCTTTTGCTGGATCTCCTTCGGGAGCGAAGGCCGGAAGGAACAGACCTTCAAGACGGACCAGGACAACGCGATTATATACGCCGACCCTTCAACGCCGGAACAGGAGGAGCGGGCGAAAGCGTATTTTGGCCGGTTCGCGTCCTTTGTCCGGGACAGCCTGGTGCAGTGCGGGTTTCCCCTCTGCCCGGCCGACTATATGGCCAGCAATCCCCGGTGGTGCCAGCCGCTCAAGGTCTGGAAGAATTATTTCTCCTCATGGATCTCCCACCCCACGCCGGAGGCGATCCTGAGGTCCCTCATCTTCTTTGATTTCCGTCCGCTTTTCTGCGGCGAGGAGCTGGCGCAGGAGCTGCGCGAATTCCTGACGGAGCAACTGGCCGGCCGCAACCTGTTCCTGGCGCAGATGGCCGCGGCAACCACAAAGAACAGGCCTCCGCTTGGTTTCTTCAAAACGTTTCTGGTCGAGAAGGACGGCGAACACAAGCACGAGCTGAACCTGAAGCTCCGGGGCATCGGTCCGCTCGTGGACATCGTCCGGCTTTTCGCCCTCGAGACCGGCGTGCAGGAGACTTCGACGCTGGAGCGGATCGAGGCCATGAAAGGGAAACACCCGACCATGGACTCACTGGGGGACGAACTCGGGCAGGCCTTCGAGATCATCACGCTGCTTCGGATCCACCACCAGGTGGAGCAGCTGGAGCGGGGCGAGAACCCGGATAACTTCATCAACCCGAGCAAATTGAGCAACCTGGAGAAGAGGATCCTGAAGGAATCGTTCCAGGTCATTTCACGGATGCAGGAAGGCATCATCGACCAGTACGGACCGGGAATGGTTGGAGGATAACAGGGAACGATGTTCGGTTTTTTCGGCATAAACAGGACCCATCTCGTTCTTGAGGACGAAACAGTGCTGGACCTGTGCGCCCCCATTGACGAAGTCTGCTACGTGGTGCTTGATACCGAGCTGACCGGCCTGGATGTGAAGAAGGATTCCATCGTCTCCATCGGGGCCGTCAGGATGACGGGGGGAAGGATACACCTGGGAAGGACGCTCGACCTCATGGTCAGCCCCGAAACGTCGCTGACCTCTGCCAGCGTACTCGTTCACGGGATTACGCCCTCGGAAGTCGAGAACAAGCCTTCGATCTGCAGCGTCCTCGATGAATTTCGGAGGTTCTGCGAGGGGTGCGTCGTGGTCGGCCATTTCGTTTCCCTCGACCTGGCGTTCCTGAACCGGGAATGCAAGAGGCTTCAGGAGCGCCGGATCGACCAGCCGGCGGTCGATACGTGGCGGCTGCAGACCTGGATCCAGAACCAGACCAGCGCTGCTGCGCGGGACTTTCGGGACGCAGGCGAGAACGACCTCTTCTCCCTGGCGAAAAAGCACAATATCCCGGTAACGAACGCTCACAATGCGCTGGCCGACGCCTTCGTTACTGCGCAGCTCTTTCAACGGTTTCTGAGTGCACTGCCGCCCCTGGGCGTCAGCACCGTCAAGGACCTTCTGAGAATAGGAAAACCATAGGGGGAGGGGGTGAATATAAACAAAGAAATTCGAAGTTCAAATTGCAAATTTCACATTATCAATGGAGGAGGTTGCAAATGGCTAAAGAGTTGCAAGGTCTCGACAAAGACAAGTTGAAGCAGTACTGGGCCGTGAACGTGCGACTCACGGCGATCATCATGGGCATCTGGTTCGTCGTTACCTACGTCTGCGCGTTCTTCGCGCCCCAATTGAACCAGATCGTGATCCTCGGGTTCCCCATGGGATATTACATGGGCGCCCAGGGATCGCTGATCATCTTCGTCGTGCTCATCTTCTGGTATGCGGCCAGGATGAACAAGGCGGACAAAGAATTCGGCGTTGAGGAGGAAGAATAAATGGGAATGTCGAATGTGGGAAGCAAATCTTTTCTCGATAATTTAGGCAAGATCTACGGCATGTACACGGGCGGATTCATCGTATTCGTGATCCTGCTCGGTATCGCTGAGGCATATTTCGGCATGTCGCCCAAGGCAATCGGTTACACGTACATGGGTATCACGATCGGCCTTTATGCAATGATCGGTATTGCGTCCAGGACGGCCAAGATCTCGGAATATTATGTTGCCGGGCGCTCGGTCCCGGCTATCTTCAACGGCATGGCAACCGGTTCGGACTGGATGTCCGCAGCCTCGTTCATCGGCATGGCCGGCACCATTTTCGGACTGGGCTATGACGGCCTTGCCTACATCATGGGCTGGACCGGCGGCTATGTGCTGCTTGCCGTGTTCCTCGGCCCCTACCTCCGGAAATTCGGCCAGTACACGATTCCTGACTTTCTCGGCGCCCGGTACGGCGGCAATGCCGCCCGTTCCATCGGCATCCTGGCTGCCATCACTGCTTCCTTCACCTACCTGATCGCGCAGGTCACGGGCGTCGGCATCATCATGTCCCGGTTCCTGAACCTCGATTTCGGCGTAGGCGTCTTCGTGGGTCTGGCCGGCATCCTGGTCTGCTCGATGCTCGGCGGCATGAAGGCCGTTACCTGGACGCAGGTTGCGCAGTATATCATCCTGATCGTTGCATACCTGATCCCGCCTACCGTGATGTCCTACAAGGCAACGGGCAATCCGATCTCCGAGATCGCATACGGCCAGGTGCTCCAGAAGATCGATGCCAAGGAAAAGGCGATCAATGCTGACACTAAAGAGATCGAGGTCATGGCTCTCTGGAAAGCGCAGGCGGACAAACTCGACGCGGACATAAAGGGCTTGCCTGCGAGCCTGGACGGGAAAAAAGCAGACCTGAACGCAAAGCTTGCGGCTGCAGCGACACCGGCCGAGAAAGAAG
>MHEA01000050.1:6582-7293 GCA_001805085.1 Nitrospirae bacterium GWC2_57_9
AGCAAGAGTACTAAGCTGGATGGGCAAATATATGGATGCAAGGGATATTTATAATGAAGCGCTCTCAAAGGACCCTGAGAACATTGAAGCCTTAATTGGTCTTGGGGATACATATGCCTGGCAAAAAGATTATGACAAGGCTATAGAGATACTGGACAGGGCGCTTAAAAAAAATCCGAATGAGAAAGAAATATTAATCAGACTTGCAAGATACAATCTCTGGTCGCAGAAAAAACGGGAAACTATAGAGTATGCTGATAAAATTTTAAGAAGCAACCCCCTGGATAATGATGCAACAGGAATTAAAAAAGAAGCCATGAATATACGCACACTTGAATACTATACCGGCTATTATTTTTTAAATATTAACAATAACACAGATGGTCATAACGTATACGCAGGACTTAGATATAAACCAGACAAAAAGTACACGCTGTACGGACAATTTGATTATCTTAACCGATTCAACGAAACAGATGGCAGACTTCTGGGCGGTTTTTCTTCAGCATTAACTGAAAAATTGAATTTGTCGGCTGAACTCGGCATTGCTCCTGGAGCGCAAATTTTCCCGATTGTTTCCGGGTACCTGGAGCTTGCTTACCCTGTAGTCTCCTCTACTGTACTCTCTGCCGGTCTCAACCTGTCTCATTATAAGGACGCAGACGTGTACGGGATGTCAGTAGCAGGCGAATACTATCCATATGGAAACCT
>MHEA01000050.1:7377-7629 GCA_001805085.1 Nitrospirae bacterium GWC2_57_9
AACATGGTTTATTAATGATAACGATAAAATTTTTACTTACATTGCACGCGGAAACGAGGCATTCAGGATAGACACCATAGATCAAACAGGCGACATAAAAGCAAATATTTTCGGAATCGGCGGGACTTACTTTATTACCCGCTCTCTTGGAATTTCTCCGAGTTTCGAGTTTCAGGACAGGGAGAAGGATACCAGATATTCCCAATTCGGCATGGAATTTAAATATCTTTTTTAATCACCTTCAAATTCTGT
>MHEA01000051.1:0-4839 GCA_001805085.1 Nitrospirae bacterium GWC2_57_9
CTCAAGGCAACGGCCAGCCGCTTCCCCTTGGGAGACCAGGCCGGGGAGATGTTCAGGCCCTCGCTGCCGGATATCTTCCAGCGTTTTCCTGTCTCCATATCAAGCGCGTACAGATCCGGGTTACGGTCCCGGTAGGAGACATAAGCGATAACCTTGCCGTCCGCGGTCCAGGCCGGCGAGAGGCAGATGGAGCGATCGGCGGTGACCTTCATCGCGTTCTGTCCGTCATAGTCCATGACATAGAGTTCCTTGTTCCTGGTCTTGTCCGAAACAAAGGCGATCCGGGTCCGGGCCACGCCTTTTTCACCCGTATACCGCGAGACGATCTCGTCGGCGAACGTATGGATCATGCGCCGGAACGTGGCCTCATTGCCGAAATACTCCTTGCCGGTCATTTTCATGCCCGAGACCGCGTCGTAGAGCCTGCCGCTCAGCTGAAGCTGGCCGCTTTTTTCCCCGAGGCTTGCCCAGATCACTCCGCTGATCCCGAACGTCCCTGCCCGTCTGATCAATGCTTCGGCAGGTTCTGTCTGAGCCAGGTGGACAAGATCCAGCTTGGCGGGATCCATCACCTCGAAGACCTGGGACCGGCGAAGGTCGGCCTGGAGGACGTCAAGAGCTAGGGAGCGCAGCTTCTCGTCCCCGGCCGCGTTCGCGATGTCGAGCACGACAATGGGTATCTTTTTGCTCTCACCCCGTATGACACCAAGGTAATATTGGGACTCGGCTGAGGTCGACCAGACCATCACCAGGCCGAGCGCGATAATAATAAACCGTTTCATCGTCATCATGGTAACACTATCTCGATCGAGGTCTAATCCACAGCCATCAAATCCGCGGTAAACTCGAGCGTTTGTTTTGAAAAATCTTCGGGCAACGGAGGGAACGGGTTCGAGGCGCGGACTGCACGGACACCTGCCTGCTTGAACCCGAACGTGCCGCTCGACTGGTCGGCGTCAAGATTTACCTCTCCTACCCAGCCCGAGCGGTTGATCGAAAAAACGACCCGGACCTTCGCTTCGCTCGCATCCGGCGGAGGATTCCAGTGCTGCCCTATCTTGTCGCGAATGAGCTCCAGGTACCAGCCGAACTTGAAATCCTGCTGCGTTGTCGCTATGGCGACATTTTCCACCTTTGCCGCACCCTGCGCTGCCGGCTCCGCGGGAACATCGACGGCGGTCTTCGGCTGGTCCGGCTGTTTTTTCTGTTTTGAAGCGGCCAGTTCAGGAATAGAGCTCTTTTTTTCGGACCGCCGGGCCCGGGGAACCGCCTTTTTCTGCTTCTGTTTTGCCGCAGGCTTCACCTCCGGTTCAGGAGCAGGCCGGGGCTGCGATTGCGGACCGGATGTCTGGTCCGGCGGCAAACTGATCAGTTTCACTGCATACAAAGGCGGGTTAAAGGTTCTGGGTGTGACCGTGTAAAAAAGGAGTGCCGCGATTGAAAATACCACATGAAAAAAAAATGAAAAGAAGATTGCTGTCGTCAGTTCCTGCCTCGACTGACCGAGCCTCTTCCCTGAATACAGCTTCATTGGCCGGTCTCGCCTCCCGTGGCCTCGGTCACCATGCCGAGCTTGTCGATCCCTGCCCGCTTGACCACGTCCATGACCTGCACCACCGCTCCGTAAGGCGCGTCGCGATCCGCCCGGAGATACACGTTGATCTGGGGTTTGGATTTCCGGATGGAATCCAGGACCGGTTTCAGCTTCGCAATGTCGACCCGCTCTTTTTCCACGAAAACCTCCTGAGCCCGGGTCACGGTCAGCACGATCCGGTCTTCCGGCTTGACCGTGTTGGATTCCGATTTGGGAAGGTTGACATCGAGACCGCGGCTCATCATCGGAGAAACGACCATGTAGAAGAACAGGACCGTCAGCACCAGATCAAGCAGCGGAATTATGTTGATCTCGCGGACGATGTGGCTTCCGCGGCGCTGTCCATTCATGATGCTCTCCCGATAAGGCTGCGTTGAATGAAGCTCTGGAACTCAAGGGAGAAAGAATCCATGCGGGTGGCGATATCGCGTATCTTCTCGGCGAAATAGTTGTAAGCGACGACAGTGGGAATAGCGACGAACAACCCGGCGATGGTCGTGACGAGTGCGCCGGCAAGACCGGGCGCGAGGGCGCCGATATCTCCCGCCCCCTTCAACCCGATGCCGTAAAAGGAGTCCATGATCCCCCAGATGGTGCCGAAAAGACCGAGAAGCGGCGCAACGGTCCCGGTGGTGCCGAGGAATGCGAGGTACCGTTCAAGATAGGCTATCTCATCCTGGGTAGTAACCCTGAGCGCACGATCGATCTCCTGCTCGATCGAGGGACGGTCCTCCTCGCTCATTTTGCCGTTGGGAAGCGATTTAAGGATCGTATCCGCTTCGCGGTTCCCTTCCAGGAACAAGGTCGCCAGGGGGCTGTATTTCTTGGTTTCGGCCTGCTTCTGCAGTTCAGGAAGTACGCGCGTTTTCCTGAACGTCGCCATGAAATCCCGGGATTCTTTTTCCGCCCTTCTGAGATACTGGTACTTGACGAGAATAATGGCCCAGGAAGCAATGGAGAAGCCGAGCAGGATGATGACTATTCCCTTGCCGACCCATCCCGACTCCATGAAGAGACCGAAAACACCGGAGCCGGCCCCGGGCACTGCAGCTGCTGAGAACATTATTACCTCCACGGACAAAATTGAAGAACAGTTTATGCAAAAATTCTGATGACCCGGCCCATATCGCTCGCATCGTAGCCCCCAAGGGAGATGATTTTGTCACGGAACTCCCGGTCCTCCCGGATGATCGCTAGCAGCGCCTGCATCATCGGGGTATCAGAGAACTGCTGAAGGATGGCGAGGTCGTATCGCTCCCGGGCCACGGGAAGGAAATCGAGATCGAGCGCCTGGGCGGCGGAAAGGACCGCAATCCCGGTGTCGGCGGCGCCCGATGAGACTGCAGCGGCGACTGCCATATGCGTGTATTCCTCGTGAATATACCCGTTTACGTCTTTGGGGTCAATATTGAATTTCCTGAGGTAAAGATCGGTCAGCAGACGGGTGCCCGCTCCTGCCTGGCGGTTCACGAACACGACGTTCGCCCGGACGAGGTCTTCGAACCCTTTGATGCCTTTCGGGTTGCCCTTCCTGACCAGAAAGCCCTGGGTCCGGTAGACGAGGTTCACGAGGACCAGGGGAACTCCGGGAAGCAGTTTCCCGATAACTCCCACGTTATACTCGCCGGTCTCCTCGTCCAGGAGATGGGTGCCTGCGAGGTGCGCCTCGCCCCGCTTGAGCGCAAGAAGACCGCCCATGCTGCCGACGTGGGCCGAGGAAAGGGAGAAACGCGGGTGCTTTTTCTTCAGATAATTGCCCAGCACATCCAGCGCATTGTCATGGGAGCCGATGCAGACGATCGTGTTCGCGATGTCGCTGCTCGATCGCAGGAGCTGTACGGCAATTTCGTGGCCCGCCGCAATGCCCTCGCTCTGGGCGGGCACGCGGATGACGCCGTCGGCACGGACGAGGGACATAAGTGCGCCCGCTCCCCGGGTCACGGGGGTGGCAATCAGGTTCCCGCCCACGCTCCCCAGTTTCACGCGGACGAACTCCTCCTGCCCCAGCGAGGAGGCGACCTGCCTGCTCAGCCGGGCGGTCACGGTCTCGGCCGCGGGCTCCGGGAGACCTAGCATTGCGTAGAGGACCGGCTTCACAAAAAGCCCGAACGTGAGCGCCGCGGAGACCGGATACCCCGGAATGCCGATCACGGGTTTGCCTTTGATGATGGCCAGGATGACCGGCTTGCCCGGCTTGATGGATACGCCATGGACGATCACCTGCCCCAATTCGGCGATGATATCGGCCGTGAAGTCCTCCCTGCCCGCGGAAGACCCGGCATTGATGACCACCAGGTCGGAGCCGGTAACCGCCTGGAGAAGGGACTGGCGGAGAAGGCCCGGATCGTCCTTGACGATGCCCTTCCGGACCGCATGGGCGCCGCATTCGACGACCAAGGCCGACAGCATGGTCGAGTTGAAATCAATGATGTCTCCCCTGCCCGGCGCGCACCCGGGCTCCACCAGTTCGGTGCCCGTGGGTATGACGGATACCACCGGCCTGCGCCGGACAAAGACCTCGGTATGGCCGCTTGCGATCATGGCGGCCATATCAACGGGGCGGACCAAATGGTTCTCGGAAATGATCAGCTCCGTTGCAACGATGTCCTCTCCCACGAGGCGCACATGCTGCCAGGGGGTCGCCGGCCCCAGGATCTCGATCTCGGCGGGGGAGATCTTCTCGACATGCTCGATCATGATGACCGCATCGAACCCTTCCGGAAGCGGATCGCCGGTGTCCACGGGAACTGCCTGGGACGGGACCGGCAGGCGCTTGGGCCTTGTCTCGGATGCTCCGAAGGTCTCGATGAACCGGACAGCATAGCCGTCCATTGCGGCTGAATGATAGAAGGGCGAGGAGATTTTCGCGATCACTGCTTCCGACGTTACCCGGCCGAGGGCCTCCCCGACGGGGACCTTTTCACCTGCCAGCGGCGCAGCGAACCGGGCTGCCTTCAAGGCCTCGTTGAACTTCTGAACCGCTTCCGCGAGCGAAATATTGTCCAGGTATTTTTTTTGTTTGTAGGCCATCGTGTATTCGCTTTCTGTCTTGCAGTTCCGCCGTCAGAACAGTTTTACTTTCACTTCCTCCCCCGCCTCGATGCCGATCTTATTCACGGGTATGGTGACGGTTCCGAGCGCTTTCACCAGCGTGGTGATCAGACCCGAGGCCCCGAACACGGGGCGGGCCCACAGGCCGTCCTCTCTTCGTTCCAGGGTGACCCGCACATGTTCTTCGCGACCCG
>MHEA01000051.1:4900-7605 GCA_001805085.1 Nitrospirae bacterium GWC2_57_9
GAGGGCGGGATGAGGGACCTCGCCGGTCAGGCGTGACAGGAACGGTTTTACAAACAGTTCGAAGCAGATGCTGACCGCGGCAGGGTGGCCTGGCAGGCCGAAAATCGGAACCTGGCGGCCGGGTGGACCGGCAAGCCCGGCGATGAGCGGTTTCCCCGGTTTCACCGCAACACCATGCACCAGGACGCCCGGCTGCCCCGCGTCGTTGATGACCTTGGCCGACAGGTCGGCAGTGCCTACCGAGCTGCCGCCGGTCATCAGGACCAGGCTGTTTTCAATGATGGCCCGGTCCAGTGCCGCTCTCAGCGCTTCGTATTCGTCGCGGATGATGCCGACCCTGACCGGCATCCCGCCGGAGGACTCGATCAGACCTTCCAGGTTATAGGAGTTGCTGTCCCGTATCTGGCCGGGCCCGGGAACCGCCTCAGCGGGAACGATCTCATTGCCCGTTGAAATGATCGCGACCTTCGGTTTTTGGAATACGCTGATCCGGGTGATGCCTACGCCTGCGAGTGCAGCCATGTCCTGGGGCCGGATACGATGCCCGTTGCTCAGAATGACCTCGCCCCTGCTGATGTCCTCGCCCCGGCGGACCACGTTCTCGAGGGGCGCGACGGGCTTGACGACCTCGATGTTCGCCTGGTCGACCGGCTGGGTCTGCTCGAACATGACGACGGCATCGGCGCCCGGTGGAAGGGCCCCGCCCGTCGCGATCTTCATGCATTCACCTTTGCCGATGCCGCGGGCCGGAAGCGTGCCCATGGGAATATCACCGGCGACCCTCAGCAGCGCGGGCCGGGATTCGGCCGCGCCGAAGGTATCTGCGGCGTTTACGGCATATCCGTCCATGGTTGAGCGATCGAATTCCGGGAGGTCGACGGGGGCGGTGCAGGCGAGGGCAAGAACCCGGCCGAGCGCGCGGTTGATCGCGATCTCTTCCACGGTCAGGCTGGGGACCACGAAGCGTTCTTCCAGGACCCTGCAGGCTTCTTCCCGGGAGATGACGCCGGTCCGTCCGAGCATGTCTTTCAGGGTCATGAGTTCCCTCGCGCTGAAATAAAAGTGGCGGCAGGCATCAGAGGTTACGGCCTGCCGCGCGGGAAAAAAAGCGGGATGGATTGATTATTTTCCTTCGGCTTTTGCCTTGGTTTTGCGGATATACGAAGCAGCCCGCATACCGGCCACCGAGCCTTCACCGGCAGCGGCAACGATCTGCATGCCGCCGCAGGTGCAGTCGCCCGCTGCGAACACGCCGTCCAGGTTCATTCGCTGATGTTTGTCCACGATCAGGCAGCCGCGGTCGTCGGTCTGTCCGCCTGCGCGAAGGATGAGCTGCGAGATCGGGGTCGAGCCCATCGCGATGAAGACGCCCTCGACGGAAAGGACCTGGTCCTCTCCGTTCCGGGAGATCTTGAGGCCGGTCACCAGCTCATCGCCGATAATCGAATGGACTTTTGAGACGGGCAGGATCTCCACGTTCGGTTTTGACCTGAGCCGGTCCATGACCGCGGCCACGATATCGAGCTCCTTGGGGGGAACGATCGTGACCTTTGCGGCAAGCTCGGCAAGGTGAAGGGCTTCCTCGGCGGCTTCATCGTCGGAACCGACGACCGCGAGGTTTCGTCCCCGGAAAAAATTGCCGTCGCAGGTTGCGCAGTAGGAAACCCCTTTGCCCAGGAATTCCTTGGCCCCGGGCACTTCGAGCTTCTTTCGGGCCACGCCTATCGCGATGATCACCGCGTGGGCCTCGTATACCTCGTCGCGCGTCCGCACCCGTTTGACATCGCCCTTCAGTTCCATGTCCACCACCTCAACGGGATAGACGATGGTGGCGCCGAACTTTTCCGCCTGCTTTGCCATGATCTGGGTAAGGTCCATACCGTTGATCATCTCGTATCCGGGATAGTTCTCGATATGGGCGATCTTTGCGGTATAGCCTCCCACAAAGTCCTTTTCGAGCACGATGCTCTTCTGGCCGGCCCTCCCCAGATAGAGGGCAGCGGTCAGGCCTGCCGGGCCGGAGCCTATGATGATCGCATCGTACAATTGGGCCATGTGTTGTTCCTCCTTGCTGTTTGATGGCACATTTTATCCGAGTGCCGGAGACAAGTCAACCCGTTCTTCACGGCGAAGTCCGGGCAGACGCTTCACCTGTTGCAAGCGGCAGAGGCATCGGTTATGATGTCGGGTAAAAGGAGGAAGCATGACGCGGGAACAGATGATCCAATCGATACGGAACGCGGCCGTGAACGGCCGGTTGAGCTGTGAAAAGGCGCATGACCTTGCCCGGGACGCGGGCATGTCGCTCGGGGAGGTCGGCGCCCTGTGCAATGAGCTGAAGATCAAGATCTCCGCCTGCCAGCTCGGGTGTTTTTAGTCCTCGCCGGTCGAGGGCTTGCCCTGTTCCGATCGGACCGTTCCCGGCATGATGCAGTCCTCGCTGAAACGGGTGACCCTGTTCTTTCCCGACGCTTTTGAGCGATAAAGCGCGAAATCCGCTTCGTTCATCAATTCTACGATGGTCTTCCCGCCCCCGGGGTTCATCGTAGCAACGCCCAGGCTCACGGTCACCTGCTCCGACGGATGGGCCACCTTTACCGAGAAGGGGTACTCCTCGATCGCTTTGCGAACGCGTTCCGCGACCGCGAAAGCCTCCTCCATGACCGTCTCCGCCAGCAGGATCGAAAACTCCTCGCCGCCGTACC
>MHEA01000051.1:7616-8440 GCA_001805085.1 Nitrospirae bacterium GWC2_57_9
CCCATCTGCGCGATCAGCCTGCTGCCTTCCAGATGGCCGTAACGGTCGTTGATGCGTTTGAAGTCGTCGATATCCACCATGATAAAAGAAAAATCATGTCCGGACCTGACCTGCCGCCGCTCTTCCTCCTCGATCTTTTCCAGCAGGACCCGGTAATTGAGCATGCCCGTCAGTTCATCCACCCGTGACAGCTCCAAGGTCTTCCTGAAGAGTTCGGCCTTTTCAATGCCTGCAGATATAAGGTGGGAGACTGTGCGAAGCAGATCAAAATGCTCCACTTTGAAGGATGAAGCCGTGCTGTGGCTGAACCCCATGACGCCTACGATGCGGTTCTCGTTCTTGAGCGGGATCCCGATATAACAGCCGGTCTGCTTTGCCTCGTCGGGATGATGCAAGAAGCTGTCATAGGACTGTATATCTTCCAGGAAGAACGGTTCACCGCTCGCGGCGATGGCACCCGGTGCTCCATTGTCGAAATAGATGGGTGCGGGAGGAACCTGCAGGGAAAGGGATGGGCTGAGATAAAGCGGATCCAGGCCGGTCATATCCTTTTTGACCACGTACACCGAAGCAGCTTCGAACTCCATGGCCTTTGCGATGGCTGTAATGATCTTCTTGATCAGATCGATCGGCTCGAGCTCAGAGGCAATAATGCGCCCCACTTCGTAAAACAGGTGGGTTTCAGTGAGCTTTCGGGATAAAAGGGATTTAATATCCTTTACGGCGTCAGCCCTGCTTTTTCTTTGTGGCCTCAGACCGGCCGTTTTTTTCTTCTTCTTTTTCTTGAGCATCCTGAAAACCCGCAAGTTTCTTGTACGTAAGTA
>MHEA01000051.1:8455-13576 GCA_001805085.1 Nitrospirae bacterium GWC2_57_9
AATCTTATTTTTCCTTCCAGAAACTTTTTGCTTTCCCTCTTTTTTGTGTTGCATAAAGTTGAAAAAGCTGAGAAGGTCCTCAGGAGATCCTTCTCAGCTTCATAAACAGTTGCATTTTCGAGCATCAGCCTGCCCCGCCCTTTAGCGAGTAACCGCCGCCTGTCCTGCCGGCCGGAATACCAGGTGCCGGTCCTCACGGTCCACAATGACCCGCGATCCTTCTCTTATCTCTCCTGACAGGATCCTTGAGGCCAGCGGGTTCAGTACGTCCCGCTGGATCACCCGTTTCAGCGGTCTGGCGCCGTAGACCCTATCAAAGCCTTCTTCGGCCATGAGTTCTTTGGCCTGCTCCGTGATCTCCAGCTCGACCTTTTTGTCCGCCAGCCTTTTCTGGACAGTCGCGATCTGGATCGTAACGATCTGCTTCAGAACACCGGCATCAAGAGGATGGAAGATAATGATGTCGTCCACCCGGTTCAGGAACTCCGGTTTGAAGTGCTGGCGCATCACCTCGGTGACGCGCTGTCTCATCTCATTCTCGTCGTTCTGGAGGTCCTGGATATACTGGCTCCCGATGTTGGAGGTCATGATCACGACCGTGTTCTTGAAGTCCACGGTCCTGCCCTGTCCGTCCGTCAGCCTCCCGTCATCGAGCAGCTGAAGCAGCACATTGAATACCTCGGGATGGGCCTTCTCGATCTCGTCGAAGAGAATTACGGAGTAGGGCTTCCTGCGCACTGCTTCCGTGAGTTGACCTCCCTCCTCGTACCCCACGTAGCCGGGAGGCGCACCGATCAAACGGGAGACTGTGTGGCGCTCCTGATATTCCGACATATCGATCCGGACCATGGCCTGCTCGTCATCGAAGAGGAATTCCGCCAGCCCCCTCGCCAGTTCCGTTTTGCCGACACCGGTCGGCCCCATGAAGATAAAGCTGCCGATAGGCCTGTTCGGGTCCTGGATTCCTGCGCGAGCCCGCCTGACGGCATCGGACACCACCCGGATCGCCTCTTCCTGGCCCACGACCCTCATCGTCAGCCGCTCCTCCATATGCAGCAGTTTCTGCATCTCCCCTTCCAGCATTCGGGTCACGGGGATGCCGGTCCACTTTGCTACGATCTCTGCTATGTCCTCCTCATCGACCTCTTCCTTCAGGATCCTGACATGTGCCTGCAGATCGCTCAAGCGGACGGACGCTGCATCGAGCTGTTTTTGCAGTTCCAGCAGTCTTCCGTACCGGAGCTCCGCCGCACGCCCGAGATTGCCTTCCCGGGCCGCTTTCTCGGCGTCTCTCTTCGTCTGCTCCATCTGCTCCTTGAGGCCGCCGATGTTCTGGATGGCCTCTTTCTCGGCATGCCATTGGGCGCGCAGTCCGCTTCTCTTTTCCGACAGCTCAGCGATCTCCTTCTCGATCTTCGCCAGCCGTTCCTGCGAGCCGGGATCCTGCTCTTTCTTCACCGCCTCCCGCTCGATCTCGAGCTGCCGGATCCTGCGCTCCACCTCGTCGAGCTCGGCCGGCATGCTGTCGATCTCCATCCGGAGCCGCGAGGCAGCCTCATCGACCAGGTCGATGGCCTTGTCCGGCAGGAAGCGGTCCGCGATATACCGGTGCGAGAGGACTGCAGCGCTAACCAGCGCCGAATCCTTTATCTTCACCCCGTGATGCACCTCGTAACGCTCCTTCAGACCGCGCAGGATCGAGATCGTGTCCTCCACGGAAGGTTCCCCGACCACGACCGGCTGGAACCGGCGCTCCAAGGCCGGGTCCTTTTCGATGTATTTGCGGTACTCGTTCAGGGTGGTTGCGCCGACGCAGCGAAGCTCGCCGCGGGCAAGAGCCGGCTTGAGCATGTTCGATGCGTCCATGGAGCCTTCGGCAGCTCCGGCTCCCACTACGGTATGCAGCTCGTCGATGAATAGGATGATTTCGCCGCTGGCCTCGGTCACTTCCTTCAAGACCGCCTTGAGCCGGTCTTCGAATTCGCCGCGATACTTGGCGCCTGCCACGAGCGCGCCCATGTCCAGCGCCACGACGCGCTTGTTCTTGAGCCCTTCCGGCACGTCGCCGCTGATGACCCGCTGCGCAAGGCCTTCGACAATGGCGGTCTTGCCTACGCCCGGCTCCCCGATCAGGACAGGATTGTTCTTGGTGCGGCGGGAGAGCACCTGGACCACGCGCCTGATCTCCTCGTCCCTGCCGATCACCGGGTCGAGCTTGCCCCGCCGCGCCATCTCTGTCAGGTCGCGGCCGTAGCGCGTCAGGGCCTGGTATTTGTCCTCCGGGTTCTGGTCGGTCACCCGCTGGCTTCCGCGGATATCCACGAGGACCGCGAAGATCTTGTCCCTCGTTACGCCGAACCGGACCAGGATGTCCCGGGCGGCGCCTTCTATCTCGGTCGCCGCGATCAGCAGATGCTCCGTGCTGATATACTCGTCCTTCAGCCGGTCTGCCTCCTCCTCGGCCCGCTCGAACAACTTGCCCAGCCGGGGCGCAAGATAGATCTGGACCAGTCCCTCTACCCGGGGCAGCGCCGTGAGAGCGTCCTCGATCGCGTCCCGCAGCCTCCCGGGATCCGCTCCCAGTTTTTTCAACAGCGGAAGGACAACACCATCCGTCTGGTCAAGCAACGCGATCAGCAGGTGCTCCACGTCGACCTGCTGATGATGCCTTTTAGAGGCGCTATCCTGCGCTGCCTGGACAGCCTCCTGTGCTTTTAATGTCAATTTGTCAAACCGTGCCATAGTTCCTCCCGAAACGACGGGGATGAGTCGTCACTGAATAGATCAAACCTAAGCCCTACTCGTCCCTCGTGATCATAACCCTTCTGAAGGGCACCAGCGCGTTCCTGGTCTCCTCCTGGCGGCGCATCTGCCGCTCCAGTTCACCGCGTAATTGTTGTATCGTCTCCTCCATCTCGCGCTGCATCTGCTCCATCTTCTCGCGCATGGAAAGGATCACCTCGACTCCGGCGAGGTTCACGCCGAGCTCCCGCGTCAGGCGAAGGATCATCTCCAGTTTCTCCACGTCTTCCTCGGAATAGAGCCTCGTATTTCCCCCGGTCCTCTTGGGCTTGATGAATCCTTCCCGCTCATAGATCCGAAGCGTCTGAGGATGAATGCCCAGCATTTCAGAAACAACGCTGATCATGAACAGTCTATGTCCGCGTGCAGCCATACCTCATCTCTCCCTATTTCCAGTTTAGTGCAAGCTCGACGGAATTAGGCCCTCTTCCTGAACCCCCGGAAGGTAACATCCTTTCGCGGGTCGATCCCGTTCAGCCGGTCGAACTCCCGGACCAGTTCCTTTTCCCGGTCGCTGAGGCCTGTCGGTGTTACCACCTGGACGGTGACGTAATGATCGCCTGCCCCTCCGCCGCCGAGATGGGGAACTCCCTTTCCTTTCAATTTCATCTGCTGCCCGGTCTGTACCCCCTCGGGGAGCTTGAGCGATACCACGCCGTCCACGGTCGGGATCTCGATCTTTTCCCCCAAGGCGGCCTCTTTCACGGTCACCCGCGCCGTGGAATACAGATTGTCACCCTTGCGCTCGAAATAAAAGTGAGGCCGGACCCTCGTGATGATATAGATATCCCCGGCCTGGCCGCCCTTTTCACCCGGACCGCCCATGCCGGAAACTCTTATCTTGGACCCGTTGTCCACCCCAGGGGGGATCTTTACATTGATCCGTTCCGACCGGGGCAGCACGCCCCTGCCGCTGCAGGTTCGGCACGGGTTTGGATTGATCGTACCGTTCCCATGACAGGTAGGACAGGGCTGGACCATCTGCATGATTCCGCGGCCTTGCGATACGGTGCCGGCTCCCTGGCAGGTTGGGCAGGTCCGGGGCGCCGTGCCCGGCTGCGCTCCTGTTCCGGCGCAGGTCGAACAGGCGACTTCCCGTTGAAGATCGACCTGCATGGTCTTGCCGAATATGGCATCTTCCAGGTCGACTTCGACGGAATAGGTGATATCCTCGCCTTTTGCAGGGCCACGCGGCCTCACCCGATCGCCGAACATGCCTCCGAAGATATCCTCAAAACCCTCGAAACCGCCTGACCGGAAATGCTCCGCTCCGCCGCCCCGGCCAAACCCTTCGAAGCCGCTAAACCCAGCAGTACCCTGACCCGGTCCGCCCGGGCCATACCCGCCGCTGAATGCCGCATGCCCGAACTGATCATACTGCTCCCGCTTCTTGGGATCAGAAAGCACCTCGTAGGCCTCGTTCATCTCTTTGAACTTATGCTCGGCATTCTTGTCCCCGGGATTCACGTCCGGGTGATATTTCCGCGCCAGTTTCCGGAAAGCCTTCTTGATATCAGGGTCGGATGCGCCTTTTTTGAGTCCTAGAATATCGTAATAGTCCCTTTTCGTTTCAGTAGCCATATTTTACCCCGCACTATTATAGTGATGATATTATAAAACCTGAGTGCATCATTGTCAAGTTTATGTGAATTAAAAAAAGCATTTTATTTTAAAATGCTTTAACCTAGTATGACGAATTATCCCACTTTTGCCGTTAATTATACAACAATTCCCCACTTATACGTCTTATACTGTTTCTTCTGCTGCTTCTTTCACTTGTAAATTAATAAAATGACTATTCTTATAGATCCATACTTCTGATTGGTCAGATAATAGCCGGGGCATCTCACGCATAACCGCTGCCCGGTCCGTATCGCTTAATAAATCACGCAGGAGCCTGATTATTTCGAGACCGCGCACCCGAACCATCGCATTCTCGTCGGAAAGTGCCTTTACGGCCAAGTTCGTATAGGGTTCAACGGCAGTTGGAAGGACCTCTGCTATCGTGGCCAAGGCATAAAGGACCCCCGGCCGGAAGACGACTTCGTCGACATCATACACCTGTGCCAGGAGGGGGATGATATCCCTGAACCGGTCGGGGGCACAGCCCACGATCTCGCCGACGATCTCGGGGGCTGACCAGCCGATGCCGCCCGACTCGTCATTGAGGCTCCAGAGCTGCTTTCGGATGGTCTCGCGCAGGAATGCATAATCTTTGTTGACCATCTCTTTTGCCGACCGTCCTATGGCCTTGATCGCCCGCCAGCCGGCGAGCGTTTCCTTGTCGTAAGCCAGGCGCACGAGTTGGCTCAGGACCTT